>JBJTRH010000074.1:0-4512 GCA_046076065.1 Planctomycetaceae bacterium | reverse complement strand
GTGAGCGATGCGGGCCGAAGCTCGTGAGGCTCGGCCGATCGTGGCGCAGCCGTACCGCTCACGCGGTCACGCGTGCGACCTGATGCTCACGCCTCGCCCGGTGCCTGATACCAGCACGCCAGCGACGGATCCCACGCTTGGATCTCATCGGCCTTGAAGTAGATGCCGATCTCCCTGGCCGCCGACTCCGGCGAGTCGGACGCATGCACGAGATTCATCTGCCGGCTGGATGAGTAGTCGCCGCGGATCGTGCCCGCCGCCGCCTTCAGGCCGCTGGTGGCGCCGAGCATCTCGCGAACCACGCGGATCACCTCCGGGCCCTGGAAGATCGTGGCCACCACCGGCGACGCCGTGATGAACTCCTCGAGGCCCGGATAGAACGGCTTCTCGACGTGCTCGGCGTAGTGCTGCTTCGCGAGCGCGGGCGTCACCCGGAGCATCTTCATCGCCACGAGCCGCAGCCCTTTCTCCTCGAATCGCGTGAGGATCCGGCCCACGAGGCCGCGCTCGAGGCAGTCGGGCTTGAACATGACGAAGGTGCGTTCCATGGCGTCCTCGGGGTGAAAAATCGTGAACTAGATGGCGAAAAGTGTAGGGATTCACGCCCCGCCGCCACAAGCGAACTCTGCTTGTTTCGCGGCCGTCGCCGGCCTACCCTCCCGCCCCTCGTAGTGCCCTCGCCCACCATCCCCGATCCCCTGGAGGATGCCCGATGCCCTCCCGCGGTCTCGCCGCCACCATGCCGGCCCTGATGCTCGTCGCGATCGCCTGCGGCGCGGCGGCCGCCTCCGACCTCCCGCCCGAACTCGTCGGCCGGTTCACGCGGCAGGTGCAGCCGCTGATCGTCAACCGCTGCGCGGCCGGCGCCTGCCACGGCGGCCCCGCGGGCCACGAGCCGAGGTTCGAACGCGGCCCCGTGTCGGCCCGGCCCGACCGCGGCCACACGCTCGCCAACATCAGCACCTTTCTCAAGACGGTGGGCGCTGACCGCGACCCCGCGGCCCTCGTGCGGATGCTCGCCGCAACGCATCCCACGAAGCCCGGCCGCAGCCGACTCGCCGCCGCCCCGCTCACCGTGAACGAACGGCGAACGATCGAGACCTGGCTCGCGGATGTCCGCCTCGCCGAGGGCCGCGTGCACCGCGACCCCGCCGTGCAGCAGGCGTCGGCCACGATGCGCGAACCGGAGCCCACGACGCCCAACCGGCTCCGCGCCCTGCTCGACTCCGCCGAGAACCCGCCGCTGCTCGAGCCGCCGCGGCAGCCGCCCGGCGTGATCTTCCGCAACGACGACGACTCGCTGCCCGAGCCGCCGCTGGCCCCGTCGCCGCCGGAACCCTGAGCCTCTCGTGCTTCGGCCCGCATTGCTTACGCGATTGCGGCTTCCTGAAATCGCTAGGAAGCGTCACCGCGTAAGCGGTACGGCTGCACCACCATCCGCCTGAGCCTCAGAGCCGCACGCGGCCCGCGATCACGGCCTCGAGAAACTCGCGGTTGCCCGAGAGCAGCGTCGGCTCGGCGAGCATCTCCTCAAGCGACAGCCAGAGAATCTCGTGCACCTCCACCGGATGCGGCACGAGCTCGCTCTCCGCGAGCGTGACGGTCCACCACGCCAGCGCCGTGCCCCAGGCCGTGATGCTGCGATGCACGCAGGCCGCGGGCTCCACCACGGCGGCCAGTTCCTCGCGGCACTCGCGGATCACCGCCTCGTGCTCCGCCTCGCCGGGCTCCACGTGCCCGCCGGGAAAGCAGACCCGGCCCCCGGCCGCCACGGTGAGGCCGCGGCGAATGGCGAGAAACCGTCCGCCGCGCGTGGCCACCGCGACCACGCCGTGCTTCACGGGCCGCCCGGCTGAAAGATCCTGCTGCATCACACACTCCCGCCGCGCGGAATCCCGCAGCGATTCGGCCGCGGCCGGCGACACGACCACACGCCCGCGCCGCCATGCGTACGGTAGACTACCGGACCCGGGCGACCCCCCAAGCCGTCACCAGTGCGGCGGCGTCCGGAACAGCCCACCGGAGAGTTGCGCGTTCCATGGATTCAGCCCCGCGACCGAAGGGTCCCTCCAGCATGCCCCCGCAGCTCGGTCGTCCGCTCGGCCTGCCGATGGCGATCCTCCTGATCCTGGCGGCGGTGGCCCTCGCCACCGTGCTCACCGGCAACGCCTCGACGGGCGGCGACGCGATCTCCTACGACGAGTTCGTGAAGCAGGTGAAGGAGGGCAACGTCACGAAGGTGGTGCTCGCCGGCGACCACCTCGAGGGGGAGTTTGCCAAAGAGCTCGCCGCCGAGGCTCCCGGCCGCAAGCCGCGAAAGACCTTCGCGCTCGACCTCAACCCCTACCTCCGCGAGGGGTTCGACAGGCTGATGCAGGAGCACGACGAGATCCGGAAGCTCACCCGCACGCCGACCGACGGCACTGGCTTCCTGATGGGCCTCTACATGCTCGTGCCGCTCCTGCTCATGGCGGGCTTCTGGATGACGCTCCGCCGCGCCCGCGATCCGCTGGGCAACACCGGCTTCCTCGGCGGCTTCTCCAAGTCGCCCGCCAAGCGCTACGACGCCAAGGACAAGCCGGTGACCTTCGCCGACGTGGCGGGGCTCGAGCAGGTGAAGGCCGACCTGCAGGAGATCGTGGAGTTTCTCAAGGATCCGCAGAAGTTTCAGCGGCTCGGCGGCCGCGTGCCCAAGGGCGTGCTGCTGATGGGCCCGCCGGGCACCGGCAAGACACTCCTGGCCCGGGCCGTGGCCGGCGAGGCGGGCGTGCCCTTCTTCTCGATCTCGGGCAGCGAGTTCATCCAGATGTTCGTGGGCGTGGGGGCGTCGCGGGTGCGCGACATGTTCAAGACCGCGAAGGACGCCGCCCCGGCGATCCTGTTCATCGACGAGATCGACGCCGTGGGGCGGGTTCGCGGCGCGGGCCTGGGCGGCGGCCACGACGAGCGGGAGCAGACGCTCAACCAGATCCTCTCCGAGATGGACGGCTTCAGCCCGTCGGAGAGCGTGATCGTGCTCGCGGCCACCAACCGGCCCGACGTGCTCGACCCCGCCCTGCTCCGTCCGGGCCGCTTCGACCGCCACGTGACCGTCGACCGCCCCAACCAGAAGGCCCGGCTGGCCCTGTTCAAGGTGCACACGCGAAACGTGCCGCTCGCGTCCGACGTCGACCTCGACCGGCTCGCCGGAGCCACGGTGGGCCTGACGGGCGCCGACATCCGCAACCTGGTGAACGAAGCGGCCCTCTGGGCCACGCGGCACGACAAGAACGCCGTCGACTCCTCCGACTTCGACTACGCCCGCGACAAGGTGCTGATGGGCCCGAAGCGGGAGGAGGTGCTCACCGGCCGCGAGAAGAAGATGACCGCCTACCACGAGGCCGGCCATGCGCTGGGCGCCTGGCTTCTCCCCGGCGTGGACAAGCTCCACAAGGTGACGATCATCCCCCGCGGCCGGGCGCTCGGCGTGACGCAGCTCGTGCCGGAGGAAGACCGCATGAACATCGGCGAGTCGGCCCTCATGAACCGGCTCGTACTCGGGCTGGCCGGCCGGGCCGCCGAGAAGATCGTGTTCGGCGAATACACGGCCGGCGCCGAGAACGACCTGCAGAACGCCACGCGGATCGCCCGCAAGATGGTGGCCACCTGGGGCATGAGCGAGCGGGTGGGTCCGGTGTCGTGCTCCACCTCGAACGAGCACCCCTTCCTGGGCCGCGACGTCTACGAGCATCGCGAGTTCAGCGAGCGGACCGCACAGATCATCGACGAGGAGGTGGCGCGGATCCTCAACGAGGCCGCCGAACGGGCGGTGAAGCTGCTCTCCGACAACCGCGACAAGCTCGACCGCCTCGCCACCGCCCTCGAGACCCGCGAGATGCTCGACGACACCGAGGTGCAGGAGATCATCGGCCCTGCCGTGCCCCGTCGGGCGGGCGAGTCGATGCCCACTCCCGGCCCCGCGGCGGCGCAGGTGGCCCGCGATTCCAATCCCGCCTGACACGGACTCCCCATGCCCCAGCTCTGCCACGCCGTCTACTTCACGCTCAAGCACCGCACGCCGGAGGCCGCCGCGAAGCTCGTGGCCTCGTGCCACGAGCACCTCACGGGCCATCCCGGCACGGTCTTCTTCGCGGCCGGCCCTCGCGCGGCCGAGTACGACCGCGAGGTGAACGACCGCGACCACGACGTGGCCCTCGTGATCGTGTTCGAATCGCCCGCCGCGCACGACGTGTACCAGACGGCCCCGCGGCACGAGCAGTTCATCGCGGACAACGCCACCGACTGGGCGAAGGTCCGCGTGTTCGACTCCACCCTCGCGTGAACGCCGCCCGCATCGCTCACGCGATTGCGGCTTCCTGAAGCGCGGCCCGGCCCGCATCGCTCACGCGATTGCGGCTTCCTGACACGGAACTCGGCGCAGCGTGACGCACGCCCCACCATCAGGCCCGCACTCAGCTCGGGGTTGCCCGTGCCCCGCGAGCCGGCGTATGCCGCCGAGCGCAGCCACGATGG
>JBJTRH010000073.1:0-11970 GCA_046076065.1 Planctomycetaceae bacterium | reverse complement strand
GTGAGCCACTCGCCGGAGATGCCTACCTGGTTGTAGACCTGCCCGCCAGCGAACACGTAGGAGCCGCTGTCGTCGGTGATGGTCGTATCGGAATACTGGTTGAGATCGCCGTCATAGTCCCAGAACACGCCCACGCCCAGGAGCGTGCCGCCGATGAACTGCTTTCGCACGGCTCCGACATTGGAAAAGAAACCGCCGTACACGGAGAGGTGGCTTCGGAGGTCGGCTGCCCAGAGGCCGCCGAGGCCATCCTCGGCATACGGGACGTAGCCGCCGAGCGTCATGTAGCTGCCCTGGTAGCCCAGGCCACGGTCAGCGGCGTTGATCCCGTAGTAGAGCCAGCCTGGCCCATTGGCGTTGAGGTCCTTGAAGCCGTTGACTGCTCGATTGGCGATGCCTGTGGCGGGCGCCATGGCCGTCTGGCCCATCTGAGCGTGTGCGGTCCAGGGGGCCGCTGCGGTCGCCCCGGCGACCAAAGCCAGCGACACCGTTCGACGGATGCACCGCTGCCAGTCGGCGAACCGACGGCGTGGACACCGGGCTCGGGTGGCGGCTCGTTGTCTATGGCGGGCGAAGGCAATTGTCCGCATCGGAGTCACTTTCCTGTCGAGGGCCGTCGCGTCTGGGCGGGGCGGTCCCCGCGCCGGAAAATCGGCATGATCGTCAGGAGTGATCGACCCAACCTGACCCGTTCCATGAGCATTTCCCGCATGTCGTCGCTGACCGGCACCGGCTTCCCAGAGTCTCCCAAAGCGCTGCGGGGAAGCGGCAGAGGTTGCCAGTCAGCCGAAAATCACCATATTGGGGGGGCGGTTCGTTCACGCTGAGTCTCCCCCTTCGGTCTCCATGTCGCCTCTCGAGTCGCTGCCGCCCCCGGGGTTTCTTAGCCACGCTCTGACGTGGCTGGTGGTTGCGGGCGGCTGGGCCGGAGCGGCTGTCTGGGTGGAGCGGGACGCCCGGTGGCGGTACGGCGGGTCACAGCCTTGGAAGGGCCTGTTCATGGCCCTGGGCTGCGGCTTGGCGTACCCGGGCGTCAGTTCGGGCATCGCGCTGGTGGAAGCCATCGGATGCCTCACGGGCTTGGCATTGGCTGCCTATGCGACGCTCACGTTCGTCGCTGACGACGGAAGCGTCGGAGACGGCCCGGCGGCGGTCGCGAGACGATTCCTCCAGGACGTGAAGCGAATGCTTCGGATGGCTCCGGCGGCCGTGATGGCGGTCGGGGGTGGCGGCGGATCCGGGGCCTCGGTCGTGCTCCTCAGGAAAGACGGCGGTATCTACGGCGGCCGGGATTCGGGCGGAGTCGAGCGAGACTCGTCGCAGGCGGTGGCGACCCTGAAGGCCGTCCTGGCCGACGCCATCGCGTGCCGAGCCACCGACATCCATGTCGAGCCGCGGGCTGCCGAAATCCAGGTGCGATTTCGCGTGGACGGGCTCCTGCGACCCGACCGGACCATCGGTCACGACACGGGCCGGGCGGTCGTGTCGGCCGTGAAGGTGCTCGCCGACATGGACATCGCCGAGCATCGACTCCCGCAAGACGGCACGTTTGCGGTGGTCGCCGGCCAGCAGCGGTTCGAGGTGCGGGTGGGATCGATCCCCGGCAAGTACGGCGAGAAACTCGCCCTTCGGCTTCTGGATCCCGGCGGGGGCGTGCTCCGCGGCGGACTGGGCGACCTGGGATTCCGCGACAGCGTGCTGGAGAAGGTTCGCGGCATCGTCAACAGGCCGAATGGGATGCTGATCGTCTGCGGACCGACAGGCAGCGGAAAGACCACCACTGCGTATGGAGCGATCAGCGAAATCGACGGGCTGTCCCGCAACATCGTCACGATCGAGGATCCGGTCGAGTACCAGCTGGAGAACGTGTCGCAGACAGCGGTCAATCAGTCCGCCGGCCTCACATTTTCCAGCATCCTGAGGTCCGTGCTCCGCCAGGATCCCGACGTGATCCTCGTCGGCGAGATCCGCGACAAGGAGACCGCCGAGATCGCCATGCAAGCCGCGCTGACGGGCCACTTCGTGTTCACGACGCTCCACGCGAACGACGCGCCGACCACCGTCGCCAGACTGATCGAAATCGGCATCGACGCGACGATGATCCAATCGGCGGTCACGGCCGTGCTGGCCCAGCGGCTTCTGCGGGTGCTCTGCCCCGCCTGCCGTGAGAAATACACGCCGTCGCCCGAGGAGTATCGCCGCTACGGGATCCCGGAAGCGAAGGTGAAGCGGCTGTACCGGGCGAATCCTTCCGGGTGCGACCAGTGCAGCGGCCGTGGGTACAGCGGCCGGACCGCCGTCTACGAACTGATGATGATGGGCAGCGAGGTGAGGCAACTGCTCGTTGGCCGGCCCTCCGAGGCGGCGATCCGCGAGGCGGCCGAACGCCAGGGGATGAAGTCGCTCCGCCAGGAGGCGCTGCACAAGGCGGCGCTGGGGATCACGAGCCTCGACGAAATCGATCGTGGCGTGGGGGAGGTCGGGGCGTGATGCTGATCTCTCTCGCCTCGACGCTGGCAGTCGCCGATCAGGTCGGCAGCGGACTGCAAATCGCGGCCCTCGTGGCAATGGTCGCCTTCGGGTTTCGGCAGGGATTCTTCCTGTCGCTGCTGTTGGCGTTGATCGTGCTGACGGCCGCAGTGGCCGGCGTGGTGCTCGCCCCCGGTCTCGCGTCGCAGATGGAGCTGCTCGGAGTGCCACCGCGGCTCACGCTACCGGTGGCCTACGCTGCCCTGCTCGCGCTTGTCGTCTCGCTCGGACGGCTCGCAGTCGGGGCAACGCTCGCCGAGGACGACATGCGGTTTCGCCCGCTTGCGGATCGCGTGGGGGGTGTGCTGGTGGGAGCGTGTGCGGGCATGCTGCTCGGCGGCGCGCTGCTCGTGGGGTGGTCGATGTGCGAGGTGCCCGGGGCAGGTCGGGCCGAGTCGCCTCCGATGGCCATGGATGCCGGGGCAAGACTGATCTGGTCCGCGGTGCGGCTCATGGACTCGAGCGCCCCTTCGAGGCAGTTCCTGCTGGACGGCGATCCGCTGTCTCGGGGTGGCGAAGCGAAGGTCATCGAGGCCAGCGAACCCTTCGTCGATGTCGACGACGACTGGCGACGCGGCAAGGACGAGCGGTTTCTCGATCACGATCGCAACGGTGTCTTCACCGTGGAGCAGCGCTTGGTCGATCTCCCGCAGGGCACACCCGACGTACGCGACACCGGCCTGCTGGATCGTTACTGGCTCTCGTCGTGGAAGCGTGTCCGAGTGCTCCATCGGCCCCGGATCACATCACCCGCCGTGGGGCAGGCACCTGGTTCGACGGAAGCCGAGGCGCTCGTCTACCAGGCCCAGGCCACCGACGTCGACGAGCACGACAAGCTCACGTTTCGGCTCGGAGGCGGCGGGGACGACGATGAATCGCTGCTCCAGATCGACCCGGAGACGGGCGATGTCCGGTTTCGCGAACTGACCGTCGACCCCATGCTCGAGGCCGTCCGCTTTACGATCATCGTCACCGACCGGTCCGAACTGAGCGCCGAGCAGGAGGTGCTGGTGACGCTCAATCCGCCGCCTCCGCCGACGCCGGACAGCCCGTGAGCCACGGCCTTGCGAGGCCCCGGCCAAGGAGGTCGTGCGCGGAGTCCTCCCGGATCCTCAGCCGTCGAGGCGGAAGCGGCTGACGGTGTCGGTCATGCCCTCCACCGCCCGCACCATGTGCTGGGAGGCGTCCTTGAACTCGCGGAGGGCCTCGGCCGCGGTCCGGGAGCCGTCGGCGAGCGTCACCAGCGCGTCGGTGATCTGCTGGGCCCCGGCCGCCTGAGCCTGCATTCCCTCCTTGACCGTCTCGAACCGCCCCGACAGGCCGTGCACCTTGTCGATCACGTCGGCAAACTGCCCGCTGATCCCAGTCACCCGCTCGACCCCGATTCGCACCTCCTCCGCGAAGCTCGCCATCTCCTCCACGCCGGCGTTCACCGCCCCCTGCATCTGCTCCACGAGCCGCTCGATGTCGAGCGTGGCCACGGCGGTCTGGTCGGCGAGCCGACGGATCTCGCGGGCCACCACGATGAAGCCCTGGCCATACTCGCCGGCCTTCTCGGCCTCGATCGCCGCATTGATGGAGAGCAGGTTGGTCTGGTCGGCCACCTTCGTGATCGTGGTGATCACCATATTGATGTCCTCCGCCCGCTGGCGGATTGTCGCCAGCCTGCCGGCGATGCTGGCCGTGGAGCCCTCGAGGTTGCTCATCGAGGTGCCCACTTCGGCGAGGCCATCCCGGCCGGCGTCGGCCACGCGGGCCGTGTCGGAGGCGACGTCGGCCACGCTCCCCATCGTGTCGAGCAGCTCGCGGCCGGTGACCGCGATCTGGCGGCTGGCGACGGCGGCATCGCTCGTGCTCGCGCCGAGCGAGGCGATGGCCGTTTCCTGCTGGGCACCCGCCGCCGACAGCTGCCGGGCCGTGGCGTTGAGATCGATGCTCGACTGCTTGACCTGCGAGACGATCGCCCGCAGGCTCGCCGTCATGGCGCCGACGTCGCGGAGCAGCTGGCCGGTCTCGTCGCTGCCCCGCATGTCGATCGCGCCGCTGAGGTCGCCCTGGGCCACGCGGCGGGAGGCGGCCACGGCCGTGGTGATCCGCCGGGTGATCGATCCGGCGAGCCAGCCCATCAGGCCGAGCACCGTGGCCATGCCCGCGGCGGCGATGCCGGCCGACGTCAGCAGCGGCCCCTGCACGCGGCCCACGAGGTCGGACCGCGGCATCTGCATCACCACCGTCCAGTCGCCGGTGGGCACCTTCGCGGCGGCGAACAGGCTCTCCACACCCGTCACGGGGTCGTCGGCCACGACCACGCGATCGGTGGTGACGGCGGCGTGGAAGTCGCCGAGGATCTGGGCGTAGGGTGTCGTCGACACCGGCTTGGTCCGCAGATCGAGGGACCGGAGCGTGGAGGCGATGACGCGTGGTCCGTTGCGGCCGGTCGTTTCGGCACCGCGGCTCACGAGGAAGATCTCGGGATGCCAGCCCATGGCGATCTGCTGTTTCTTGATGTTCTCCAGGTCGGCCGTGATCCGCTCGAGCGTGCGGTCGACCCCGGCCACGCCCGCGAACTCGCCGTCGATCGCGATCGGCCAGGTCTGCTCCACCATCAGCTCCCCTTCGTAGTCGTAGGGCTCGGTGACCATGCCCTTGTCGACCTGCTGCGGGTCGAGGAAGCGGCGGCGGCAGCCGTCGTAGTAGAGGCCGTCCATCTCCACGAGCGGCTTGAGGAGGATCCGCGACGAGTCGATCCGATCGCGAAACCAGTAGGGCAGGAAGCGGCCCGCATCGCCGAGCGCTGCAGGGGGAATCGCTGCGACTTCGTCTGCTCCCTGCCGCCGTGGGCCCGGTGCCGGCAGGATCACGTCGCCCGCCGCGGTGCCGCTGCCCACCGCCTTCGCCGTCGCGGCGTCGAGACCGTCGGCGTTCGGTTCATAGCCGACGTAGGCGGCGGTGAACCCCGGCGACGTCTCCAGCACCTCGCGGGTGAACCGCAGCGCGTCGAGCCGGCTGCCCATCAGTCCGTTCTTCGCCGCCAGCGCCATCACCCGCGCCGTGGTCACCGCCTCGCGGGTGTCGCGGTCGATCGCGGTCGCCACCGTCCGCACCCGGTCGAGCAGGATCTCCTGACCAAACTCCAGCATCAGCGACCGCATGCGGAAGAAATTCAGGCCCAGCACGCCGGCGAGGATCGCCGCCGCGGGCACGATCGCCAGGAGGAGGAGGCGGGCGCGGAGGCCGAGGGGGGGAAGCGACGGCATGATCGGGCTGCCGGGGAGACGGATGACTCTGGAACCCTAGGTTACTTTCGGGGTTGCCGGCCATGGTCGGCCGCCGGAAAATCCCGTCTCACCCTCCCGACCGGCCCCCCCGGTTCCGCCCCGGACCCACCGCCATGTGGCTGCCCGCCGCCGACGCCATCCTCTTCGACTGCGACGGCACGCTCGCCGACACGATGCCGGCCCACTACCGGGCCTGGCTCTCCATCACCCGGGCGCACGGGCTCGCCTTCGACGAGGACCGCTTCTACTCGCTCGGCGGCCGGCCCACCCGCGACATCATCGCCACGCTCGCCCGCGAGGCCGGCGTGGAGATCGACGTGGACCACGCCGCCACGGTGAAGGAGCGGTCGTTTCTCGACCAGCTCGCCCGCATCGAGGCGATCGGGCCGGTGGTCGACGTGGTGCGGCGGCTCCGGGGGCGGCTGCCGATGGCCGTGGTGACGGGCGGCTACCAGGCCGTCTGCCGCCGGATCCTCGACCACATCGGGCTCGGCGATGCCTTCGACACGATCGTGGCCAGCGAAGACACCGAGCGGCACAAGCCCGACCCCGATCCGTTTCTCGAGGCGGCCCGTCGGCTCGGGGCGCGGCCGGAGCGGTGCGTGGTGTGGGAAGACAGCGACCTCGGGCTCGAGGCGGCCCGACGGGGCGGGATGCAGTGGATCGACGTGCGGGCCTTCCACCTTCCCGCCCGGGTGGGCGACGGATGACAGCGACCGTCACGCTCGCCGACATCCGCGCCGCCGCCGACCGCGTCGCCGGCCGCGTGCTCCGCTCACCCTGCCCGCGGAGCATTCCGCTCTCGGAGGTCGTGGCCGCCGACGTGTTCTGCAAGCTCGACCTGCTCCAGCGGACGGGCAGCTTCAAGGAACGGGGCGCCTGCAACGCGCTGCTCCAGCTCGATGCGGCGGCGCGGTCCCGGGGCGTGGTGGCCGCGTCGGCCGGCAACCATGCGCTCGGCCTCTCCTACCACGGCCGGCTGCTCGGGATTCCGGTGACGGTGGTGATGCCGCGGTTCGCGCCGCTGGTGAAGGTGGCCACCTGCCGGCGGCTCGGGGCCCGCGTGATCCTCGAGGGCGAGACCTTCGACGACGCGCGGCGGCTCGCCGGCGAGATCGCGGTGCGAGACGGCCTCGACCGGATCCACGGCTTCGACGATCCGCGAGTGATCGCGGGGCAGGGGACGATGGGCCTCGAGATCCTCGAGGATCTTCCGAACGTCGATGCGATCGTGGTGCCCACCGGCGGGGCCGGCCTGCTGGCGGGCGTGGCGGTGGCCGCGAAGTCGCTGCGGCCTGAGATTCGCGTCGTGGCCGTCGACACGGCGGCAGCGCCGAGTTTTTCGGCGTCGCTCGCGGCCGGCCATCCGGTGGCGGTGCCGATCCGTCCGACGCTTGCCGACGGGCTGGCGGTGGGCCGCGTCGGTGATCTGCCGTTCGCGCTGGCGGCTCCGCTCGTCGATCGCGTGGTGACGGTGGACGAGGCGGAGGTGTCGCTGGCGGTGCTCCGGCTCCTGGAGTTGGAGAAGACGGTCGTGGAAGGGGCGGCGGCCACCGCGTTGGCGGCCGTGATGGGCGACCGCTGCCCGGAACTCGCCGGGAAGCGGATCGTGCTGCTGCTCTGCGGCGGCAACATCGACCTCACGATCCTGGATCGCGTGATCGACCACGGGCTTGTGGCCGACGGCCGCCGCTGGCGGTTCACCGCCCGGATCAGCGACCGACCTGGCGGCATCGCGAGGCTCACGGCCGCCATCGCGCAGGCGGGGGCGAGCGTCCGCGAGGTGGTGCACGACCGCGCCTTCTCCGGGGCCGACGTGTTTTCCACGGCGGTCGAGGTGACGGTCGAGACGGCCGGCCACGAGCACGTGGCCGCGCTGGCCGCCGCTCTGGCGGCCGAGGGGTTCGAGGTTCGCGGCACGTGATCGCCCACCCTGCGAAACTCTGACGGTCGTGCCGACGCTGCGGCCGGTCGGGGAATTCGCAACGCGGCACCGCCGTGGCGGCCGATGCGACCCGGAGCGGATCTGGCCGGGATCCGCCTGCAAGGAACGTCGGTCATGATCAGCCAGCAGCGTGGCCTGCTCGCCCGGCAGGGGCGAGCAGAGAGGTCTTCGTCAAACGACAGGGCGCTCGAACGCGAGCGTCTTCGTCGCGAGCTTCTCCGCCGGATTCTCGACCGGGAGATGCGACGCCAGGCGATCCGGGGTGTACGGTCCTGAGGCCGCCCCGGGAAGGAGGCTCCCATGCGACGATGCAGTGGCGGCCCTGACCTGAGACCCGACGAAACGACCGGCACGCGATGCCGGGCGCGCTGTCGCGGTCGGTGGGGGGCCTGGATCGCGTTCCAGGTGGCGATCGTGTCATGCTCCGCGGTCTCGGCGGCGGCGCAAGGCTCCTGGTGGATGTTCGGGGCCACGGCGAATCCCACGGCCACGTGGTCCACCGACCAGCTCGCCGACTATCTCTACACCGGGCACACGCCCCATCCGGCGGTGGCCAGGATCGTGGCCCCGGAGTCGTCCGGGGCGTCGATGGGGTCGGGCGTGCTGGTCGACGTCAACGGCAGCCAGGGTCTCGTGCTGACCAACTGGCACGTCGTCCGCGACAGTCGCTCCGCGGTGCTCGTGCAGTTTCCGGACGGCTTCCAGTCGGCCGGCACCGTGATCCGGCAGGATCAGGCGTGGGACCTCGCGGCGATCGTGATCTGGAAGCCGAACACGACGCCGATCTCGGTCGCCGCCATGCCGCCGCAGCCCGGCGAGCCGCTCACGATCGGCGGGTTCGGCCGTGGGGTCTACCGTGAGCAGACCGGCCGCTGCACGGAGTATCTGTCGCCGGGCACCGGCTACCCGAAGGAGTTCGTGGAGCTCGAGGCGACAGCGCGGCAGGGGGATTCGGGCGGGCCGATCTTCAACGAGCGCCGCGAACTGGCCGGCGTGCTCTTCGGGCAGAACGAGGGCCGCACCATCGGCAGCTGCTCCGCTCGCGTGAAGACGTTTTTGGCGAGCGTCGGGTCGAGCGGATTCACGCCCCCCGTCGTCGACCTGTCCGCCGTGGCGGCAGCGAACGTCGCCGACAGCGGCATCCCGACGGATCGGATCGCCGCCATGCCGGTGTCGACCGTCGAGCCCCGCTCGAGCCACGTGCCCGCGGTGCCGGTCGCCCAAGCGATGCCCATGCCGCCCGCGGGCCCGCCTGCCGGCGGCGCGTGGCCACAGCCCACCGTGGTGCCGGCACCGGAGCCGTCACCGCTCGCCGGCCTCGGCCTTCCGCCCTGGCTGCCCGATCCCTACGTGCACCGCGCCGCGCTGCTCTCGGCGGCAGGCGGCTTCGCGCTCGGCGTGATCGGGCTCAGGACGATCTTCGGTGGTCGTCGAGCCGCGTGAGGCCGGGCCTCATCACGACTTCGGCGTTTTGACGACCGTGGCCTTCTTGATGATCATGGGCTCGACGGGGCGGTCGCTGGCGGCCGTTCGCACGCTGCCGATCGACTTCACGACCTGGAGGCTGGCGTCGTCGGCGGTGCGGCCGAACGCGGTGTACTGCCGGTCGAGGTGGGGCACCCGCTCCAGGCAGATGAAGAACTGGCTGCCGGCCGAGTTGGGATCATTGGTGCGGGCCATGGAGAGCACGCCCGGCTCGTGAGGTGTGGCGTTGAACTCGGCGGGAATCTTGTAGCCCGGCCCGCCGGTGCCCGTGCCCTCGGGGCAGCCCCCCTGGATCATGAAGCCCTTGATGATGCGGTGGAAGCAGCCGCCGTCGTAGTAGCCGCTCTCGGCGAGGGCGACCATGTTGCGGACGTGCCCCGGTGCGACCGCGGAGTCGAGCTTCAGGCGGATCTGGCCCAGCGACGTGTCGAGCACGACCTCGTAGTCGAAGCCGTCGAGGTCGAGGGCCTTGGCGGCTGCTTGGAGCTGGGCGGCGGTGGGCTTGGGCATCGTGAGGTTCCGTGGTGCGGGGGATCGGACGGTGAAACGCGGGCCGGTTTGCCGGGCCGCTGCGGCCCGTCGATACTCTCCCCGATGGATCCGCCTCCCTCAGGACGCGTCGCCGATCAGGATCTTTCCGGGCGCAGCCTCGGAGGATACCGGCTTGCGCATCGGCTGGGTAGTGGCGCGATGGCCGACGTGTACCTCGCGGAGCAGACGTCGCTCGAACGCCAGGTGGCGGTGAAGGTGCTCCGGCCGGGCACCGCGCGGCATGCCGCCGCGGTGGAGCGGTTCGAGCAGGAGGCGCGGGCGGCGGCGTCGCTGGTGCACGGGCACATCGTGCAGATCCACGAGGTGGCCTGCATCGACGGGATTTATTTCCTCGCCGAGGAATACGTGTCGGGGCCGTCGCTCAAGGCTTGGCTGCACTTCCGCGGCCCGCTCGACGCGCGGCAGGCGATCTGGGTGCTGAACCAGGTGGGCTCGGCGCTGGTGCGGGCGTCGGAGCAGGGGATCGTGCATCGCGACATCAAGCCGGAGAACCTCCTGCTCACGCTCGCCGGCGACGTGAAAGTGGCCGACTTCGGCCTGGCGCGGGTGCTGACGGAGAGCCTCGATCTCACGCAGGATGGGATGACGCTCGGCACGCCGCTCTACATGAGCCCAGAGCAGGGGGAGGGCAGGGCGGTCGATGCTCGCAGCGACCTCTACTCGCTGGGGGCCACGCTGCATCACCTGCTGGCGGGGCAGCCGCCCTACTCGGGGCCGTCGGCGGTGTCGGTCGTGATGGCGCACATCCGCGAGCCGCTCGTGCCGCTTGCCGCGCGGCGGCCCGATCTGCCGGCGGGTCTCTGCGACATCGTCGACCGGCTCCTGGCGAAGGAGCCTGCCGATCGGTTTTCGTCACCGCAGGCACTGCTCGAATCGGTGGAGCAGCTCGAGGCGCTCCTGACGCTCGGGCCCCGCGCGAGCGGGTCGCCGCTGGCGTGGCCGGAGGGCGAACCGCTGTGGTCGAGTTCGTCGTCGGCGGTGGGCTCGATGCCGATGCCGTCGGGCCGCCTCGCGGGCCGGGCCACGTCCACGCGGCTGCGCGACGCCACGCAGCATCTCCGCGCCGCGACGGTGCGGGGCGAGACGCTGCGTCGCGAGCAGCGGCGGCGCTGGCTGATCGCGGCGGGGCTGTCGCTCGTGGCCGCCGCGGTGGGTTTCGCGGCGGGCCGCTCGCGGCCGAGGCGGTCGCAGCTCTTCGGCCCGCGGCGGTAAGGCCGCATAAAACGACCCGGGAGCGAGCCGTTCAAGTCTGCTTGACCGGCGTGCCGACCCTGCTACAACGAAGTCAACCCGCCCCCATCGTCTAGTGGCCCAGGACGTCGGGTTCTCAGTCCGAAAACCGGGGTTCGACTCCCCGTGGGGGTACCTGAACAGCCGTATCCTTCGCAATCGCGGGGGATACGGCTTTTTCATTTTCCGCGTGCGGCCCTGTGCGGCCGTCTGCGTGCATCGGCGACGTCGGATTTGACGTCGCTTTTTTGAAGTGCTCCTCGGTCACCTGCAGGTAGTGTCGGCGGGCCACGTCCGGGCTGTTGCCGATCCACTCGCAGACGACATGGATGGGGAACTCGTTCGCGAGTTCCGTCTCACGGGATGCCCGGAGGTTGTGGAAGAGGCGTGGCCAAGCGGATAACGATGCTCGCGTGATGATCCGCAGCAGTTGCGTGCGGAGGTTGGCGTTCGGGGAGCGGTATCGTTGCACTACATGGAGCGCCCCGTCCTGAGCCTCTTCAAACGCTCTTTCGAGGAAGGGGCGTATCTCGTCGAACAGTGGGATAATCCGCGTCTTGGTCTTCGATTCCCGGACCACAATCCGGCCGCGCTCCCAGTCGATATCGCTCCATTTGAGTTCCAGCGTCTCCGACGGGCACCGGAGTCCGCCGAACCGGCTGAGCGAGAAGATGAGCCGCCACTCATTGTCCGGACAGGCTTGGAGCACCGCTTGAGCGACCTCCCGCGTCACAAAGAAACTGCGGTCAGCGTTGGCCTGCGAACCGGCTTTCACGTCTGAAAAGGGGTTGTTGTCGATCAGACCCTGTCGCAGAGCCGCCTTGAAGAACTGTCTCGCCCGCTTCACTTCGCGGGCGGCAGTGACCGAGGAGTATTTCGCGATCATCGCCTCACGGAAATTGTCCGCATCACCTGTGGCGATCTCGCGGATCGCCCGGGTGACCCCAAAAT
>JBJTRH010000072.1:0-6306 GCA_046076065.1 Planctomycetaceae bacterium | reverse complement strand
TCGCCAACCTGATCACCCGGGCCGGCGCCGACCGCGTGCTGGCGATGGACCTCCACGCGGCCCAGATCCAGGGCTTCTTCGACGTGCCCGTCGATCACCTCTACGCGGCCCCGGTGCTCAACAATCACCTCGCCTCCCTCGAGATCCCGAAGGACGACATCGTCGTCGTCAGCGCCGACGAAGGGGGCATCAAGCGGGCCCTGGGCCACGCCAACCGGATCGGTGCCCCGCTGGGGATCATCGACAAGCGGCGGCTCTCGGCCGACACCACGAAGAGCACAACGATCATCGGGGCGAGCGTCGAGGGCAAGACCGCGATCCTGTTCGACGACATGATCAGCACCGCAGGCTCGATCTGTGGGGCCGCCGAGGTGCTGAACAAGCACGGCGCGAAGGCGATCTACGCAGCGGCGACGCACGGCCTGCTCGTGGGCCCAGCGATCGAGCGGCTCCGCCAGGCCCCCTTCAACAAGATCATCATCACCGACTCGATCCCGCTCACACCGGGCAAGATGCTCCCCAACATCACCGTGCTCTCGGTGGCGAGCCTGCTCGGCCAGGCCATCAAGCGGATCCACCGCAACGAGTCGGTGAGCATGATGTTTCAGTGAACACGCCCGCACCGCCCTCCTGGCCGGTGCGGGCTGGGGTCCGGCGGGGCGAAGCCGAGGTCCGCCGCGCCGGACGGCTCGCCATCGTGGCTCGCAACACGCCCGCACCGCCCGCGGCTGCCGCGTTTCCGGCCGGAACTCGGCCATCTTGCGGAAGCCGGACCGGATGGCACACTTGTGGGCTTCGCACTGATTCCCCCCCGCCGCTTTTTTCAAGGTTTTTCCATGAGCGACACGGTCGAGGTCACGCTTCGTCAAGGCACGGGTTCCCGTGAAAGCCGCAGGCTCCGCAACCAGGGGCGCGTTCCCGCGATCCTGTACGGGCACGGCGAGAAGTGCGTGGGCCTCTCGGCGAGCCTCGACGCCGTGCAGGCGGCGGTGCGGCACGGCAGCCGCGTGGTGAACCTGACGGGGGCCGTGAAAACCGCTGCCCTGGTGCGGGAACTCCAGTGGGACACCTACGGTGTCGAGCCGATCCACGTCGACTTTGTCCGCGTGAGTGCCTCGGAGCACATCCGGGTCAAGGTGCCGGTGCACCTCAAGGGTGAATGCCCGGGTCAGCGGGCGGGCGGTGTCGTGAACCTGGTGATGCATGAGGTCGAACTCGACTGCACCGCCGATCACGTGCCCGAGTTCGTCCATGCGAACGTGGCGCATCTCGAACTCGGACATTCCCTGAAGGTCAAGGACCTCGAACTCGTGCACGGCGCCAAGCCCGCTGCGAATGCCGACGACACGGTCGTCACCTGCGTGCTGCCGGGCAAGAAGGTCGACGAGACCGCGCCGTCGGCGTCCGCGGAGCCGGAAGTCATCGGCCGCAAGGCCGCCGAGGAAGGCGAAGGCGAGGCTGCCAAGAAGTAGCGGGCGTGCGGCCCTGGCGACGGCGTTGGCCGGCGCCGGACCGACAAACCCTGCTCTCCGAACGCTTCACGTCACCCAGGAGATCGCCGATCGATCGTGAAACTTCTCGTCGGCCTCGGGAACCCGGGGCACGCCTATCGCGACACCCGGCACAACGTCGGGTTCGAGGTGCTGGAGGTCGTGGCCCGTCGGGCTGGATCCCCGGTGCGGCGGCAGCGGTTCCAGGGGGAGGCTGCCCAGGCCACCATCCGGGGAGTGCCGGTCATGCTCCTGTGGCCCCTCACCTGGATGAATCTGAGCGGATCCAGCGTGCTGGCGGCGAGGGACTTCTACAAGATCGACGATTCTGACATCATGGTGGCCTGCGACGACTTCAACCTGCCGCTCGACACGATCCGGCTTCGGCCGGGCGGATCCGCCGGCGGCCAAAACGGCCTCGCGGACATCCTCGCTCGGCTCGGTTCGACGACGATCCCGCGGCTCCGGGTCGGCATCGGTCCTGTGCCTGCGGGATGGAAGTCGGCGGATTTCGTGCTCGGCAAGTTTCCGCACTCCGATCGGGAACGGGTCGGGGCGGCGGTCGAGCGGGCCGCCGACGCAGCGGAAGAGTGGGTCGCCGTGGGCATCCAGGCGGCCATGAACAAATACAACTGACGGCCCAGCGATTTCCGTTCAGGGCCCGACGAACCGATTCGAGACAGTCCACCAGCGATACCAGCGAGACATCCCAGCAGGAGTGTGAGATTCATGGCGGTTTACGAAGGCATGTTCATCCTCGACCCGACGAAGTTCGCCCGCGATCCGGGGGCATCAGCCCAGCAGGTCGCCGACCTGATCACGACGCACGGTGGATCCGTGCTCGCGGCTCGTCTCTGGGACGAACGGAAACTCGCCTACCCGATCAAGGGCCACAAGAAGGGCGTGTACTGGCTGACCTACTTCACGATGCCCACCGGCGGCCTTACGGCCCTCGAGCGGCAGTGCGAGATCAGCGACGACATCATCCGCAAACTCGTGCTGAAGGTGGACGATCGGATCGCCGACGCCCTCGTCCAGCACGCCATGGCCGGCGAGGCCACCGCCAAGCGGGCGGCACCGGCCGCACCCGCCGCCCCGACCGGCTGACCCACGAGGCTCTTGCAGCCCCCGCCATCGGGCGGCTATCATAGGGAAGTGAACACGCGTTCATCATCCCACAGGAGGCATACAAGATGGCTAGTTTCAACAGGGTCGTGCTGCTCGGCAACGTGACGAGGGATCCGGAGCTCCGCTACATCGCGAGCGGGAACGCCGTCACCGAGATCGGCTTGGCGGTCAACGACCGCCGCAAGACGGCCACCGGCGAATGGGTCGACGAGACCACGTTTGTCGACGTGACGCTCTGGGGTCGAACGGCGGAAATCGCGGGCGAGTACGTCACCAAGGGATCGCCGCTGATGATCGAGGGCCGGCTCAAACTCGACACCTGGGAGAAGGACGGCAAGAAGAACTCGAAGCTCCGTGTCGTCGGCGAGCGGATGGTCCTGCTCGGCTCCAAGGGCGACGGGCCGCGGAGCGGCGGACAGGCTCGCCCGCAGCGGGCGGAATCCGGCCGCGGAGCCTCGCCGGCGGAAGACAACTACAGCCAGTCGGAACCCGATTATCATGGGAGCCAGTCGTCGGGCGGCGTAGCGGCCGACGACGACATTCCCTTCTGACGCGGCGACCGCCGCCTCACGGCCGATCACCACACCCTCCACTCACGTTTTTCATCGCATCAGGAGTTGATCCATGCCCACTTTCGAGCCCCCTGTCATCGAGGCTGCCGGTCGTCGCCTACCCAAGGGCAAGCGGGGCGGCGTCGAGCTCCTGCTTATTCACAACGTCGAGCACCTCGGCAAGCAGGGCGACGTCGTCGAGGTCAAGCGGGGCTATGCCTACAACTACCTGCTGCCCCAAGGCTTGGCGACGGTCGCAACCGAGCACCACAAGCGGATGGTCGAGAAGCATCGGGCGAAGCTGGAAGAGATCGCCCGCGAGCGGCTGGCCGGGCTGCGGTCGCTCCTCCAGGAGCTCAGCCGGGCGAGCGTCACGATCGAGGCCAACGCCAACGACGAGGGCCATCTCTACGGGTCGGTCGCGGCCCCCGAGATTTCCCGTTCGCTCAAGCAGCTCGACCTCATGGTCGCTCCCGAGCAGATCATCCTGCAGGGACCGCTTAAGGAAGTAGGGCTTTATACCGTGAAGGTCAGGCTCGCTTCCGAAGTGGAGGGCGACCTGAAGGTGTGGGTCGTGCCGAGCAGCAGCGAATCCGGCTCGAAGTAGTCGGCGAGAGCCGTCAGTTCCGCCGGGTCGACGGACCGACCGCACCCTCCCGGGTCACGCTGGTCGGTCCCACTGGTGAATCCAGCAAGGAGGCAGTGTCATGGCGCCATCGAAGGGTGGTCCCAACGGTGATCGCTCGCGCGACCGTCGCCGGGATCGCGGCCCAGCCGCCCCGACGATCTCGCCGGACGGACGCGACCGCCCGGCGAACGTCGACGCCGAGCGGGCCGTGCTCGGCAGTATCCTGCTCAAGCCCGACGTCTGCGACGACGTGGCGCTCGTGATCCGGGCCGAGGACTTCTCCGACGAGTCGCTGCAGACGCTCTACCGTCACCTCATCGACCTGCACGATTCCGGCAAACGGATCGACGCCACGATCGTGGTGGAGCGGCTCAAGACCCAGGGCGATTTCGAACGGATCGGCGGCGCGGGCATGATCGCCGACGTGGTGCAGGCCGTGCCCCATGCGGCGCACGCGGCGCACTACGCCGCGATCGTCCGCGACAAGTCGATCCTGCGTTCGCTCATCGACGCCGGCACCGACATCCTCCGCGACGCCTACGACGCCGCCGACGAGCCCCGCGAGATTCTGGCCCGCGCGGAGGCGGGCATCTTCGCGATCCTGGAGCACCGCAGCTCCACGGAGGCCAAGTCGATCCAGTCGGTGCTCGAAGACGTGATGGTGCGGATGGACGCCCGCATGAAGCACGAGCACACGATCGGCGGCGTGGAGACCGGCTTCACGGACCTCGATTCCCTGTGCGGCGGCCTGCACAACTCCGAGCTGATCATCCTGGCGGCCCGGCCCAGCATGGGGAAGACCGCGTTCGCCATGAACATCGCGGAGCACGTGTCGATCAATCTCCGGATGCCGGCGCTGTTCGTGAGCCTCGAAATGGCGAGTCTCGAACTCGCCGATCGCCTTCTCTGCTCCGCCGCCCAGGTCAATGGCCATCGCCTCCGCAACGGCACGATCTCACAGGAGGATCGCCGCCGGCTGGTGCAGAAGTCGTCGGAGATCGGATCGGCGCCGCTGTTCATCGACGACACGCCGAGTCGCACCCTCACGGAGATCGCCGCCGTGGCGAGGCGGCTGAAGCGGAAGCATGGCGGCCTCTCGCTGATCGTGATCGACTACCTCCAGCTGATCGAGCCCGACAATCCGCGAGATCCCCGACAGGAGCAGGTGGCGCGGATCGCGAGGCGGCTGAAGGCCATGTCACGCGAACTCGACATCCCGGTCCTGTGCCTCGCCCAGCTGAATCGTCAGGCGGAGGTTTCTCGCGACAACCGGCCCCGTCTCAATCACCTCCGCGAGTCGGGCGCCATCGAGCAGGACGCCGACGTCGTGATGTTCGTGCACCGCGAGGAGTACTACCAGACGAACGACGAGGACCGGGAGCGGGTCCGTGGGCAGGCGGAAATCATCATTGCCAAGCAGCGAAACGGGCCAATCGGCGACGTGAAACTGCTCTGGCAGCACGACTTCACGCGATTCGTGAACCTCGAGCATCGTCCCTACGACGAGTTCGAGCAGTTCAACGCCACGGGATTCTGAATTCACGGCTGCCGGGCCGTCGTGGCCCCGGCAGCCATTCAGCGGTGGCCGACGGTGCGATCGGTGCCCGGCACGACGTCGAGCAGCGGGCCGTCGTCGTGCCCCAGCTCGAGCCGCTCCCAGGCAAGCGCGCCCATGGCGGCGTTGTCGGTGCAGAGTGATCGCGGGGGAATGAACACTCGCACCCGCCGGCGGCGGCCGAGGGCTTCCAGCGACTCCCGCAGGAGGGTGTTGGCGGCCACGCCCCCTCCCACCACCACGGCCCGGCAGCCGGTCTTCTCGATCGCCAGGTCGACCTTCGCCAGGATCGAGTCGACCACTGCCTGCTGGAATGCGGCGGCCAGGTCGGCACGGGCTTTCCCCGCGGGCGGAGAAGCGTCGCCGACCGCCCCGGGCGGCCGCACGATGTATCGCAGCGCGGTCTTCAGGCCACTGAAGCTCAGGTCGAGCCGGGTGCGGTCGTTCGCCAGCGGCCGGGGCAGACGGTGAGCCCGCGAATCTCCGCCGACGGCGGCAGCCTCGATCTCGGGTCCGCCGGGATAGCCGAGCCCGAGCAGGCTCGCCGCCTTGTCGAACGCCTCGCCCGCCGCATCGTCGATCGTGCCGCCGAGCCGCTCCGCGTCGAGCGGACCACGCACATGAAACAGCGACGTGTGGCCGCCACTGGCCACGAGGCCGACGCTCGGCTCGGCGAGCGCGTCGCCGTGGGCGATGCGGCAGGCATAGAGGTGGGCGAGGATGTGGTCGTAGCCGACGATCGGCACGCCGAGCACGGCCGCGATCGCCTTGCCGGCCGTGAGCCCCACGAGCAGCGAGCCGACGAGCCCGGGCCGCACCGCCACCGCCACCGCCTCGATGCCACTGCGCGACACGCCCGCCCTCGCGACCGCCTCGTCGATCACGGGGAGGATCCGCTCCACGTGGGCTCGCGACGCCACCTCGGGCACCACGCCTCGCCACCGCGCATGCAGC
>JBJTRH010000071.1:0-19044 GCA_046076065.1 Planctomycetaceae bacterium | reverse complement strand
CAGCCGCTTGAGGCAGGCGGGGCGAAGCCAAGGTTCGCCGCGCCTGCCCGGCCGCCATCCTGGCGGCCGCACGCGAAACACCAGCATCCTGCCGCACGACGGGCGGATGCCCGTCATCAACACAGCCGCTTGAGGCAGGCGGGGCGAAGCCAAGGTCCGCCGCGCCTGCCCGGCCGCCATCACGGCGGCCCGAGCTCAGCGAGGGATTACCCGTGCCCCGCTACCAGGCAAGAACTCAGCGAAGGATTGCCCGTGACCCGCGAGCCGGCGTATGCCGACAAGCGCAGCCACGATGGCAAAGCGCCGTCGGCATCCGAGTGAGAGGATGCCACGATGGCATCCTCGAACGTCCGGCGACGGGGCACGGGTAATCCTGAGCCCGGCGAACGTCCGGCGACCTGGCACGGGTCATCCCGAGCCCCACGAACGTCCGCCTACGTTCCCACCCAGCTTGCGGCCAACGCCACGACACAGGCCACGATCGCCGCGACCCCCAGCCACCCGACAACCCGCATGCCCACGCCCACCGGCGGCCGCCCCGCACCATCCGCTCTCCCGGCCAGGAGCACGAGCGCCACGACGTGCAACGGCAGGAGCACGGCGTTGACCACCTGCGAGGCGACCATGAGTGGAAAGAGCGGCAGGCCCGGGATCGCCACCACGCTGACCGCGGCGACGGTCAGTCCGACGAACACCGCATAGAAGGCGTGGAACCGGTGGGCGTCGAGCCCGAGCGAGGCCGGTGCCCCGATGCCTTCGGCGACCGAGTAGGCCGTCGCGATCGGCACCACGGCCGCCGCGAGCACGGCAGCGCCGAGGAGGCCGCCGCCGAAGAGCACCGTCGCGAAGCGGCCCGCCAGGGGCTCGAGCGACACCGCCACGTCCTCGGCGGAATCGGCCCGGATGCCGGCCTGGTGCAGCGTGGCCGCGCAGGCCACGGCGATCGCGAGCCCGATCACGCCGGTGAGCAGCGAGCCCGCCACCACTTCGATCCGCTCCATGGGGAGATCGGCACGACGGACCTTCTTGTCGACGGCGTACGACTGGATGAAGGCGAGCCCCCAGGGCGCGAGTGTCGTTCCAACCGTCGCGGTGAGGGCCACCCATCCGGCGTGGTCGAGCGGCACGTGCGGCACGCAGGTGTGCCACGCCACCTGCCGCCAGTCGGGGCTGGCGATCACGCCGTCGAGGAGATAGAGCGACAGGGTCGCCGAGACGACGAGCAGCACGCCTTCGATCCGCTGAAACGACCCGAGGACGACCAAGCACGAGATCACGATGCCGGCCAAGGGCGCGCTGATCCACGGCGGGATGCCGACCATCCCGGCCGCCGCGGCGATGCCCGCATACTCGGCGCAGATCGTCCCGAAGTTGGCGAACAACAGCCCGATCGCGGCTGCATGCCCGGCCGAGCGTCCCCACCGCTCGCGGACGAGCGCCACGAAGCCGCGGCCCGTCGCCGTTCCGATCTCGACGGCCAGCAGGTGGAAGTAGGTCAGCAGGATGGTGGCGGCCGGGATCACCCACAGCAGGCGGTATCCGAAATCGGTTCCCAACAGCGCGTAGGTCGTGATCCCCGCGGGATCGTCGTCCGACAGTCCGGCGAGCAGGCCCGGGCCGAGCACGGCCAGAAAGGCCGCCGCCGCGGACGCACCGCCGCGTCGCAGACGGGTGAACGGCCGCGCCACGCCACGACGGCGGTGCGTGAGGGCGGACACCGCGGGGAGGGACGAGGAGGTGGGCATGTCGCGCTCGGCGGGGCAGACCCTCATTGTTCGCCCGCGGCGGCCACGGTGCCAGCACGACCCGGGCCAGCCACCGCTCAGGGCGACCCGTCGCGGGGTGTCACCGGCAGATACACTTCGGCAGCCCTACGCGCGTCAGGTCAGGTGAACACCATGCAGCTCGGTTTTGTGTCCGCCATCCTGCCGGAGTTGTCGCTCGACGACGTGCTCGCGTTCGCCGCGGCCGAGGGCTTCAGCTGTGTCGAGCTGATGTGCTGGCCGGTCGGGGCCGCCGAGCGGAAGTATGCCGGCGTCACGCACGTCGACGTCATGGACTTTTCGCCGGCCAACGCCGCGGACGTGCAGGCCGCCTGCGACCGACACGGCGTGGCGATCAGCGGACTCGGCTACTATCCCAATCCGCTCGACCTCGATCCCGCCGTAGCCGGCGTCGCAACCACGCACCTACGGCGGGTGATCGACGCGGCGGCCCTGCTCGGGGTCGGCACCGTCAACTCGTTCGTGGGCCGAGACTGGACCCGATCGGTCGACGACAACTGGTCCCGGTTCCTGGAAACCTGGCGGCCGCTCGTGCGGCACGCCGAGGAACGCGGCGTGCGGATCGGCATCGAGAACTGCCCGATGCTGTTCACGCGAGACGAGTGGCCCGGAGGCAAGAACCTGATGACCTCGCCGGCCGTCTGGCGGCGGGCGTTCGCCGACCTCGACTCATCAGCCTTCGGCCTCAACTACGACCCCTCGCACTTCGTGCTCCAGGGCATGGATCCGCTCGGGCCGCTCGACGAGTTTCGCGACAAGCTCTTCCACCTCCATGCCAAGGACGTGCGGATCGATGGGCGGGCCGTGAACGAGGTCGGTCGCTTCGACTTCCCGAACCGCTGGCATCAGCCGCGGATCCCGGGCTCGGGGGAGATCGATTGGAATCGCTTCCTGTCCGAGGTCCGCCGGGTGGGCTACGCGGGACCCGTCTGCATCGAGGTCGAAGACGACACCTTCGGCAAGACGCTCGAGGGCCGCAGGCGGGCCCTGCGGGTCGCCCGCGACGTCCTCCGTCCGCAGTTCGCCTAGCGCCAGGGCCGCGCGGCTGCGGAGCCGTCGCCACCGTCACCCGATCCGAGACCCGTCCATGAACCAGCATCCCGTGCCCCGCAAGCATCCTCCGTTCACCGACGAGCGCGAGGCCGCACGGTGGTGGCTCGACAACGTCTATGCCGGCGACGACGCGGTGCAGCTCACCCCGCGGGCCGTGATCACCGGGATGCTGATCGGCGGGCTGATGTCGGTGTCGAACCTCTATGTGGGCCTCAAGACCGGCTGGGGGCTGGGGGTCACGATCACCGCCTGCATCATCGCCTACGCGGTCTTCAAGTTCCTCGAGCAGGTCGTGCCGGCGTATCGGAAGCGGCCGTTCTCCACGCTCGAGAACTACACGATGAGCAGCGCGGCCAGCGCCGCGGGCTACATGTCGAGCGCCGGCCTCGTGGCCGCGATCCCAGCGCTCCTCATGACCACGGGCCGCACGTTCGCCTGGTGGGAGCTCTCGCTCTGGATGGCCGCCCTGTCGATGCTCGGCGTGTTCATGGCGATCCCGCTCAAGCGGCAGCTGATCAACATCGATCAGCTCCCCTTCCCGTCCGGTATCGCCACCGCCGAAACGCTCACCAGCATGCACAGCGAGGGAGGCGATGCCGTGCTGAAGGCCCGGTCGCTCTTCGGAGCGGCGGTTCTCGGAGCGGTCGTGGCCGCCTGGCGGGATCTCGTCGGTGGCATCAAGGCGATTGCCGCCTGGGCGATCCCGAGCGAGATTCCCTTCGGCCCCTTCGCGTTCTCCCGCGACCTGCTCAAGAACTACACGATCGGCATCGAGGGCTCGCTGATCATGGTGGCTGCCGGGGCGATCATGGGCCTGCGGGTGGCGGCCTCGATGCTCGTGGGCTCGATCATCTTCTACGGCATCATCGGTCCGATCCTTGTGGAACGCGGCATCGCCCAGCCGGGCTATCGCGGCATCGTGTCGTGGGTGCTCTGGCCGTCGACGGCGATGATGGTGGCGTCGGGGCTCCTGTCGTTCGCCCTGAAGTGGCGCACGGTGCTGCGGGCCTTCGGCGGGCTCGGCCGGCTCGTCGGGGGTGCGGCGGCCGATCATCACGACGACCCGCTCGCCCGCGTCGAGGTGCCGTCGAGCTGGTTCGTCGCCGGCACGCTGGCCTCGGGCGCAGCCTGCGTGATCCTCGGCCACTGGCTCTTCGGCATCACCTGGTGGATGGGAATCCTGGCGGTGCTCGTGACGTTCTTCCTGTCGATCGTGGCCGCGCGGGCCACCGGCGAGACCGACATCACCCCGATCGGCGCGATGGGCAAGATCACGCAGCTCATGTACGGCGTGATAGCGCCCCAGAACATCACCACGAACCTGATGACGGCGTCGATCACCTCGGGCGCGGCCTCGCACGCCGCCGACCTGCTCACGGATTTGAAGAGCGGCTACCTGCTCGGCGGCAATCCCCGCAAGCAGACGATCTCGCAGTTCTTCGGCGTGATTGCCGGCACGATCGTGTCGGTGCCGGCCTATCTGTTCGTGGTGCAGCGGGATCCGGCGAAGCTCGGCACCGAGGCCCTGCCCGCGCCGTCGGCGAAGGTCTGGGCCGGCGTGGCCGAACTGCTCGCGAAGGGCATCGAGGCCCTGCCGGCGGGGGCGATCGAGGCGATCGCAGTCGGCGCCGCGATCGGCATCGTGCTCACGCTGCTCGAGGAACTCGGGCCGAAGTCGTGGCGTCCCTGGCTCCCCTCGACCACGGGTCTCGGCATCGCCGGCGTGATCCCGGCCTTCAACTCGTTTGCGATGTTTGCCGGAGCGCTCATCGCCTGGCTCGTCGCGCGATTCCGGCCGAAGGCGGCCGAGCTCTACACGGTGCCGGTGTCGAGCGGCCTGATCGCGGGCGAGAGCCTGATGGGGGTGGCGATCATCCTCGTGCTCGAAGTGATGAAGGCCTTTGGTACCGGCTGACAGGCCAATTCAGGCCGCCCGGTAGATGCAGAGTCCGACCCGGTCGATGTGATCCCGGAGAGGCTGATGGGTGATGCGGGCGACGGCCTGAACGTCGAATCGATACGGCAACGGCAGCTCATCGAGATCGCCCGCAATCGCCTCCGCCTCGAGGGCCGTTACGTCGCCCATGACCGCAAGATCGACGTCGGACTGATCGGTGTGCGTGCCCTTGGCCCGAGATCCGAACAGAATCCCCGCCTTGATCTCCGGATGCCTACGAAAGACATCTCGCATCATCGCCAGTTCTCGCTCAGAAAACGGCACAGCGTTCATGCTGTCCTCCGTGAGTCGAGCAGGTCTCGCACCTGCGTGAAGGCGGCAAGGTATCGACCGTGAATCGCGTCGACCGCCTCCTCGAAGTTCGCCGGGTCGTAGGTGTGGGACAGGAGATTGCGGTGGTCGATCATGTCGATCCACGTCTGCCCGTCGGTGAGGAGACGAGCGGCGAAGGCGTCTTTGATCACCTGTCGCGGCGTCACCGCACTGAGCACCACGCCACTCTGCTCGAGGTAGTCCTTGATCGTCTTCCGTGCGAGCTCGAGCGTGTATTCAAACCGCTGGACGGCGCCTTCCTTTTCGAGCTGGTTCAACGCGGATGGCCCGTGCGACAGCGCATCTTTCAGCAGCGACAACGCACGGTCGAAGTTCTCGAATCGCTGCTGCCAACGGATATCCGAATCGTGATGCATGATCGAGCTCCACTGAAAAGTATACCGACGACGAAGAGGCTATGGCTGTCGGACGCCGGCAACTGGTTGGGCGTAGCGTGGGCGACATCGCGATCGCAGTGGGCCCGGATGAGATCGCCCTGGTTGGCGAGCGGGGTGGCGATCATCCTTGTGCTCGAAGTGATGAAGGCCTTTGGTACCGGCTGACAACGCCCCCGGGCCTGCTCGGCCGTACGGTAGGATCGGACGGTCGCCCGCACCTCCGGCACGCCCTGGATTCTCGAGACTCACCCGCGAGCACCCTTCCGGCGATGCATCCCGTTGTCTCGATCCGCGACCTGGAGAAGCACTACGGATCGCTCCGGGCGCTCGGTGGCGTGAGCCTCGACGTGGAGCGGGCGACCGTGTTCGGCCTGCTCGGCCAGAATGGCGCCGGGAAGACGACACTCATCAAGATCCTGCTCGGGATGCTCGCCCCCACGTCGGGATCGGCTGACCTCCTCGGCCTGCCGGTGGGGAGCGTCGCGGCCCGCCGCGACGTGGGCTACCTCCCGGAAGATCACCGGCTGCCGGAGTATCACACCGGCCCGAGCCTGCTCGATGTCTACGGCGGCCTGCAGGGCCTGCCGCGGCAGGAGCGGCGGCGGCGGGCGGCCGAGCTGCTCGACCAGCTCGGCCTCGCCGGACGGGAGCGGCTCCGCATCCGCGGCTACTCCAAGGGCATGAAGCAGCGACTCGGGCTGGCCCAGGCGCTGCTCCATCGGCCCAGCGTGCTGTTTCTCGACGAGCCGACCGACGGCGTCGACCCAGTGGGCCGCAAGCAGATTCGCGATCTTTTGCTCGCGGAGCGGGCCAGAGGCGTCACCATCTTCATCAACAGCCATCTGCTCGGCGAGGTCGAGCAGCTCTGCGACCGCGTCGCCATTTTAAGAAAGGGACAGCTCGCCCTCGTCGGCACCGTGGCAGAGGTGGTGGGGTCGAAGGCGTCGTGGCTCATCGCCTTCGACCGCGCCGTGCCTGATGGCCAGCGCTGGAACGCGGCGCGGCTCACCCCCGCCGGGCCGGCGGGACTCTGGCGGCTGCACCTCGACGCCGCCACCGGCATCGACCGGTTTCTGGACGAGGCCCGCGGGCATGGCCTTCACCTCCGGCACCTCGAGCAGGAGCGCGGCACGCTGGAGGAGATTTACCTGCAGCTGGCCGATCCCGGCGGGTCATCGTCATGATGGCTCCCGCCCGCTTCCCCGCCGCTGCGCCACCGGGTCGCCCAGGGCCGCTGCGGTCGTTCGCCGCCATCCTCCGCGACGCCTGGCTGGCCTTTCTCGACGCCCGGATCCTCTGGCTTCTGGTGGCGGCGATCGCCGTGCTCTTCTGCATCGCTCTCTCAGCCCGCGTCGAGCCGCTGCCGAGCGGCCGCCGCTATCTCGACCTCTCGGCCCGGGCGCTCTCAGCCGACATGGCCGGCATCGACCTCGCCACCGACTCCCTCGCCGAGGTCGCGGGGAGGCTCGACGGATCGCTGTCGCGGATCACGGTCGCCGCGCCGCTGCCGGACGACGCAGTCGACGGCCCGGGCACTGCCTGGTCGCTCACGCTCGCCCGCAACGTCGTGCCCATGGCGGGACGCCTCGCCACGGACGACGAGATCGTGGAGCGGTTCGGACAGATTCCCGACGGCCGCCTCTGGACGGTCCGCGAGATCCGTGAGACGACCAGCGGCATGGCCGCCGCCATGGGCAGCCAGACCTGGGAGCTCACGGTCGACCCCGGACCCGACCTCCGCATGCTCTGGCCGCACCGGTTCTCCCTGTTCGGCGACAGCCTCGAGCTCACTCCCCCCGAGGGTGCTCCGCTGGGGCTCGAGGTATTCATCCTCCAAAAGCTGCTCTCCAACGGGATCGGGGGCACGATCCTGCTGCTCGTGAGCGTGGTGGTGACGGCCGCCTTCGTGCCCACCATGATCCGCAAGGGCACGCTCGAACTCCTGCTCGTGCGGCCGCTGCCGCGCTGGCAGCTGATCGTGTTCACCTACGCGGCGGCGCTGCTCTTCGTGGCTGGCCTGCTGGGGCTCCTGGTATCCGCCACCTGGCTCGTGACGGGTCTGCTCACCGGCCTCTGGTCGCCCGGGATCCTGGTGGCGCTGCCCACGCTGCTCTTGTTCTTCGCGATGCTGCTGAGTGTGAGTGTGTTCACGGGCGTGGTCACGCGAAGCGCCGTCGCGGCCATGCTCGTGACGATCACCACGTGGGGCGTGCTGTTTGTCGTGGGCCTCATGCACATGCAGGTGGTCGCGAGCCGGATCCGCGCGGAGAACGCCGGCCGGCCGCGGCCGGTGAGCGTGGCCGATGCGCTGCGGCCACGGGCTCCGCAAGGTCGCCCTCAGCAGCCTGCGAAGGACCGCAGGCCGTTTCACACCACCACCGTGGCCCGCATCGTGGAGACGATCTACGCGGTGCTGCCCCACACCGAGGATCTCGACACGATGGTCGACCGGCAGCTGATGCGCGACTTCGCCGTGGGCGGCCGGCTGCGGCAGCTGATCGAGAGCCCCGATTTCCAATGGAGCCGCGGCGTCGGGCTCACGCTCGCCCACACGGCCGCCTTCCTGCTCGCATCATGCTTGGTGTTTTCCCGCCGAGATCCCTGAGCCACGCCGACCCGCTGAGCGGCTCGTCCTCCGCGAGAGAGCGTCGGTCGTCATGCGATCCTCACCCGGCGGAGTGACTGCAGAAACGCGGCTTCAGCGGGAGTGAGACTGTCGGGTCGAGCAGCACGACGTCGATGCGCTCTTCACCTATGGAAAAAACCGACTGCGCACCCGACGCGCGGTATCGAACCGCGGTGCGGCGGGCAAGGCGGTGAAAGTGATCTCGGCCCTGCTGCCATCGCCCGCCGTGGCCGCGTGCGTGAAGCCGGCGCTGCACCGCAACCGCAGCGCGAGCGCGGAAGAAGAGCGCAACCGCGGCTGGTAAAGACGCCATCCGCCTGACGCCGCTCGAACCGGCGCGTGAGATCGAAAGCCCGCCTTGACCTGCGGGCCATTTGCATTACAATGTGATACATGGAAACGACGCTCAATGTCCGAATCCCGGCGGATCTGAAGCGGCAACTCGACGCCTTGAGCCGACGACAGCACCGGCCGTCGAGCGAACTCGTACGGGAATCCTTGCGGCGCTACATCGCCAGCGAGCAGTTCGCGGCGCTTCGGAAGGCAACCGTGCCTCTCGCGGAGGCGCAAGGGTTCATCACCGATGACGACGTCTTCAAGGCTATCTCGTGAGGGTGGTGCTCGACACGAACGTGCTGTTGGCGGCCATCGCCACGCACGGTTTGTGTCAGGCCCTCGTGACGCTCGTTTTTCGTGACCATGAAGTCATCCTCTCCGAGCACATCCTGGGCGAGGTCGCGAAGCACTATCAAGGAAAGTTCAAGGCAACCAAGCGACAAGCCGATGCGGCTGTTGCCGTCTTGAGGGCAAACGGCGAGATCGTGGCGCCGGTCACCGTGCCGCTCGGAACGAGTCGAGACAAGGATGACCTTCCCGTGCTGGGCACGGCCGTCGCGGGATCTGCGGCCGTCCTGGTGACGGGCGATCAGGAGTTGCTCGTCCTCGGGCTCTTTCGCGGCGTCGCCATCCTTTCACCGCGGGAGTTCTACGAACGTCTCCGCGGGTAAACGCTCACCGCCACGGAAGCACCGGCATCGGGTGTGCACCCATGAATGCGCGAGTATCAAACCCGATTCATCCCTCTCAGGCCCGCATCGCCTTGATGAGATTCGCGTCAATCGCCGCCAGGAACTCCTGGGTCGTCAGGTGCGGCTGATTCGGGCCGATGAGGATCGCGAGGTCCTTGGTCATCTTCCCCTCCTCGACCGTCTCGATGCAGACCCGCTCGAGCGTCTCGGCGAAGCGGGTCACCTCCGGCGTGCCGTCGAGTTTGCCGCGATGCGCCAGGCCCCGGGTCCAGGCGAAGATTGAGGCGATCGGGTTGGTGGAGGTCGGCTTGCCCTGCTGATGCTGGCGATAATGCCGCGTGACGGTGCCGTGCGCCGCCTCGGCCTCCACCGTCTTGCCGTCCGGGGTCATGAGCACGCTCGTCATCAGGCCGAGCGACCCGAAGCCCTGGGCCACGATGTCGCTCTGCACGTCGCCGTCGTAGTTCTTGCAGGCCCAGACATAGCCGCCTTCCCACTTGAGCGCCGAGGCCACCATGTCGTCGATCAAACGGTGCTCGTAGGTGATCCCCTTCGCGGCAAACTCACCCTTGAACTCGGCGTCGAAGATCTCCTGGAAGATGTCCTTGAAGCGGCCGTCGTAGGCCTTGAGGATCGTGTTCTTCGTGGAGAGGTAGACGGGGTAGCTCCTCGCCAGGCCGTAGCGGAAGCTTGCCCGGGCAAAGTCGCGGATCGAGTCGTCGAGGTTGTACATCGCCATCGCCACGCCCGGCGAAGGGAAGTCGTACACCTTCATCTCCATCGGCTTCGAGCCATCGGCCGGCGTGAAGGTGAGCGTGAGCGTGCCCTTGCCCGGGATCTTCACATCGGTGGCGCGGTACTGGTCGCCGAAGGCATGGCGGCCCACCACGATCGGCTTCGTCCAGCCGGGCACGAGCCGCGGGATGTTCCTGATGATGATCGGCTCGCGGAAGATCACCCCCCCGAGGATGTTGCGGATCGTGCCGTTGGGGCTCTTCCACATGCTCTTGAGGCCGAACTCCTTCACCCGGGCCTCGTCCGGTGTGATCGTGGCGCACTTCACGCCCACGCCGCATTCCTTGATCGCGTTGGCGGCGTCGACCGTCACCTGGTCGGCGGTGGCGTCGCGGTTCTCGATCGAGAGGTCGTAGTAGCGGATCTCGAGGTCGAGGTAGGGCAGGATCAGCTTGTCCTTGATGAACTGCCAGATGATCCGCGTCATCTCGTCGCCGTCGAGATCGACGACCGGGTTCTTGACCTTGATCTTGCCTGCCATGCTCGCAACTCCTGCGGGGTGACTGTGGCGATGTTGTACCAATCAGCCGCCGGCCACCAAGCCCGCGAGGATCTCGGCGGCAGCCCCGACCTGGGCGAGGTCGATCCATTCATCCGCGGTGTGGGCCTGGGCGATCGATCCGGGGCCGAACACGACGCTTGGAACGCCGGCCGCGGTGAAGATGCTGGCGTTGGTGCCGTAGCGGGCGGCCGTGCGGGCGGCCGTCGCGCCGTGATCGCGGGCCGCCGTGGCGAGTTTCTCGACCCAGGGGGCGGCCTTGGTGTCGCCCGTGGCATCGGCGAGGCCTCCGCTCTCGAGAAACGGTTCGTCGTGCTCGATCCGCGCATCGCCGCAGGCGGCCGTGATCCGGGCGATCGCCTCGGCCCGCGCCTCGTGGGGCGACTCACCGGGCAGCACCCGCCGCTCCACCTCGAGCACCGTGAGATCCGGCACCAGGTTCACGCCCGCGCCGCCGCGGATCGTGCCGAGGTTGAGCGTGGGCGGGCCGCAGGGATGGTCGGCATGCCGCGTGAGCAGGTCGCAAGCGAGCGCCTCGAGCGCGAGGATCACACGACCCGCCGGGTAGATGGCGTTGGAGCCCTGCTCCGGGAAGGCACTGTGGCAGGCGCGGCCGTGCACGCGGATCCGCCAGCGGATCGCCCCCTTGTGTTGCATCACGAGGTCGAGCCCCGTCGGCTCCGCGACGATCGCCAAGGCCGGCTTGTGACCGAGAACCTTGTGAGCCGCGGCATCCGTCGTGGGAGCGTCGGCCGTCGACGACCCCCACAGCCTCGCCAGTGCCCTGGCCCCTGAGAAGCCAAACTCCTCGTTGACGGTCGCCGAGAAGACGATCGTGGCCATCCGCTCCCCACGATGCGTCAACAGTCGCTCGATGGCCGCCACCATCGATGCCATGCCTCCCTTCACGTCGCAGGTGCCGCGGCCATACATTCGCCCGTCCCGCACGACCGGCACGAACGGCTCGATCGTCATGTTCTCCACCGGCACGGTGTCCTGGTGGGCATCCCAGAGCAGCACCGGTGCCCGCGGCACCGTGGCCTCGAGGCGGACGAGCACGTTATCGCGGCCCGGCGACACCGGCTGCCGGGCCCAGGGAAGGCCCAGCGACGTGAACCGCTGCACGAGAAAGTCGGCGACACGTCCCTCGAGATACTCCGGGCCGGAGACGTCGCGGCCCATCGGATTGACGCTCGGGCGGCGAACGAGATCGGCGAGCAGGGGGACGTGGCCCGTCATGGCGGGAAACCCTACCAAACAATCCGTCGAGCCGCTTTCCTAGCCCTGCGGCCGTGGTAAAATCTGGAGACTTGCTTCCATCCCCTTCCGGTGAACCATGCCGAAGTCATCGCGGTCCGATCGACTCGTCTACTCTGCGATTCTCGTCGTGACCGCGGTCGCGTGCCCGGTCGTCCGCGGCGCCGATGCCTCCGCAGACGCCGAGGCGATCCGCGCCGCAAGCGCCGCCTACAAGCAGGCACTCGAGCGAGGCGACGGCAAGGCGTTGGCCGCGATCTGGACGGCCGACGGCGACATCGTCGACGCCGCCGGCAATGTCCTGAAGGGGCGTGAGACCGTCGAGGTGCTGGAGCCGGCTTCAGCGGATGCGCCAAAGGGCACCGCGCCATCCTTCAAGATCACCGAGACGTCGCTGCGGTTCCTGGAGGCCGACGTGGCGATCGAGGACGGGGCCGTGGAGGTCGTCCTGCCGGGCAGTTCCACCGCTGAAAAGGGGCGCTTCTCGGCGATCTGGGTCCGGCAGGATAGCGCCTGGCGGCTTGCGGTGCTCCGCGAGGCCCGCGGCGCGATTCCGGCGGGGGCCGAAACGCTCGCCGACCTGGCCTGGATGGTGGGCGACTGGACCGTGGCCGACGACGCGACCGCGACAAAGGCAGAGGGCAAGCCGACGATCGAGATGAGCGTCCGCTGGAACCCCACGAAAACATTTCTGCTCCGCGACATGAAGATCACCCCGCCCGGTGTCGCCGCCGATGCAGCGATCCACGTGACCCAGCGGATCGGCTGGGATCCGCTCTCGAAGAGCATCCATTCGTGGGTGTTCAGTTCCGACGGCGGCCACGGTGAGGCGGCGTGGTCTCGCGATGACGGCTCCTGGGTGGCTCGCACCACCGCCGTGCTTCCCGACGGCACGCAGACCTCGTCGCTCAACATCTACTCGTATGACGGCAAGGACCGCTGCGTGTGGCGTTCGCTTCCCACGCACGTGGGCGGTGAGCACATGCCGCAGGTCAACATGACCCTGGTCCGCAAGCCCGGTACTGGAACCTCCGAGGGGGCTCGCTAGAGCCCGGCTGCATCATGCTCACGAACCTGACTCGGCTTCCCATTCGCATCGTGCTGTCCACTCTTGCAGCCGCATGCCTCGCGATTCCGTCCGCGACCGCCCAAGGCCAGCAAGCGGCGGCGACGCCGGCGCAGCCCGCAGCGGCCAAGCCCGACGAGGACGACGGCGATCTCGCCCGCAAGGCGGAGATCATGAACAGCGCCCGCTGGCGGCGGGCGATCTTCGAACTCGGTGAGTGGCTTTCGACGCAGCAGATCTACTCGCCGCAGGAAGTGCACAACATCAAGGTCGACTTCAATCGTCGCGTCGCAGCGATGTCGTCGTATGAGCTCGATTACCTGCTCGACGACCTCGACGCGAAGTTCAAGGTCATGGACACCCCCGAGGCCCGGGATGCGAAGCAATGGCTCGGGCAGTACCTCTCCGTGATGTCCGACCAGAAGCGGTCTGCGGTGCTCAAGGACGTGCCCAACGTGGTGCAGATGTCGAGCGCCCAGCTGCAGCAGGAGATCAACAAGATCGAGCAGATGCGGGCGTCGCTCGCCCAGCGGCAGGCGGCTGCCGACCAGACCCGCCAGCAGATGGTGGACATGGCCCAGGCCGCGCGGCAGGCGACGGCGGCTGCCTCCAATGCCGCAGCCTCACGGTCCGCCGCGGGCGCGTCGTTCTCGCCCTACCGAGGGCAGAGCCAGGGCGGCGGCAAGCCGCCCTTCTCCGATGCGAAGGGCTCGGGGATGAGCGTCGGTGTCGGGCCGTGGGGTGCCTACGTGAACTTCAACGTCGGCAGCTTCTGACCAGCGGCTGAACCGGTCCTGGCCGCCCGGCTCGGCAAACCGGGCAATCTGCCCAAGCACGGCAAGCCCGCGGCTGGTGCCATGCGCGGCACGTCGAGGCTTACGGCTTCGGCACGGTCTGTCCCCGGACCGGTCGGCGCGGTATTGCTCCGGGCCCAAGCATCGCCTCCCCGGTGCGGCCGCCTCGGTTCCGCGCGACGTCATGCCCACATCCCGTCCCCCACTCCTCGCCGCCACTCCACCCGCCGTGGCACCGGTGCGGAATGCCGGTCGACGGCCGCGATTCTCGGTCATGGTCCCGACCTGCGAGCCAGACGACAAGCTGCTCGCCGCCCTGAACTCAGTGCTCCAGCAGGCACCTGGTCCCGACCGGATGCAACTCGCGGTGGTTGACGACGCATCGCGGACGGTCGACGTGCAACGGCTGATCCGGACGATCGACCCGTCCGGCCGCATCGAGTTCGTCGCCAACGCCCGGCGACTGGGGTTGAGCGGCAACTGGAACCGGGCGATCGAACTCGCCCGGGGCGAGCTGGTGCACCTCCTGCACCAGGACGATGCGATCCACACCGGCTTCTACGTCCGGATCGACCGCGGCTTCGAGGCGCAGCCACACGTCGGCATGGCGTTCTGCCGCAGCCGGATCATCGACGACGAAGGCCGGCTCATCAAGCGAACGTCCCGTCAGCGCTGGCTCGCCGGCGTGATCGGCCAGTGGCTGCCGCGGATCGCCGAGCGACAGCGGGTGCAGACGCCCGCGGCGGTCGTGGCCCGCAGCACCTACGAAACGCTCGGGGGCTATCGCCCGGAGCTCTGCCACGCCGTCGACTGGGAGATGTGGGTGCGCATCGCCGGCCACTTCGACGTGTGGTACGAGCCGCGCACGCTCGCCACCTACCGCCGCCACGTTGCGAACGAGACCACGCGGCTGTTCGCCACCGGGGCGGTGTGGCCCGACATGGCCAGGGCGATCCGCCTCAACGCGCTGTCCCTGCCCGACTCCATCCGGTCCTCCACGCTCGCCGCCAGCATCCGCTGGCATGCGGCATCGGCCATCCGCACCGCCGAACGGCAGCTGGCTGCCGGCGACACCGCGGCGGCCGCGGCCACGCTCCGCGCCATCCCCGACCTGCTGGAGGCGGCCGAAGGGCACGCGACCGACGGGGTCCCGCATCATCGCATCGCCCAGCTCCGGGCGCGGCTTGGCGGCGGCGTGCCGCGGCGGTGGGCGGCCTGAGACGCGGAGACGCTGCGGTGAACGGCGACCCATCCTCGCCCGGCGCGTGCGAACCGACCTCTCGCGCCATCGTGTTCGCCCACTTCGACGCCGAGCACAGGCTCGATCCGCACGTCATCCACGCACTGCGGGAATACCGGCGGCACTGCGGACGGCTCGTGCTCGTGTCCAACGGCGGGCCGGCCCCCCTGCCCCGCGAGGCGGCCGCGATGGTCGACGCCTATCTGCCGCGTCCCAACTCCGGCTACGACTTCGGCGCCTGGCGTGACGGCCTCGCCTCGCTGGACCGCGGCGCCTACGGGGAAGTGCTGTGCGTGAACGACAGCGTCTACGGGCCGTTGACCGATCTCGGGCCGACGCTCGCAAATCCGCGGACGGCCGGAGCCGACCTCTGGGGCATGGTCGTCTCCGAGCAGGCCGCGCGGCGAGGCGGTCCGCGCCTCCGGCACGTGCAGACGTGGTTCTTCGGGATGCGGCGTCGGCTGCTCGCATCGGATGTCTACGAGCGATTCTGGGCAGCCGTCAGGCCGCAGGCCTCCAAACAGGATGTGATCGAGCGATACGAGGTGGGCCTGTCGCGGGCGGTCGCAGAGGCGGGCATGGCCGTCGCGGGGATCTACGACGCGGGCCTGGCGCCGCCGATCGGGTTCGCCGAACTGCTTCCGGAGGTCTCACTCAGGGAGCCGGCCCGCTCGTGGCGGGTGGTCCGCAAGGGCCGGCGGGTGCCGCACAACCCGAGCGAACTCGTCTGGTGGCGGCTGCTCGAAGCCGGCGTGCCGTTCGTGAAGGTCGGACTCCTGCGGATCAACCACTACGGAGTGGATCTGCGGCGGGTGCTGGCCGAGCTCGACCGGGTCCCGGGCTACGACGCCAGTCTCGTGCGGTGCCATCTCGCGCGGTGCGGCTGACGGGCTGGCCGAAACCGCCCTTCGCCCGGGGGGAAAGCGATCCGACTCGTCGCCCGGAAACGTGGCCGGTATAACTTGCACGGTCTCGGTCGGGCCGGAGGGCTGAAAAGCCCCCGGCTTTTTTCAGGGCCGACTTCGTGACGAATTTCACGAAGTCGGTTTCTGCGGCCGAAAACCGCCCCCTGCCTGGAACTCCGCCCGCCCGAGGCCCTGATGGACGCGATCCTCCCGGTCCTGCTGTTCGTCGCGATCGCGGCGGCCGTGTCGGTCGGGCTGGTCGTCTTCGCCAGCCTGGTCGGCCCGCGGCGGAGCGGGGCCGTCAAGGAGATGCCCTACGAGAGCGGCATGGACCCGGTCCACGACACACGCCGGCGGTTCGACGTTCGCTTCCACCTCGTGGCGATCACCTTCCTCGTGTTCGACGTGGAACTCCTGTTCCTGTACCCGTGGGCCGTCGCGAGCCGTTCGGCGGCTGGCATCGACGGGGCGGTGGCAGGCGGCCTCGTGTCCTCGCGCGGACTGGTGTTCGCCGCCGCGATGGCCTTCATCGCATTGGTGATCGTCGGCTTCGCCTACGACTGGAGAAAAGGGGTGTTCCGATGGCGTTGATGCCTTCCGGATCGGGTGGTCGGATCGAGCTGCCTGAGAACGTGGTCGTGAGCCGGCTCGACGCGCTGGCCAACTGGTGCCGCAAGAACAGCCTCTGGCCGATGCCCTTCGCGACGGCCTGCTGCGGCATCGAGCTGATGGCCACCGGCGCGAGCAAGCACGACCTGGCCCGCTTCGGCGCCGAGGTGTTCCGCTTCAGCCCCAGGCAGTGCGACCTGATGATCGTCGCCGGCCGCGTGGTGATGAAGATGCTGCCGGTGCTCCAGCGGATCTGGCAGCAGATGCACGAGCCCAAGTGGTGCATCTCGATGGGCGCCTGCGCGAGCACTGGCGGCGTGTTCGACACCTACGCGGTCGTGCAGGGCGTCGACCGCTTCATTCCCGTCGACATGTACGTGCCCGGCTGTCCGCCGCGGCCCGAGCAGCTGATCCAGGCGATCATCGACCTCCAGGACAAGATCCAGCGGGAGGGCACGATCACCGGCCGCGAGTTCGACACGTCGGGCCGCCAGTTGCGGAAGCGGGCGCTCGTCGAGATCACCGGGCCCGTCACGATCGATGTCTCCCGTAACCCGGTGCTGCAGCGGGAACTCGCCGCCGCCGCCGAGGCCATCACCTCCGGCTCGTGACCATTCCCGCCAACCCAATGCCTCCCACACCACCATCCGTCGACGACGTGCTCGCCTCCCTGGCCGACCGGTTCGGGAGTCTGGACACCAGCGTGTTCCGTGGCCAGACCCGCGTGGTCGTGCCGGCGGCGATGTCGTTCGACGTGCTCGCCTGGCTGAAGGAGCACGGCTTCGACCTGCTCGTCGACGTGACGTGCGTCGACTACCTCGACGACCGCGACGCCAAGCACCGCTACGGCCTCGTCTACCTGCTCGCCTCCACGACGACCAACCAGCGGCTCACGATCCGCGTGTTCGTCGACGATCCGGACCCGACGGTGCGGACCGTGGTCCCGCTCTGGGCGGCGGCCAACTGGCTCGAACGCGAGGTCTGGGACATGTTCGGGATCCGCTTCGCCGGCCACCCCGATCTCCGCCGGCTGCTCATGCCCGAGGAGTTCGCGGCCCATCCGCTCCGCAAGGACTATCCGCTCCAGGGCCGCGGCGAGCGGCACAACTTCCCCGTCATCACCCGCGACCACAGCTAGCCCATGTCGATCGCCACCTTCGACACGACCGGTCCCGAGGCGGGCGCCCGCTCCGAGGACTACCTCTGGACGCTCAACTTCGGGCCCCAGCATCCGGCCACGCACACCACGCTGCGGCTGGTGCTGAAGCTCGATGGCGAGCGGGTGGTCGACGCGATGCCCGAGATGGGCTACCTGCACTCGGGCTTCGAGAAAATCGGCGAGCACCTCACGTTCAACCAGTACGTCACCGTGACGGACCGGATGAACTACATCTCGCCGATGGCCAACAACGTGGCCTGGCACCACGCGGTGGAGACGCTGCTGGGCATCGAACTCACGCCGCGGTGCACCTTCATCCGCACGATCATCGCGGAGCTCGCTCGGATCAGCGATCACCTGCTCTGCAACGGCGCGGTGGGCCTCGACACCGGCGCCTTCACCTTCTTCCTGTACGGCTTCTACCAGCGGGAAGTGATCTACGACATCTTCGAGACGCTCTGCGGGGCGCGGTTCACCAACTCCTACACGCGGGTCGGCGGCGTCTCCCAGGACTTCACGCCGCTGGTGATCGAGAAGATCCGGGCGTTTCTCCGGACGTTTCCCAAGACGCTCGACGACATGGAGCGGCTGCTCACGCGGAACCGGATCTTCGTCGACCGCACGAAGGGCGTGGGCGTGCTCACGAAAGACGAGGCGATCGCCGCCGGCGCCACCGGGCCCGTGGCGCGGGCCAGCGGCGTGACCCGCGACCTCCGCAAGGACGAGCCCTACCTGGCCTACGGCGACCTCGACTTCAAGGTCTGCTGCGCGACGGCCGGCGACTGCTACGCCCGATACCTCGTGCGGATGGAAGAGATGCGGGAAAGCCTGAAGATCGTCGCTCAGGCCCTCGAGAATCTCCCGTCCGGCGACGTCAACGTGAGCATCGACCAGCGGGTGTCGCGGCCCACGAAGCAGCAGGTCTACTCGTCGATCGAGGGCACGATCTCGCACTTCGAGCTCTCGATGGCCAACCGGGGCTTCGAGGTGCCGCACGAGGAGTCGTACGCGGCGGTCGAGGCGCCCAACGGCGAACTCGGCTTCTACATCGTCGGCGACGGCAACGAGACGGCCTACCGGGCCCGCTGCCGGCCGCCGGCCCTGCTCCACTTCGCGCTCTTCCCGCAGCTGATCCGCGGCCACACGCTCTCCGACGTGGTGGCCGTGCTCGGCAGCCTCAACATCATCGCCGCGGAGCTCGACCGATGATCGCCCCCGGCCGCACGTACCTCACCGACGAGATGGTGGCGAAGATCGAGGCTCTCGCGCCGCGGTATCCGAACCGCCAGGCCCTCACGCTGCCTGCGCTCCACATCGTCAACGCGGAGCTCCGCCACGTGCCGCTCGGAGCCGTCTCCGAGATCGCCGCGGTGCTCGGCCTCGCCCCGGCGGAGGTCCAGGACGCCCTCACCTTCTACCAGTTCTTCCACCAGGAGAAGCCGCACGGCAAGGTCCGTGCGTTCGTCTGCCGCTCGGTCTCGTGCGCCCTGCGTGGCGGCGACCACCTCCTCGAGCACCTCTGCAAGGCGAACCGCATCGAACCCTACGGCACGACTGCCGAC
>JBJTRH010000070.1:0-6577 GCA_046076065.1 Planctomycetaceae bacterium | reverse complement strand
CCGAAGACGACGCGATTCCCGCGGGAGGCGTCACCTCTTATACGACCTCTTTGGCTTTTTCGGTGCTTGACCCTCTTGGGCATCAGCGCCATCGCCAGTCTCCTCGTACATGCCTTGGTTGACCCACACCTGAATCCCGATATTGCCCTGCGCCGTGGGAGCCTCGCAGAACCCGTAGTCGATCTTCGCGCGGAGCGTGGAGAGCGGCATCGAACCGGCGATCGCCTTCTCGCACCGCGACATTTCCGCCCCGCCGAGACGACCGGCCAGCTGAATCTTCACGCCCCTCGCTCCAGCGCCCATGGTCGTCTCGAGCGCCCGCTTGAGCGTGCGGCGAAAAGCAGCCCGCTTCGTGAGCTGATCGGCGATGTCCTCGGCGATCAGCTGGGCCTGGATCTCCGGATGGCCGACCTCCTCGACTTTGAGATTCACCCGTCGCCCGAGCAGCTCCTGGAGTTCGTCCTGCAGACGATCCACCTCCTGGCCCTTCCGGCCGATGATCACGCCGGGACGGGCACAGTGAAGGATCACCTTCACCTCGTCCCGGGTCCGCTCGATCTCGACCTTCGGAATCGCTGCGGCACGGTACTTCGTCTTGAGGAACTTCCGGACCTTCACGTCCTCGAGGAGAAGGTCCTTGAAGTCCTTCTTGGAGGCATACCAGCGGCTCTTCCACGGCTCGGTGATGCCCGTGCGAAACCCGGTGGGATGGACTTTCTGACCCATGACTACTCCTTCGCTCCATCCGCGGGCAGAACGGACGCCGCCACCGCGGTGTCGAGCGACACCTTGATGTGGGACATCCGCCGCTTGATTCCGAACGCCATCCCGCGAGCTCGCGGCCGAATCCGCTTGAACATCGGCCCGCCGTCGATGCGGGCATCGACGACCACAAGGTCATCCATGCCAGGGGCCTGCTGGTGCTCGGCATTGCCGAGCGCGCTCTTGATCACCTTCTCGAGCATCCGGGCGCCGCGGTGCGGCTGGAAGCGGAGAATGTCGAGCGCCTCGTCGGCGAACTTGCCGCGAACGAGATCGGCCAGCGCCCGCACTTTGCGGGGGCTGATGCGGGCGTATTTGTGGGTTGCTGTGTAGGCCATGGGTCACCTTGCCGTCGCGGTCACTTGCCCGCGGGCGCCTCCTTCACCTTGCCGCCGTGTCCACGGAACGTCCGCGTCGGAGAGAACTCGCCGAGCTTGTGGCCCACCATGTCCTCCGTCACAAAAACCTTCACGTGCTGCTTGCCGTTGTGCACCATGAACGTCAGGCCGATGAACTCCGGCACGATCGTGCACGAACGCGACCACGTCTTGATCGGATCCCGCTTGCCGCTGGCGAGCTGGGCCTCGACCTTCTCGAACACGCGGGGGTCGACGTACGGCCCCTTTTTGGCACTGCGTCCCATGGATTACCTCAGTTTCAGCTGACCGTAGCGACGGCTCTTGCGGCGGCGAATGATGGCTGCACCGGACGGCTTCCGCGGCTTCCGCGTGCCGCCGCCCTTGGCGCTCTTGCCCGTCGGGCTGACGGGGTGCCGACCGCCCTTGGTGCGACCTTCACCACCGCCGTGCGGATGGTCGATCGGATTCATGGCCGTGCCACGGACGTGCGGCCGAATGCCCATCCAGCGTGACCGCCCGGCCTTGCCGAGCACGACGTTCATGTGCTCCGAGTTGCCGATCGCGCCGACGGTCGCCCGGCACGCGGCCGGAACCCGGCGAATCTCGCCCGAGGGCAGCGTGATCTGCGCCCACTGGGCCTCGCGGGCAACCAGCACCGCCGACGACCCGGCCGATCGGCAGAGCCGGCCGCCACGTCCCTGCTGCAACTCGATGTTGTGGATCTGCATGCCGAGCGGAATCGCCGACATCGGAAGACAGTTGCCGACATCGGGCGGAGCCGTCTCACCGCTCAGCAGCGTCGTGCCCACCTTGAGCCCCTCGGGCGCAAGGATGAATCGCTTCTCGCCGTCCGCGTAGTGCAATAGCGCCACACGACAGGTGCGATTGGGATCGTACTGGATCGAGTGCACGGTGCAGGGCACGCCGTCTTTGTTCCGCCGGAAGTCGACGAGACGATAGTGCTGCATGTGACCACCGCCCCGGTGGCGGGCGGTGATCTTGCCCTGGTTGTTGCGGCCGCCCTTCTTCTTCTTGCGAACCCTCAGCCCCTTCGGAGCGTCGGCGCCCGGGGTCAGTTCGGCGAAGTCGGAAACGCTCGCGCCGCGGCGACCGGGACTCGTCGGGTTGTAGGTGCGAATGCCCATGGCTGATTTCGTACTCGACGGGGAGCGGCGTAGCCGCTTCAGAACAGGTTGATCTTCGAATCGGGCTTGAGGGTCACGATCGCCTTCTTCCAGGCTTTCGTGCTGGTGCGGCGGACGCGGCTTCGACGCATCTTGCCCACGCGGTTCTGCACGGCGACCTTTTCGACCTTGACGTTGAACATCTCCTCGACGGCCCGGCGGATGTCGGCCTTGGTGGCCTCGCCGACCACCTCGAAGGAATAGGCGTTGTAGCGGTTCGCACGGTGCACGCCCTTCTCGGTCACGAGCGGGCGAACGATCACCTGATGCGGCGCCAGACGCGGCGAAAACGCGGGAGGGGGAGGAACGGGAACGGACATGGCTACTTCGCCTCCTTCTTCGCAGCCCGCGCCGACGGCTTCTTGACGGCCTTCTTCTTCGCGGACGCGGCCGGCTTGGCTGCCGACGCCGCCGAGGCCCGGAAGGCGTCGATCGCGGCACGGGTCATCAGGATCGATCGCGGCGTGAGGATCGACCACGCATTGAGGTCCGACACCGGCGCCACCGACACGCCGTCGATGTTGCGGGCACTCTTCCAGAGGTTGGCGTCGTGCTTCTCGGGCGCCACCAGCACCGTCCGCTCGTCGAGGCCCAGCTTCTTGAGCATGCCGGCCACGACGGAGGTCTTGGGGGCCGTCACTGGCAGGGCGTCGATGAGCTTGACCTCGTCGTCGGCGATCCGCGAGGCCAGCGCCATCCGCGCGGCCTGCTGAAGGGCCTTGCGGGGCATCCGCCAGCCGAAGTCGCGCGGCCGCTTGGCGAAGATGTGACCACCGCCACGCCGCGTACCGCTCCGCCTCGCACCGGCACGGGCGTTGCCCGTGCCCTTCTGCTTGTAGAGCTTGCGGGTCGACCCAGCCACCTCGCCGCGGGTCTTCGTCTTCTGCGTGCCCTGACGCTGGTTGGCCTGGTACATCACGACCGCGTCGTGAAGGAGCTGCTTGCTGACGCGCGGAGCGAGTTCGGCGGGATCGATCTCGTAGGAGCCGACCTGCTTGCCGGCCATGTCGTAGACGGCGATGTTCACTTGCCACCAGCCTTCTTCTTGCCGGTCGGGGCCGCCGGGCCACCGACCTTGCGGATCTTGTTGGTCTGCATCACTGTGACGTAGGCGCCGATCGGCCCCTGCACCGCTCCCCGAATGACGAGGAGATTGTTCTCCTTGTCGATGCGGACGAGCTTCACGTTCCGCATCGTCGACCGCTCGTTGCCGTAGCGGCCGGCCATCCGCTTGCCCTTGAACACGCGGGCCGGCGAGGTGTTCATGCTCGTGCCGCCCTGGTGGCGGTGCACCTTCTTCACGCCGTGGCTGGCACGCTGTCCCTTGAAGCCGTGCCGCTTCATCACGCCCGCGGTGCCGCGGCCCTTGGTGGTGCCGGTGACGTCGACGAACTCGACACCCTCGAAGAGGTCGACCGTGAGCACCTGCCCGACCTCAACCCCCTCGTAGGCACCGCGGAGTTCGCGGACGAACCGCTTCGGCTCGCAATCGGCCTTCGGCACCACGGCGACGCCGGCCTAACCGCGCCGCTTGGCCCGCCGGCTGTCGAGTTTGGCCACCTGCCCGCGAACGCTCTTGCTGGCGAGCCGCCGCGGCTTGTCGAGGAAGCCGATCTGCACGGCCGCATAGCCGTCGCGATCGGGGGAGCGAACGAGCATCACCGGGCACGGGCCGGCTTCGATCACGGTGACGGGCACCGCGGCTCCGTCGGCGTCGAACACCTGCGTCATCCCGACCTTGCGGCCCAGCAGGCCCTTGCGCCCCTGCTTGTCCGTCGTTTTTGCTGCTGTCGTCATTGATGATCGCCGTCGCGACACCGTCCCTCGGGGCCACCTCGAAGGCGACTCCGGTCCGATGCCTCGCGTTCACGCTCGAAGCCGTTGGCTGCGGGAGCGAAGGAAACGTTCGTTTCCAGCCTTACCCGCACCGCCTTCCAAGCATGCCCTGTCGTGCGCTCCTGTGATGAACCCTGCGATACAACCCGTGAGTCGCCGGCGGCCGAGGCCGCCGGCCGCTTACCTCGAAGAAGCCTTGATCTTGATGTCGACGCCCGCCGGCAGGCTCAACTTGTTGAGCGCCTCGATCGTCTTGGCCGTCGCCTGAATGATGTCGATCACGCGCTTGTGCGTGCGAATCTCGTACTGCTGGCGGGCCTTCTTGTCGATGTGCGGGCTGGAGAGCACGGTGTACCGCTCCACCCGGGTGGGGAGCGGAATCGGGCCATGCACCTCGGAGTTGGTCCGCTTCGCGGTATCCACGATCTCGGCCGCACTCTGGTCGAGCACGGCATGGTCGTAGGCCTCCATGCGGATGCGGATGATTTCCTGTGTCGGCCCGGCCACGGCAATACTCCCAAAAAACCTGTCGCCGACGGCACGGGACGGCAACGCGATCCCGGACCATCTGCATCGTTCGATTCGCAGCCAGACTTTCGAATATCCTCGACGGATATCGTGTCCGGGCCGAAAAGCAGCCTCCAAAGAGGCCGGATTCCAAGCCTGCCCACGCGAAAACCCGGAAAAACCGAGGCCGGCGGGCAGAACTGCGGCGAGACGCGAAATCTAAATCTGCCGCGAGCGGCTGTCAACACGCCGAAAAAACCGGGCCGCATGCCAGAGAAACCGCTCACAGCCTCCCCCACACCGAATGAGCGTGCCGTGATCCCAGATCATCCTTCCTGATGGGGTGAGCGAGGGGCTGCCCAAGCCCCAAACCAACTCAGCGAGGTGCTACCCGTGCCCAAAACCAACTCAGCGAGGGGCTGCCCGTGCCCGAGAGCCGGGCTATGGGAGCGAGCGCAGGCAGGATGCCGAAGCGAAGCGGACATGCAGTGAGCCTCGGCCCGGAAGGCCGAGGCGAACGTCCGGCGACGGGCATGGGCAGCCCTGAGCCCGGCGAACGTCCGGCGATGGGCATGGGCAGCCCCGAGCCCGGCGAACGTCCGGCGACGGGCACGGGCAGCCCCGAGCGCTACACGAAGGCCTCGGCCGTTTCCGCCGGCGCGGGGCCGTACTTCAGCGGGGCCATCGTGAAGCTCGCGCGGCCCTGGCTCACGCTCCGCACGGCGGCCGAGTAGCCGAACATGCTCGCCAGCGGCGCCTCAGCCGTGAGCACCGTCGCCGGGCCGCGGATTTCCGTGGCGGTGATGATCGCCCGCCGCTGCTGGAGGTCGTTGATCACGTCGCCGAGATGCTCCTCCGGCACACTCACCTCCACCCGCATCACCGGCTCGAGCAGCACCGTGCCTGCGGCGGAGAGCATGGCCTCGATGGCGTCGGCGGCGGCGATCCGGATGGCCACGTCGCCCGGCGGCGGATCGGGGATCGGGCTCTCGAGCACCACGATCCGCACGCCCCACAACGGGCAGCCCTTGAGGCCGCCCCGCTCGGCGCTTTCGCGGACCGACTGCGTCATGGTCGCGGCGATCGCGGCCAAGGCCTCGCTCTCCGGAAACCAGCCCTGCTCCACCGCGACGGGCGCCTGCGTCTCCGTCGGCTCGGCCCGGAGCGTGACGGTGGCCACGAGCGTCTGGCCGGCCACCTGGCGATTGGCCTCCCCGCTCACCGTCACAGCCTTGCCCAGCGTCTCCTTGTAGCTCACTCGTGGCTTGTGCACGCGGCACTTGAGATTGAAGTCTCGCTCCAGCCGGTGGCGGATCACCTCCAGGTGAAGCTCGCCCATCCCCGAGATCAGGGTCTGGCCCGTCTCCTCGCTCTCGATCGCCCGGAAGGTGGGATCCTGCCGCTTCATCATCTCGAGCGTGTCGGCGAGCTTCTTCCGCTCGAGGCTCGTGTCGGGCTCGATCGCCATCGAGATCACGGTCTCGGGAAACTGGATCGTCTCGAGCACGATCGGGGCGGCGGAATCGCAGAGCGTGTCGCCCGTGACGCTCGCCCGCGGGCCGATCACGCCCACGATGTCGCCGGCGCAGGCCTCGTCGATCTGCTCACGGCGGTCGGCCTGCACGTGCCAGAGCTGGGCGATGTTCTCCTTCTTCTGCTTGAGCGGGTTCCAGGCCCGGCTCCCCGCCTTGAGCGTGCCGGAGTAGACGCGGACGAACGACAGGTCGCCGTGCTTCTCCGCGATGATCTTGAACACGAGGCCGCAGAACGGCTCCTTCGGGTCGGGCTTCCGGGTGATCGTGGTGGGCGTCTTCGCGGCCGGATCGAGGCCCTGCACCGGCGGCACGTCGGCCGGGCTGGGCAGGTACCAGGCCACGGCGTCGAGCACCGGCTGCACGCCGATGCAGTCGAGGGCCGAGCCGGCGAGGA
>JBJTRH010000069.1:0-6622 GCA_046076065.1 Planctomycetaceae bacterium | reverse complement strand
GGCCCGCTTCGCCCCCGGTCGCCACCAGGCCCGCGGGCGCCGGGCCGGATACCGCCGCCGACGGCCTGCTCGTCGCCCGCATCTCCGCGGAGGTCGCCGCCCGGCAGCTCGAGGCCAAGCGGCTCTCTCAGAAGTCTCCGGCCGACGCGCTCGACCTGCTCGACGCGGTTGCCAAGCGGGTGGCCGACGAGCCGATCCCTGAGGAGACCAGGACGCAGATGCTCCGCCGCATCGAGCGAACCCGTGTCGACATCGAGGAGTCCACGGGCAAGCGGCGCAACGAGCTGGCCATGGAGAAGCAGGCCGCCGCAGTCGAGGCCCGGGTCGACCGTGATCGGGCGCAGAAGGTCGAGGTCGACCAGCGCATCGCCATGCTGGTCGAGGAATACAACGAGCTGGTCGACGAGCGGCGGTTCGCGGAGGCCGAGGCGGTGGCGAAGAAGGCCGGCCAGCTCGCCCCCGACAACGCCGTGGTGCGGCAGCTCCTCGCCCAGAGCCGGATGATCCGGCGGCTCGACGCGCAGCGGTCGATCGACGGTGAGCGGCAGACGGGCTTCCTCGACGTGGCCGAGGACGTCGAGGGCTCGGCGACGCCGTTCGCCGGACCGATCAAGTTTCCGGACACGAAGAACTGGGAGCAGCTGACGAAGTCACGGGCCCAGCTCGCGGCCGAGGGCCGTTCGCGGGCCAGCGCCGCCGAGATGCTGATCCAGAAGAAGCTCGACAAGCCGGTCAAGCCGACCTACCGCGACCAGCCGCTGGCCGTGGTGATCGACGCGCTGGCCAAGCAGGCCGACGTCGCGATCCACATCGACATGGTGGGGCTCGACGAGGAGGCGGTCCGCAGCGACATCCCCGTGACGCTCACGCTCGACCAACCGATCTCGCTGAAGAGCGCTCTCAAGCTGCTGCTCGAGCCGCTGCACCTCGGCTACGTCGTCAAGGACGAGGTGCTGAAGGTGACGAGCCCCCGCCTGATCAAGGGCGAGGTGTACGCGGTCAGCTATCCGGTGGCCGACCTCGTGCTGCCGATCCCGAACTTCACCTCGGACGGGCTCGGCATCACCGGCGCCCTCCGCGACGGCTACTCGCAGGTCGCCTCGCGGGCCAACCTCGCCGTGCAGGTCGGCCCGCCGCCGGCAGGCGTGGCCCCGGCCGGCCGCGCAGCCGGCGGTGCGGCCCTCGACGCCGGCTCGCTGGCCCAGCTCGGTACCGGCGGCCCGCCGGTGACCGGATCGACCCCGTCGATCCCATTCGGCCCGCCCCAGCCGGGCGGCAACCTCGCCAACTTCCAGCCACTGATTGACCTGATCACCAGCACCGTGCAGCCGACCACCTGGGACGCCCAGGGCGGGCCCGGTGCCGTCCGACAGTTCGACACGAGCCTCAGCCTCGTCGTGAGCCAGACCCAGGAGGTGCACGAGGAGATCGAGAACCTGCTCAAGCAGCTCCGCAGGCTGCAGGATCTCCAGGTCACGATCGAGGTCCGCTTCATCACCCTCGCCGACACGTTCTTCGAGCGGATCGGCGTCGACTTCGACTTCAACATCCAGACCAACGTCAACGAGCCGCTCAACATGACGGCGATCCCGACGCAGAGCAACGGCTCGATCTCGCCGTTCGCCGAGGGCATCAACGCCAGGCAGGGCGGCCGGTCGCAGACGATCGGACTCAACAACACCGGCAATCCCGGCGTGGCGCTCTACAACAGCGGCACCGGCATCGGCGGCACGATCGCCGGGGGCACGGGAGGGACGGGTGGCACAGGCGGCACGGCAGGCGCCACCACGCCCATCGGCCGCAGCTTCTACTCGATTCCCTTCCGGCAGAACAGCTTCGGCAGCGCCACCGTGCCGTCCCTCCCGGGCCTACCCGACCCGGCCACCAGCGCCGCCAACTTCGGGTTCGCGATCCTTTCCGACATCGAGGCCTACTTCCTCATCCAGGCCGCGCAGGGCAACACCCGGTCAAACGTCATGCAGGCGCCGAAGGTGACGCTTTTCAACGGTCAGCAGGCGTTCGTGTCCGATACCCGCCAGAGGCCGTTCGTGACCGCGGTGGTGCCGGTGGTAGGCGACTTCTCGGCCGCCCAGCAGCCGGTGATCACCGTGCTCAACGAGGGCACGGCCGTCAACGTGCAGGCGGTGGTGTCCAACGACCGCCGGTTCGTGCGGCTCACGCTCGTCCCCTTCTTTTCGCAGATCGGCCGCGTGGAGGAGTTCCAGTTCGAGGGATCGAGATCGACCAAGTCCAAGACCAGCGACGAGAAGAGCGGCGCCGACGTGAAGGTGCCCGGTGCGGACGGCCTCCTCGGCGTCACCAACGGCGTGGCCGCCACGGGTGAGCTGGAGCTGCAGTCCAACGGCACCACGATCCAGCTGCCCGAGTTCCTCTTCACCACCGTCACGACCACGGTGAGCGTGCCGGACGGCGGCACCGTGCTGCTCGGCGGCATCAAGCGGCTCCGCGAGGGCCGTAACGAGTTTGGCGTGCCGATCCTCTCGAAGATTCCCTACATCAACCGGCTCTTCAAGAACGTGGGCCTCGGTCGCACCACCGACAGCCTGATGCTGATGGTCACGCCCCGGATCATCATCCAGGACGAGGAGGAGCAGAAGCTCCTCGGGGCGTCGCCGACGCCGTGAGCCTCACCCCGCGGTCGTGCATCGCCTGGGGGGCGCTCGTAGGCGCGGCGGCCGTCGCCGCCGGAGCCTTCGGTGCCCACGGCCTGAAGGCCGTCCTCGCAGCCACCGGCCATGCCGAGACGTGGGAGACGGGCTGCCGCTATGCCCTCGTGCATGCGGTGGCCCTGATCGCCGTGGGCTGCCTGGGCACGGCCCGTCCGACGGTGGCCGGACGTCTCGCGTGGGTGGCCTGGGCGTTTCTCGCCGGGATCGCGATCTTCAGCGGCTGCCTGCTCGCCCTGTCGCTCTCGGGCATCCGGATCCTCGGAGCCATCGTGCCGCTCGGCGGTACGGCGCTGATCGCCGGCTGGATCGCGCTGGCCGCCGCGGCCTGGCGCGACGACCCGTAGGCTCGCCAACCGCCGAGCCCCGGACGTGGCGTCAGAGTTCGGTCGTCTCGCCGCCGAGTTTCATCGGGGCTTCGGCGGGATCCGCCGATTCGTCCTGCGGTGCAGGCAGCGCGTCGGCCGGGGCGGTCGCCGGCACGTCATCCACGCGAGCTGGCGCCTCAGGTTCGCCCTCGACGGACGTCGGTGCCTGGAAGGGCTGGCCCGGCAGCGGTGGGCGCACCGTTTCCGGCACGCGGTCGCGGAGCACTTCCGGCTCCGCCGACTCGACGCCGAGGTACCGCAGCCGGGTCCGGCGGCGGTCTTCCTGCAGCGACGCCACCTGCGCCCGCACGCGGTAGCGCTCCAGCTTGGCACGGTCGCATCCCTGCACCCGCTCGAGCGACCGGGCCACGCCCCAGGCACCCGTGTTGTCCGATTCCTTCTTCGATCCGGATGCGAAATCGGCTTCGGCCTCGTCGGTGCGGCCGAGTTTCAGGGCGGCGAGGCCGCGAAAGTACCAGGCCCGCGGGTCGGCGGTGCCGGCCTCGATCGCCTGCGAGAGGATCTCGTAGCTGCGGTCGAAGTCGCCCGCAAAGTAGGCGTGCACGCCGCTGCCGTAGGTGCTCGCGATCGCCTGCTCCTCCACGGACGTCAGGTCGGCCCGGGCCCCGACACCGGCCCAGTGGGCCGCAAGCCCGAAGGCGACAACCCAGCACCGCGCACCACAACGCCGCATCAGCATGCTCCGCTCGCTTTCCAAGAGCCTCGATCCGTCCGCTTCATGTCCTTTTCCGGTATCGGTCGATCATAGCCTCGCGACGGGGCCGGGCCGGGTGCCGCCCGCACAACCGACACCACCCCACCGTCAGGCATCCCGGGGCGGCCGGCCACCCTGCCCACTCGCCCGCGCCGCCGCGTGCCGCCGAAACGTCGCCTCGTCGAGGACCACGGCCGGGCGCACGAGTTCCATCGCCATCGGCTGGCCCGGCCAGCCGAATGCCGCGAGGAGCCGGTCGAACTCGGGGGCCGGGCAGGAGCCCTTCAGGTCGACCAGCACCACGCGGCCATCGCGGTCGAAGGCGTTGCCGTCGACCTGCCAGCGAGGCTCCCCGGGCGTTGCCGGCGAGGCGGAACATGCCCAGACGAACGAGCCATCCGGTTCTGCGAACATCCGCTCGATGAGGGCCAGCCGCTCGAACGCGTCGTCGAACCCGATGGCCATCGGCGCAGCGAGCGAATCCTTGCAAATGTCGAGCGTGGCCCACGTGCCCCACGCGTCGACGAAGTCGCGACCGGCCAAGGCGGCGTCAGGACGGGCGCGGAGGGCAATCTCGAAGGCGTAAAGCGGCGGCGTCATCACGGGTTCGGCGACTCAGGCGTGGGCCACGCTCCCGCGGACCCAGTCGGCATACGCCGGCGACGCTCCGAGCCTTGCGATCGTGACCTGTGGAAGATCGTAGTCGTGCGCCGCGAGGATCGCCGACACACACGCGGCCTCGAGCGGCAGGGCGGTCTTGCAGGTCAGCCGCCACTCCTCCGCCGCCTCGATCGCCTGCCGCCAGCGGTAGATGCTCGACACGGGCCCATCGATCTGCGCGCAGGCCGCCATACCGGCCTCGACCAGCCGGCGGCCGCAGGCCTCCGCGGCCGCTCGGGATGGAAACGTGCTCGAGATCGCGAGGATGGTCGCGTCGGTCATGCGGCATCCACCACGCGCCAAGTCCCAGGGCCGGTCGGTCGACGCGGACCGATGGCGACGATCGGCCCGGCCTCGTCATCGACACCCAGCACGCTCCACCGCGGCCAGCCGCGCTCGTTCGTGCAGACGGCCAGCGGAGCAACGCCGCGGCACGGCGCCAGTCCGACCGCCGCATGGGCCCCCGAGCCGCGAAGGTGTCCTTCCACCGCCCCCGGACCACCGGCTGCTGGCGCCGCCACCAGGGCCCCGAGGCCGGCTGCGACCGGGCATCGCTCCGCATCCGGCCGGACCGCCGACGCCAGCCAGCGGGCGAGCGCGTCGACGACGTCGAACTCCGTCTCGCATGTGGGCACGCACCGCCGCGCTCCCCGCCACCACGCCTCCACGCTCCGCTCCCAGGCGTCTCGGACGGCACCGACGTCCGGGCCGCCGGCCAGGGCGTCGAGCCATCCGCCGAGAGCCTCCGGAATCCCGACCACGCCCGCATCCGCGATCCGGCGGAGCGCACCTCCCGCCGGGGCCTTCCGCGCCGCCACGAGCGCCGCAAATCGGGCCACGAGGTCAACGGCCACGCTCTCGGCAAGCGTGGGCGGCCGATCGACGGCGACCGTGCCGCAGCCGCGGCGCTCCCGACACGCCGGGTCGCGCTCGTGGCCGTGCCGGATGGAAACGCGACCATCGTCCCACCGACGGCCTACGGTGAAGGTCGCGCGGCCCGCGAGCACCCGTTCCGCAGCGGCATCGCGGTCGCCGCTCAGCAGCGTCACCCGAACCGGCACGCTGACGGTGCGGCCGCGGCCAGCCGCAGCCATGCCGCTCGGCAGCGGCAGACCACGGCGGACCCAGCCGAGCAGCGGGCCGAGGATCGCCCGGCCGAGCCGGATCGATCGGCGAGCCACCGTCGCGAGCAGCTCGCGCGATCGTGCGGACGCATGCCAGGGCTTCGCGTCGCCAAGCCACTCCGCCGACACGTGCCAATCGAACGTGTCGCCGGCCAGCACGATGTCGAGCCGGTCGATCGGGCGATGCCGGCCGTCGCTCCCGACGCCCGCCCGAATCGCCGCGCGATGCATCCTGGCGGCGAGTGCGCCCAGCGACGCGGCCGCCGTGGGCACGAGCGTGCCGTCTCCGATAGCCCAGTTCGATGCGACGACGATCATGACTACCTCCCGGCACGTCATCGTCGCCGGGCGAGTCGACGGATCACGGCAGCCTGCACGGTCGGCGCAGGCGGGTGAACCGGAGCAACCGGTTCGGCTTCACTACGGCTCGAGAAAGCTCGTCTGGCAGGTCCGTTCGACGGAGCCGTCGAGATCGGGGCTCGAGAGGACAGCGGCCGCCCTGCCCGTGCCCCCCGTCGGTAGGCGATAGGTGATCTCGAACGCCCGCTGCCCGCCCGGCGGAATCGGCTGGATCGCGTCGAACGACACCCTCTGGTTGTCGATGCGCACCCGGGCCGAGGAGCGATCGGAATCGATCCGGGCCTGATCGGGGAGACTGACCACGAGATCGAGCCGCCCCGTCGGCTCCGTACCGGCGTTCGTCACGGTGCAGACGAGCGTGGTCGCATCACCCGGCCGCACCGGGTCGTCCAGATCCGCGAGCGACATCTTGAGCCCCACCTCGGACGGCGTACGAATCCGCGGCCGGGGCACGGTCGACGAGATCATCACGCAGCTCTCGTCCGCCACCATCGAGCCTCCTCCGAAACCGCCGAGCACTGCGCGGACGCACGATCGCGTCGCTGGAGAATCGCGGTAGGCTTCGGCCGGGGCCTTGGCGCGGAGGTTGATCTGCCGCTTGAGTTGGCCGCCCGGCTCGATGGCCGGGAGGTTCCACGACACCTTCGAGGCCACGAGGTTGTACCCGTCGGACGCCTCGAGCGGCGTGAGATGCTCATCCCACGAGAA
>JBJTRH010000068.1:0-7543 GCA_046076065.1 Planctomycetaceae bacterium | reverse complement strand
TGGAGTCGGGCGAGCGACAGAAGTCCTACGCCTGCGACATCACCTACGGCACCAACAACGAGTTTGGCTTCGACTACCTCCGCGACAACATGCGGATGGCCGCGCGGGGCGACGACCGTTTCCCCAAGCACATGCAGCAGGCCCAGGGGCCGCTCAACTTCGCAATCGTCAACGAGGTCGACAACATCCTCGTCGACGAGGCCCGCACGCCGCTGATCATCTCGGGCCCCGCCCACGACGACGTCTCGAAGTATGCCCGGGCCGACCAGATCGCCCGCCAGCTCAAAGCGGAGGAGCACTTCGAGGTCAAGGAGAAGGAGCACACCGTCGCCCTCACCGAGCAGGGCGTGCGGCTGGCGGAGAAGCTCGCCGGCGTGGAGAGCTTCTACACCGCGGGCAACATGGAGTGGCCCCATCTCATCGACAACTCGCTCAAGGCGCACCACCTCTACAAGCGCGACGTGAACTACGTCGTCCAGCAGGGTGAGGTGGTGATCGTCGACGAGTTCACCGGCCGCCTGATGCCGGGCCGCCAGTGGTCCGATGGCCTCCACCAGGCCGTCGAGGCGAAGGAGGGGGTGCGGATCAAGGAGGAGTCGCAGACCCTCGCCACGGTCACGCTCCAGAACTTCTTCAAGCTCTACCGGAAGGTCGGTGGCATGACGGGCACCGCCATGACCGAGGCGACCGAGTTCTGGAAGATCTACAAGCTCGACGTGATCGCGATCCCGCCCAACCGCGGCATGAAGCGGATCAACCACCCCGACGTCATCTACCGGACCGAACGGGAGAAGTGGATCGCGGTGGCCGACGAGGTGGAGCGGATCAACCGCTGGGACACCGTGGCCCTGACCGACGGCACGTGGCAGGTGGGCCGGATCACTCGTGAGATCGACGGCGAGATCGAGTTCGAGCCCAAGGGGGAGCGGACGAGCGAGCGGATCCCGACCGCGAAGGTCAAGGAGATCCAGCGGAAGGGCCTGCCCGTGCTCGTCGGCACGGTGTCGATCGAGAAGAGCGAGCGGCTCTCGGCGCTCCTCGAGAAGCGGGGCGTCGACCACCAGGTGCTCAACGCCAAGCACCACAAGCGCGAGGCCGAGATCGTGGCCCAGGCGGGCCGGCTCGGAGCGGTCACCATCGCCACGAACATGGCCGGCCGCGGCACCGACATCATCCTCGGCGGCAATCCCGACACGCTGGCCTGGGCCAAGCTCCAGGACACCTACCCCACGCGGCTCGACGTGCCCCGCGAGGAGTGGGACGCGCTCGTCGCGGAGATCGCCGCCCGCGAGAACATGAAGCCCGAGGGCGAGCTCGTCCGCTCGATGGGCGGCCTGCAGATCATCGGCACCGAGCGGCACGAGGCCCGCCGGATCGACCTTCAGCTCCGTGGCCGCTGCGGCCGGCAGGGCGACCCCGGCTCGAGCCGCTTCTTCCTCTCGCTCGAAGACGACCTGATGCGGATCTTCGCCGGCGAGTGGGTGAAAAACGTGCTCACCCGGCTGGGCATGCAGGAGGGCGAGGCGATCGAGAGCCGAATGGTCACCCGCCGCGTCGAGGCCGCGCAGAAGAAGGTCGAGGAGCGGAACTTCGAGGTCCGCAAGAACCTTCTCGAATACGACGAGGTGATGGACGAGCAGAGGAAGCGGGTCTACGGCTTCCGACAGCGGATCCTCGACCCCGAGGCCGGCGAAGAAGCCTGCCGCGACATGATCATGGAGATGGTGGATCGGCAGATCGACCAGAACATCGGCACGTTTCTCGACAAGGACTACGGCTGCCAGACCTACGCAACCTGGGCGGACGGCCAGCTGGCCTGCGAGCTCGACCCCGCCGACTACCGCGGCATGACGCCCGAGGAGGCCGAGCGGGTGGCCGTGCAGGAGGCGACCCGCCACGCCGAGGGACTGATCTACGAGGCGGTCGAGGAGAACCTGCCGGCCGGCGAGGAGGAGAGCGAGTGGAATTGGGGGGCACTGGCCTCGTTCGCCAATGCCCGCTGGAAGCTCTCGGTGAACGACCGCGATCTCAAGCGGGTCGGCCGCGACGGCGTGTGCGAGTGGCTCCAGGAGAAGGTGCGCGAGGCGATCCATCGGATCGACCTCTCCGACGGCGCCAGGTTCCTGGCGCCCGACTTCGGCCTGCGGAGCGCGCTCGGCTGGACCGAGTGGCGGCTCGGTGCCGCGCTGCCCAACGAGGAGATCGCGGCCCTCGAGCGGGGCGGCCTCGACGCCGCGTCTTTCAAGAGCCGGGTGAGTCGCCTCGCCCGCGACGTCTACGCCCGCCGGGAAATCGAATATCCGGTGCTGGTGGGCCTCGCGCACTTCTCGGGCCGTCAGCCGGATGGCTCGCGGCGACTCGACCGGGAGCGGCTGCTCGCGTGGGCCCGCGAGCGGTTCGATCCCGCGCTGCCGGACGAGGCCGTGGCGGCGTCGGACCTCGACGACCTGCGGGCGCGGCTCGTCGAGGCGAGCCGCCGGCGGCATGCCCGCGGCGATGACCCCCGCGACGAGATGGGCCGGATGGAGCGGGCCGTGCTCCTCCAGATCCTCGACAACGCATGGAAGGACCACCTGCTCGCGATGGATCACCTGCGGAGCAGCGTCGGCCTCCGCGGCTACGCGCAGGTCGACCCGAAGGTCGAGTACAAGCGCGAGGGCATGCGGACGTTCGACCTGATGTGGAAGGGCATCGACGAGCGGGTGGTGGACATCGTCTACCGCATCGAGCAGGTGGAGGAGGACGCCCTGCGGAGCACGTGGCACGAGACCGCCGCGATCCACGCGGAGGCCGCTCCGGCCACGCTCACCGCTCCCGGACAGGCCGAGACGGCCGGCGGGCTTCCCGACCAGCGCGGCGATGCAGCGCAGGTGGAGCCGATCCGCAACATGGGCCAGAAGGTCGGCCGCAATGACCCCTGTCCCTGCGGCAGCGGCAAGAAGTTCAAGAACTGCTGCGGCAAGTCGAGCGGCGTGGCGACGGGGTGACGCCTCCGGGCGACGCCTTCAGCAAGCCGCGATCGCGTGAGCGATGCTGCCGTGAAGGCGCCTTTGGTGACGATCCTTTATTCTCGCGGCGTGCTGCTGAACGTCGTCTACCTCCTGGCCGCGGTCCTCGCCCTGCCGTGGGTGGCCTGGCGGAAGCTTTCCGGGGGGCGGCCGGTGGCGGCGCCGTGGAGGCGGTTCACCGGTGGCATCGCGGTCGCGGCAAAGCCCGCGGGGGCTGACCGGATCTGGCTGCACGGCGTGAGCGTGGGCGAGGTGCAGCTGCTCGGCGTGCTCGCCGACGAGCTCAAGCGGCAGGCCCAGACGGCAGGTCGACCGCTCGACTGCGTGATCTCGAGCTCGACGACGACCGGCCTGGAGGTCGCGGCCACGACGTTCGGCGCCGACCACGCCTTTCCCTGCCCCCTCGACTTCACCTGGGCGGTCGACCGCGTGCTCGAACGCGTACAGCCCGACCTGCTCGTGCTCGGCGAACTCGAGCTCTGGCCCACGCTGCTGGCCCGCACCCGCCGCCGCGGGATCCCGATCGTGGTCGCCAACGGCCGCATGAGCGAGCGGAGCGCGGGAGGGTATGCCCGCATCCGGCCAATCGTCCGGAGGATGCTCGGCGGCGTGACGCTCGTCGGCGCCCGCTCGGCGGCGGATGCCGGCAGGTTCGAGGGCCTCGGCGCACCGCGGGTGATCGTGACGGGCTCGATGAAGTTCGATGGCGTGAAGGGCGACCGCCGCGATCCCGGCGTGGAGCGGCTCCGGAAGCTCGCGGCGTTCGCGGACGACGACGTCGTGTTCCTCGCCGGCAGCACGCAGGCCCCCGAGGAGCGGCTCGCCGCCGAGACGTTTCTCGCGCTTCGCGACCGACATCCACGCCTCCGGCTCGTGATCGTGCCCCGGCATGTCGAGCGGACGGCGGAGATCGCCGCGCTCCTCGACGGCCTCGGCCTCGGCTGGACCCCGCGGAGCCGGCTCGCCGAGGATTCACCGCTGCCCCGCGACCACGTGCTCCTCGTCGATACGACGGGCGAGCTCGGCCGCTGGTGGGGCACGGCCGCGATCGCGTTCGTGGGGGGCAGCCTCGACGGCCGGCGCGGCGGGCAGAACATGCTCGAGCCCGCGGCCTACGGAGCCGCCGTCTGCTTCGGGCCCCACACCCGTAACTTCCGCGACGAGGTCGCCAGGCTGCTCGGGGCCGGAGCGGCCGACGTCGTCGCCGACGGCACCGGCCTGACCGCGTTCGTGTCACGCTGCCTCGACGACCCGGCGTGGGCGGCCGGAATCGGCGACCAGGCGGCAAGGTTCGTGGCCTCGCAACGGGGTGCCGTCGCCGCCACGGCCCGGCTGATCCTCGCCGCGCTGCCCGACGCCGGTCGGAGCGGGCCCACGCCCCTATGACATGCCCGGCGGGTTGCCGAGCGGACGGCATTCCCGATAATGCGGGTACCCGGCGCACGGTTCCGTCTGCCGGGCACCGTCTTCACCCCCTTCCTTCACAGCACGAGGCTCCCGCCGTGGCACGAGGCAAGTACCTGTTCACCAGCGAATCGGTCAGCATGGGTCATCCGGACAAGTTGGCCGACCAGATCTCCGATGGCGTGCTCGACGCCTACCTCGCGCAGGATCCGAAGAGCCGCGTGGCCTGCGAGACGATGGTCACGACCGGCCTCGCCGTGATCGCCGGTGAGATCACCTCCAAGGGCACCGTCGACTACCAGAAGGTGGTCCGTGACGTGATCCGCGAGGTCGGCTCCACCGACGACGAGATGGGCATCTGCGCCGACACCTGCTCCGTGCTCGTGGCGGTGGGCAAGCAGTCGGGCGACATCGCGATGGGCGTCAACGAGGACGAGTCGAAGGGCAAGGACATCGGGGCCGGCGACCAGGGTTTGATGTTCGGCTACGCCTGCAACGAGACCCCCGAGCTCATGCCGCTGCCGATCGCGCTGTCGCACCGGATCCTCAACCGCCTCACCGAGGCTCGGCAGAAGGGCGAGGTCGACTGGCTCCGCCCCGACTCCAAGAGCCAGGTGACGGTGGAATACGAGGACAACAAGCCCGTCCGCATCGACACGGTCGTCGTCTCCACGCAGCATGCTCCCCACGTGTCGAACGAGGAGATCCGCAAGTTCATTGTCGAGAAGATCATCAAGCCCCTGCTCCCGAATGACCTCGACACCTCGAACATCACCTACCACATCAACCCCACGGGGCGGTTCGTGGTGGGCGGCCCGCACGGTGACTGCGGCCTCACCGGCCGCAAGATCATCGTCGACACCTACGGCGGCTGGGGCCGTCACGGCGGCGGCGCCTTTTCCGGCAAGGATCCCACGAAGGTCGACCGCAGCGCCGCCTACATGGCCCGCCACGTCGCCAAGAATATCGTGGCGGCCGGCCTCGCCGACCGCTGCGAGGTGCAGCTCGCCTACGCGATCGGCGTGAGCGAGCCGGTGAGCGTGAACGTCGACACCGAGGGCACGGGAAAGGTCGAGGACGAGCGGCTCTGCGACGTCGTGCGGGAGTTCTTCCCGCTGACGCCGCGCGGCATCATCGACTACCTCGACCTCCGCAAGCCGATCTTCCGCAAGACGGCCGCCGGCGGCCACTTCGGCCGCGAGGGCTTCTCGTGGGAGAAGACCGACTCGGCCAAGAAGCTCGCCGAGGCCGCCAAGTCCGGCGCCGCGGTGGGCTGAGCGAAACGATGGCACGGCCGCAGGTCCCCACGATGCGACACGCGGCGACGGCTGGCCGGCTTCGGGACACGGCGACCGGCGTGTTCGAGCCGCTCGAGAGGGCGATCGGCACCGCCGCCGTCGTTGCCGGAGCGGCCGCAGCGGCGGCGGGCTCCGTACTGGCTCTGCGGCGGATCGCCGGCGGCTTCGGCCCCGCCGACCTGGGGCTCGCATGGCTCGTCGCTGCCAGCGGCATCATGCTGGTGGCGGCCGCCGACGCCGCGGCCCGGCGCGGTGCAGGACTCGCCGGGCCGTTGGCCGCGCGGGTGGGCATGCTGGTCGGCGTCGCCGCGGTGACGCTGCCGCCGCGGTCCGGCGACTGGACCTCCCTGACCGCCCTGCTCGCAGCGGGCATGGTCGCCGGATTGCCCGTGCCCCGCAGGGCGGCGCGACGCCCAGCCATGCCGTCGCGTCCCCCGCGATCGCCATCGCACCGCGACGAGCCGGCGGACACCCGCCTCCGTGCCCCGCGGCAGCCTGACGTGCCCGGCAGGCTGCTGCAACGGCTCGAACGCTACGAAACCGCCGACGGCCGCGACAGCCTCCGCGGCCGGGTGTGCCTCGCGGTGGCGGCGGGCAGCCGGACGACGCATGCCCACGTGGGATTCTGTCCTGCGTTCGCGACCACCCCGACCGTGGCAGTGAGCACCGAGTACGACGGCGTGGAGGCGGTCGTGACGGCGGCCGAGGTGCTGCCGTGGGGCATTCGTGTCGAGTGCCGGTTGGCCGAACCCGCCGACGAGGATCTGGAGATCCCCGTCGACGTGGCGGTCCAGGCGACGAGATGAGACCCTGATGGCACGCTGGCCGCACCATGTCTGGACGACCCTCTTCACCTACGGCGTGATCTTCGCCGGGTTCCCGATCCTCTGCTACCTGTTCTGGACGTGGGTCCGGGCGCGGTGAACCGCGGTCCGGCGACGTGCTTGGGAGAACGACTGCGATGCTGCATGCGATCGTGATGGCCGGCGGCTCGGGAACCAGGTTCTGGCCGGCGAGCCGGGCCGCGCTGCCCAAGCAGCTGCTGCCGCTGGCGGGCGACACGACCCTCCTCCAGGACACCGTGGCCCGGCTCGAGGGCCTCGTGCCTCCGGAGCGGATGATGATCGTGACCTCGGCGCGACTGCTCGAGGCCGTCCACGAGCAGGTGCCCTCGCTGCCGGCGGCGGCGCTCGTCGGCGAGCCCTGCAAGCGCGACACGGCGCCGTGCATCGGCCTGGCGGCCCTGCTCGTCGCCCGCCACGACCCCGCCGCGGTGATGGCGGTGATGCCGTCCGACCACGTGATCCAGCCCGCCGCCGAGTTCCGCCGGGCCATCCTCCAGGCGGCGGCGATGGTCGAGGCCGCACCGCAGCGGCTCGTCACCTTCGGCGTGCGGCCGACCTACCCCGCCGAGAGCTTCGGCTACATCCAGCAGGGCGAACGGCTCGCCACCGCGGCGGATGCGGCGGCCACGTTCACGGTGGCGACCTTCAAGGAGAAGCCGCCGGCGAGCGTGGCTGCCGAGTACGTGGCCGCGGGCAACTACCTCTGGAACGCCGGAATCTTCGTCTGGAAGGCGGCCACCATCGTGGCCGCGCTCGACGAGCGGCAGCCCGAGACGATGGCCCACCTGCGGCGGATCGCGGCGGCCTGGGACGGCCCCGACCGCGACCGTGTGTTCGCCGACGAGTTCGCCGCGATCAGGGGGATTTCGATCGACTATGCGGTCCTGGAGCACGCCCCCGACGTGGCCGTGATCGAGGCGCCGTTCAGCTGGGACGACCTGGGCGGCTGGTCGGCCGTGGCGCGGCAGCGAGGGGCCGACGAGGCGGG
>JBJTRH010000067.1:0-2185 GCA_046076065.1 Planctomycetaceae bacterium | reverse complement strand
GTTGCCGCGTTCATAGGGCACGAAGGCCACCGCGGCCCGCGCCAAGGGCGCGCCATCGAGCGTGACCACGCCCTTCACTCGCCCAAGCGGGGTGACCTGCCCCCCTTAAACGTCGCCACTCTTAGAGAGAGAATCTCTGGGTGGTGCAACCCAAGGGAGGGCATGAGATGCCACGAGGAAAGAAGTTCACGGCAGAGCAGATCATCGGGAAGCTCCGTGAGGCCGAGGTTGGGCTTGCTCAAGGGAAGACCGTGCCCGAGGTGGTGCGGAAGCTTGGAGTTACGGAGCAGACCTACTACCGGTGGAAGCGGGAGTACGGCGGGCTGCGGACGGATCAGGCGAAGCGGCTGAAGGATCTCGAGAATGAGAACGCTCGGTTAAAGCGGCTCCTGGCGGATGCCGAGCTCGACAAGGCGATCCTTCGTGAGGCTGCATCGGGAAACTTCTGAGCCCGGCGAAGCGGCGTCAGGCGGTTGAGCATGTGCGTGACAAGCTCGACCGCGACGTGGTGACCGAACGCCGGGCATGCCGAGTGCTGGGGCAGGCCAGGAACACGCAGCGCCGAAGGGCGAGCGTTGCCCACGATGAGCCGCAGCTCGTGAAGCGGATCGTTTGGATGGCTAGCGAGTACGGGCGGTACAGCTACCGCAGGATTCTGCGGGCCGAAGGCTGGTGGGCGAACCACAAGTGTGTGGAACGGATCTGGCGACAGGAGGGTCTGAAAGTGCCTGCGAAGGATCGAGCGGCGGATGGTCAGTCGGTTCGGATGCTGACGATCGTCGATGAGTTCACGCGGGAGTGTCTGGCGATCGACGTCGGTAGGAAGCTCACCAGCGAGGATGTCTTGGAGCGGCTGAGCGACCTGTTCGTGCGCAAGGGTGTGCCTGACCACATCCGCAGCGACAACGGCAGCGAGTTCACCGCCAAGCGGGTACGCGAATGGCTCGAGCGGGTTGGGGTAAAGACGCTCTACATCGAACCCGGCTTCCCCGTGGGAGAACGGCTACATCGAGAGCTTCAACGGGAAGCTGCGGGATGAGCTGTTGGCTCGGGAGGTGCTCGACACGCTCCTGGAGGCGAAGGTGCTCATCGAGCGCTGGCGAAGGTCTACAACACCGTCCGGCCGCATAGCTCACTGGATTACCGCCCCCCGGCCCCGGAGTCGCGCCGCCCCTGTCCGCTCGCTTTGGCTACGCCTCAGCAAGCGGACAGGGGGGATCCCTTGGCAGGGCTACCCAGGTGATAGAAGCTGGTTCCATCCATGGGGGCAGGTCGCCCCGCCGTCTGCTGCAGCGCCTGGTTCGGCGTCTTGGGCACTGCAAGCCACGTCGCCAACGGACGGGGCCGAGGCACCTCACCCCGGCCAGGCTGCGTTCTGGAGCACGACCCGGTACCCGTCGGGATCCTCAAACGTCCGGCCCCGGCGGTCCCAGTACGGGTTGAACGCGGCTGCAGGGTGATGCCCCGCCTCCTCCATCCGGGCGACCGCCGCGTGCCAAGCCGCTTCGTCGGGCAGGTAAAAGACCAACAGGTTGTCCGCCGTCGGTGCCCGACCGGCGACGTGCCCGGCCGCCCGGGTGAACTCCAAGTGGTAACCGGCCCCGCGGTGGCCGAGCATCACCCCGTCGAACCCGTCGTGGCCGGCAAAATCGGCCAGCACCTCGAACCCCAGTCCGTCGCGGTAAAACGCGACCACCGCGGCCAGATCGTCCGTCGGTCGGGCGACCCGCAGGTGCGCTCGGTTCAAGTCGGCGGATTTCGCCATCGTTGCGCCTCGCTCGCCGAGCGAGTGCGATCAGCAGATCGCAGCCAACAGACTATCCATACCGCAGGACGTCATCGCGATTCTGCTGCATCGCTTGGTTCGGCCTGCTCGGGCTTTCACTCACGACTCTGCCACACAGCAGCGTCACGGTTGCCCTGGACTACGGCCAACACTTCCAGACGATCTTCGAGGACACGGTAATAGACGACATAGGTGAAGCGCCGCAGTCGCGCCGCACGCACGTTCCGCCAGACGATGCCATGTAATTCGGGCATACCTGAAATCCGAAGCAGGACATCTTGAACTTGAATCAAGAAGGCCTGCCCCAAGCCAGGTCGCAGTGCGTCAAAGTAACCAATCGCCTCTGCCGCGTCCTTCGTGGCTTCTGGACGCAGGACGACGGGCAAGCTCATGAACTCC
>JBJTRH010000066.1:0-3197 GCA_046076065.1 Planctomycetaceae bacterium | reverse complement strand
CACGTCGTGGGGTGTGTCCACGCGGCTCATCGGCGCCGTGATCATGACGCATTCCGACGACGACGGCCTCGTGCTGCCGCCGCGGATCGCGCCGCACCACGTCGTGCTCTTGCCGATCCACCGCACCGACGAGGAGAAGGCGCTGGTCATGGAGGCCTGCCGCACGCTGCAGGCCGACCTCGCGGCGCAGCGCTACGGCGACGAGCCGATCCGCGTGAAGATCGACGCCCGTGACATGCGGGGTGGCGACAAGGTCTGGCAGCACGTGAAGCAGGGCGTGCCGGTCCGCGTGGAGATCGGTCCGCGGGATCTCGCGGCGGGGGCGGTGAGCGTGTGCCGTCGCGACCGCGGGCCGAAGGAGCGGCAGGCGGTGCCGCTGGCCGAGTTTGCGGCGCAGGCGCCGGCGCTCCTCGGCGAGATCCAGCAGGGGCTCTTCGATCGCGCGAAGGCGTTTCGGGAGCAGCGGTCGGTGCGGCTCGACTCGGCCGCCGCGGTGCACGAGTTCTTCGGGGCAGGGGAGGGCACCGGTGGCAAGGGCGGCTTCGCCCATGTGCACGTGGCCGACGACCCGGCGGTAGCGGCGGCCTTCGATTCGCTCAAGGTCACGGTGCGGTGCATCCCCATGGAGGGCGGCGACGAGCCGGGCACCTGCGTGGTGACGGGCAAGCCGGTGGCTCGCCGGAGCGTGCTGGCGCGGTCGTACTGACAGGGTCGCGCGGGGGCGAGGGGCTGCCCGTGCCCCGTCGCCGCACGTTCACTCAGGGCATCCTGCCCTTCGTTCACTCGGATGCCGCCGGCACTCCGCCATCCTGGCTGCGTTTGGCGGCATACGCCGGCTCGCGGGGCACGGGCAGCCCCTCGCTGAGTTCGTTCCTCAGGAAGCCGCAATTGCGTGAGCGATGCGGGCCTGCGGCGAGTGACTGCGACCCGGCCGCACCTGAAACCCGTTCACGGCCTGCGGTGTATAACCTTCGGTCGCGGGGGTTCGCGACGCTGTCTGGCTCCCTTTTCTCGCTCTGGAGTGCCCTGCCGTGATTCACCGCACCCCCAGTTTTCGCCGCCCGGCGGTCGTCGTTTCGAGCCTCGCCCTGCTGTTCGCCATGGCCGTGGTCAGGCCCGCCGCTGCGGAGCCGGCCAGTCTCGCGGCCGTGCCCGCCGATGCTCTGTGGATGATGCACCTCGACATGGACGCGGCCCGCGAGTCGACCGTGGTGCGGCGGATGCACGACCGGGCCATGACGATGCATCCGCAGCTCGAGGCGATGCTGGCGATGGGCAAGGGCATGACCGGCATGGATCCGCGGAAGGATCTGCACGACGTCACCGTGTATGGCCTCGACACCGACAAGCGGAATGCCGTGATGGTGGTGCGGGCCAGGGCTAATCGGCAGCTGCTCGAGAAGATGGTCGAGAAGGCCCGCGATCATCGCACCATGGAGCATGCCGGCCACACGCTGCACTCGTGGACGCACCGTGGCCGCAAGGGTGACAAGGGCGACACCGTGGTCGGGGCCTTCCAGGCTGACGACCGGATGGTGTTTGCCCGCTCGGCCGACGCCGTGACGATGGCGCTCGACGTGCTCGATGGGAAGAAGGGGTCGTACAAGCAAGGGCCGCTCGCGGGCGTCATCAAGGAGGGCTCGATCCTCGTAGCCCGCGCCGCGGCGGTCGATCCAAACACCAAGTGCCCGGTGCTGCGGCAGGGCCGCGGCTTCCGCGTGGCGGCCGGCGAGCACGACGGGAAGTCGTTCTACCGGGCGAAGCTCGACATGAAGTCGGCGGAGGCGGCCGGCCTCACGGAAGACGTGGTCGACGGCTTCGAGGCGGTGGTCAAGCTCCGCTGGGCCGACGACGCCCAGGCGATGAAGCTTCTTTCCGGCTTGCGGACCGAAACCTCCGGCGACACATGCACGATCTCGTGGGACGCCGCGGCCGAGGACGTGTGGGCGGCGATGGACAAGGCCGTGACCGAGTGGGAGCGGAAGCATCGTCGCTCGGGTGAGAAGAAGGCGTGCTGCGGCACGTGCGGCAAGGATGGCTGCGAGGGGTGCGGCACGTGCCCGTTCAAGGGCGACGCCGATCCGAAGAAGGACGGCCGGGCCGAGAAGCCCGAGGAGTTCTGAGCGGAGGCTTCCGTGTCGCCACGGTCCGGCATGCGGCGCGACGACGACGGCCCGCTCGTGCGGCGGGCCGTGGACGGATGCGTCGACAGCTTTGCAGCGCTGCTCGCCCGCCATCAGGTGCCCGTGGCGCACTTCGTGCGGCAGACGCTCGGGGGCCGTGGTGCCGACGTCGACGACGTGGTCCAGGAGGTGTTTCTCCGGGCGCACCGGCGGCTCGTCGACTACGACGACCGCTGGGCGTTTTCCACGTGGCTGTTCACGATCGCGCGGCGGTGCTGCCTCAACCATGCTCGGTCGGAACGCCGCCGCCGGCAGCGGGACGCGGCCGTGGTGCGGCCGGAGGCGATGGCGGCCACGGGTGACCCGCAGGCCGTGGTGATGGCGAGCGAGGCCGGGGCGTCGCTCTGGGCGGCGGCCCGGGTCGTGCTCACGGAGCGGCAGTTCACTGCGGTCTGGCTCCGCTACGTCGAGGATCTCGCGGTTGAGGATGTCGCCGCCGTGATCGGCTGCCCCGTCGGCACCGCGAAGACGCTGCTCTTTCGGGCCCGCGTTCGGCTGGCGAGCGTGCTCGGCGAAGGGCGGCCGATGGAGCGGGTGTCATGAGCGCGTCGGGCATGAATGACAAGGCGCTGGTCGAGCGGCTGCGGGCCGAGGCGATCCGCAGCCGGCCGGCGTTCGACGCTGCGGCCGCCGCGCGGGTGGTCGCGTCCGTGCGCGGTGACGCAGCGGTGGGGCGACTCCGCGGAGGCCGCCGGCTGCGGTCCGCGGTGGCGGTCGCCGTGTGTCTTGGCGTGGTCTGGGGCGGCCAGGTCTGGTGGGGCCATCGCGAACGCCCGCGGGATGGGGCCGGCGGCCATGCAGACACCGTTGCGGTGGACTCGCCCGTCGCGGGGCTCGACGCCCTGCCGTCGCTCGACGAACTCGGTGACGGCATGGCGGACGGGATCGGCTCGCTGGCGGCGACGGTCGTGGGGCTTCCCGACTGGCGGGAGCTGGCGGTGGCCGAACTGCCGATCGTCGATGCATGGCCGAGTGACCGGGAGGCGGGCTCCGCAGCGTGGGCGGCCGGCTCTG
>JBJTRH010000065.1:0-2913 GCA_046076065.1 Planctomycetaceae bacterium | reverse complement strand
GTTGTTTACGATTGCGTCGTATCTGCTTCGCCCTATGCCTCGTCGCTTGACAGGCTCCGTGTTATGATTCCATTCAGAAATCCAGGCCGAACAATCGGTTCAACCGGAGCCGCGGGCCGCGCGGTTTCTGAAGTCAAAGTTTGTTGGCTGCGGCCCGGTTAACCGTTGCGTTCGCCGACTGAATAGATATGACTGAAGATGCGAATTCAAATCCCTATGCTGCACCGAGCCGCTTGCCACGGCACTCAGTTGGGGCGTTCTCGTTGCTCGATGCTGCCCGGATTGCATTAGCCATATTTGGGATATCGTTGCTTACGCTCACTATTTTCGGCTCGCTTGCCTGGAATGGAGCGTTTTCGATATTCCCTCTGCAGGACCAATCGCATTTGATCAGCCTGATGATCTCAGCGGGGCTTGCCGTTTGTGCCTTTCTATCTCGAATTGTCGGACAAATGATGCAGCACCGATATGGTTACGGTGCGACTTTCACCGTTGTCGTTGCCACCGCAATCGTCTACTTGTTCTGGGAGTCGTGGCCAATCGCGATTTTTTTCACTTATTTTGATCTCTCGAACGTTTTCGCACTTTACACAAGCATTGCTTTCGGTCCGGCTTTGATTGTCTCAATACCGGCAGTCCGAGCAAGGGCCGGATTGATTACCTTGATCTCGTTTGCAACACTTGGTTTGCTTGCGCTGTACGTCACGTTTCGATAGCCGACTCGCGGCGAACCATGGGATGCAACGGAGTGGCGGTGTTACATGTTTTTTGAAATCAATGTCAACTGCCGCCACCCGCTGATCCCGAGCGTTCGGCGGAGTTCCGCATATGTCTAGATTCTTCAAGACCGCTATCTTTGCCGGGGTGCCTTTTGGGCTCCTTATGGGGCTGTTCTTCGCGTTGCGGTATGGCAGTGCCTTTGGATGCGTTGGCGGCTTGGCGGGTAGTGTGCTATTCGGACTTACCATGGGTTCCTTTGTCGCATGGCAAAGTTCCCGCTCCAGTCACCAAGCCCCCGCACTCGAGGGCGAACGAATTCGCCAGCAGGGGCCGGCAAACCACTTTCGCGGCTGGGAGGGCGTGGGCGGCTGGCTCTATCTGACCGATAAGCGGCTGTTATTCCGGTCGCATGGCGTCAACGTCCAGCGACACGAACTCTCCATGCCCTTGGCAGAGGTGGCGGACGTTCAGGCGTGCTCGACGGCTTGGGTTATTCCAAACGGGCTTCGCCTCGTGACTGAAAAAGGTGCCGAGCGTTTTGTTGTGGAAGGTCGCCGCGATTGGGTGGACCAGATTCGTCTCGCGAGAGGGTAGTCGCCGAACAAAGCGATGCAGCGGACTCGCGATAAAATCGGGTGGTGTGGTTCGCGTAAGGTCGCGAGCCGCTGATCGCAGGCGTTCGGCGGCTCACTCAACGTTGCATCGGATCGAAGACTATCAATGACAATTAGCATTTCAATTCACCAATGAAAGACCGACACGCGCCCATGCGCGTTTAGCTTGTGTCTGACAACAGAGAGTGGTGGTGTGGTCTTCGCCGACTTTGATTCGGATGGTGAGAATCGGGTGGCGTTTCGAAGGGTTTCTTTTGACGGCTACGGTTGCTACAAAACGAACGGCGAGTGCACGAGAATGTCGGTTGGTGACTCTGATGAACTAATTCGTGCGGTCCGCCTTAACGACGTAAACACTGAACACGTCCGCGACATACGGTTACGGTACTTCGAAGAGAACAGCGGCTTGGTATGGCGCGACGCACTAATAGGACATCGGCTCATTGCCGTTTGATCGACACAGTCGTCGCCAGTAGGTAGCCGGAGGCGAGGCCGGCGAACCATGCCATGCACCCGAGCACGCGATCGGCGTTTTTCACATGGCGGCTTTGCTCGCGCGTGCCGGGTGATGGCCGCCGTTGGGCCACCGAACATGAAGGGAGAAACGCGTGTCTGTCAGAGCATGGTGTGCAACTGTAATGCTGGCCGGTCTCATCACGGTTTGTGAGGCGAAGGACGCCGTGCCTGAAACGTCTGTGGCCGGGCGCATTGCCGGGCGCACTTTTCCATCCATATTTCAGGCGTGGAATCCAGCCGACAACCTGAAGGAAGACCGGGCGGTTACCGAGGGACGGCATGACCTGATCTTTCATGGGGAAAGGTTCTTCGGCCTGCAATGGAACAATGCGCATCCCGGACTGGCGACCAACTTCACGCCGACCAGCATTCAGAGCGGACTCCAGCGTCGTCGTGACCTGTTGCGGCGAAACCCGAACCTTATTCTACTTGTTGAGATCAGGTACCGCGACGCCCATCGGTCATTCCTCCCCGATGGACGCAAGTGGTGGCGACATGACGAGCAGGGAAAGATCGTGCCCGGATGGGAGGAGGGAGGCTATCTGCAACTCGACTTCTCCAATCCCGAATACCGGGAACACGTGGCAAAGCAGGCCCAGGCTGCGTTATCATCCGGTGTCGTTGACGGTATCATGCTGGACTGGTGGCGGGACGACGCGGATCGCCTGGAACTTGTGAAGGCAATCCGGTCGCGCATTGGAGAGGAAGCCCTCATTCTGGCCAATGCAAATGACGTCCTTACGCCGCAGACCGCTCCTTTCATTGGCCTGCATTGGAAATCCTGATCCAGGCGGTATGAAGGTCAAAGCCCCTGCGGGGGAGGAGACTTTCGATGACGCCCAGACGACGGAAGAAGCACAAGCCGGAACAGATCGTCGCGAAGCTGCGTGACGCGGATGCGATGCTGAACGCCGGGAAAGAACTGGCGGCGGTGCTGCAGGCCCTGGAGATCAGCGAGGCGACGCTGGCCCGCTGGCGGGCCCAGTACGGAGGGATGAAGTCCGAGGAGGCGAAACGGCTCAAGGCCCTCGAGGACGAGAACCGGCGACTGAAGGAACTGGTG
>JBJTRH010000064.1:0-10155 GCA_046076065.1 Planctomycetaceae bacterium | reverse complement strand
CTCCGCGCGGGCTGGAGCGAGACGGGGGATGCCGAGCTCGACCGGCTCTTCCGCCGGCTGCCGCACTTACCGGACGTCGACCGCGCGGAGATCCGCCAGGCCTTCGAGCGCTACGCCGCGAAGATGCTCCATCCACCGCTGGTGTCGCTCCGGAGCGAGAGCCACTCCGGCCCTCCGCACGGCCTGCTCGAAGCGCTGAAGCGGCTCTTCAATCTCGAAGACTGAGAGTCGTCCGGCAGGCGATGTGCCTCCGCCGTTTCTCGCACCTTGATGTGTGAAAACGCGCCGCACCGCACACGAGCGGGCGCTCCCGCACAGCGCGTGCGGCACTCCGCTTTTTCACACCTCTTCATGTTTCTAATCATCCTTGTCGGAAGCACTTCGGTGGTTGTCGTCGATGGAGTTGCATTTTTATCGTTCAGAGCACCCGGAACACGCTCCTTCATCCAGTTCACCATCATGCCCAACGATCTCCTCCTGCGGGTCGCGGTGCTCGCGGTTGTGACCGCCATCGGTTGCTCGCGGGTGTCCGACGTGGCCTACACGCTGCGAGCCGACGCCGAGAAGCTCGACCTGCCCGAGAAGCACAGGGCCCAGATCGCCGAGTACCTCGCCATGTTTCACGGCACGCCATCCAATCCGCGGATGGCGCTGCCTGACCCCGAGGCGGAGCCAGCAGCGGCCGCGTCGGGCGGTGTCGCCCCGATCGCCCGAGTCGACAAGAGCGGCTACGACCGCCTGACACTCCAGCTCGGGCACCAGGTCTACACGAGGCAGTGCGCGGGGTGCCACGGCACCACGGGCGACGGCAAGGGACCGGCAGGGGCGTTTCTCAATCCGCCGCCACGGGACTACCGCAACGGGGTGTTCAAGTTCGCATCGACGCCCCGGGGGTCGAAGCCCCGTCGTGAGGACCTCCGGCGGATCCTGCGGTATGGGGCGAAGGGCACGTCGATGCCGGCGTTCCGCTTTCTGTCCGACGAGGAGTCCGGGGCCGTGCTCGATTACGTACAGGTGCTCTCGGCCCGCGGGCAGCTCGAGATCGACCTCATCCGCGAGGCCACCGACGAGCTCGACGAGGGCGACGACTTCGACCCCGAGACCGTCGCCGAATACGTGCAGGGCATCTCCGACTCCTGGGATCGCGCCGAGTCGGAGCTCGTCCGGCCCCTGACCGTCGACCCGCCGCGGACGGCCGAGACGATCCAGCAGGGCGCCGTCGCCTTCGCAGAGTTTTCCTGCGTGAAGTGCCACGGCCCCAACGCCCGTGGCAGCAAGTCGGCCGACGTCGGCCAGGACATCTGGGGCCGCACCGCCTATCCGGCGAACTTCGCCATGGGCATGCTCCACGGCGGCCGTCGCCCCGTCGACATCTACCGGCGGATCTTCTCCGGGATCAACGGCACGCCGATGCCGTCGTCGAAGGATCCCAACACCGCGATCGGCGAGACGCCCGAGCAGCGGTCCGACCGCATCTGGCATCTCGTCCACTTCATCACGGCAGTGATCGAGAACAACGGCGTACCGGACGACGCCCAGCGGGCGATCGACGACACGCTCAAGGCCGTGGCGGGAGGAGCCGCCCCATGAAACGCGACGACATCGCCGCGAAGAAGGTGCGTCTGACGGAACTCCAGGCGGAGGCCGCTCGGCTCGAGGCCGAGGTCGACTCCGAGGAGTTCGTCGAGGCCGTCGCCACCTGGGCGAAGCGGGGCTACTACCTCACCTACTACGCCACGGCCAGCTTCTTCCTCGGGATGGTCGCCGCCCTTGTCAGCCTGATGTTCAACATCATCGGAGCGAGCATCGCTGGCAAGGATCCGCTGTAGCTGATCCGCGTGTACCTGACGTTCGGCCTCGGCGGCCAGGCACTCGATCCCGCGTTTGACAACGGCCTGGCGCTCGCGATGGGCTGCGTGCTCTACATCGCCACGGGAATGCTCCTGGAAATCGTGTTCCACGTTATCCTCACCCGCTACGCGGCCAACGCCGGGCTGCTCGGCCGACTCGCGCTGGCGAGCGTCGTCGCGGTCGCCGTGTGGCTCGTCAACTTCTACGGCCTCATCTCCTGGCTCCAGCCGCTCCTGTTCGGCGGCAGCTGGATCGTCGACAACGCGCAGCTGCCCTGGTGGGTGGCACTCGCCACGCACCTGGTTTTTGGGGGGACGATGGCGATCATCTACCCGTGGGGGCTTTTTCACCCCTATCGCCTGCAGACGGAACAGCCATGACCCGCTCACACAAGGCCGACGCCGCGGCCGCCCCCGACCGTCCGACCCACGGGGATCTCGTCGACGAGAAGATCATCCTCGCGTACTACGTCGCGGCGCTCACGTTCCTCACGGTGTCGATGTCGGCGGGCATCCTCATGGCGCTGCAGCTCGTCCACTGGAACCCGCTCAACGGCGTGGAGCTCCTCTCACCGGGCCGCTGGCGGATGATCCACACCAACGCCGTCGCCTACGGCTTCCTGGCCAACGCCTTCCTCGGCACGCTCCATTGGGCGGTGCCGCGGCTCACGTTCCACAAGGTCGCGAGCCGGGCCCTCTCGTGGTTCATCTTCGTGGCCTGGCAGGTGATCGTCGGCCTGACCGCGATCGGCATCATCCTCGGCCCGACGTTCCAGGATCAGCCCTGGCTGCTCGACCTCGCGAAGCAGTGGCACCTGCCGATGAACCTCGGTGCCCAGGGGCTCAAGTGGGGCGAGACGCCCTTCTGGATCGACCCGGTGGCCCTGCTTGGGCTGGCGCTGGTGGCCGTGAACTTCATGGTGCCGATCGGGCGGAGCAAGGGGCCGATGTACGTCTCGCTCTGGTACTTCATGGCCGCCTTCGTGTGGACCTTTCTGACGTACGCGATGGGCAACCTCCCGCCTGAGTATGCCGTCGCCGGCACGAGCGCCGGGGCGATCGGCGGGCTATTCATCCACGACCTCGTGGGCCTGTTCGTCACGCCGCTCGGCTGGGGCCTGATGTACTACTTCGTGCCGATCCTGCTGAAGCGGCCGATCTGGAGCCACGGGCTGTCGCTCGTCGGCTTCTGGGGCCTCGCCTTCTTCTATCCGCTGCAGGGTATCCACCACTTCCTCTACACCCCGATCCCGATGTTCCTCCAGTACGGGGCGGTGATTTCCACGATCGCGGTCGAGCTCGTGGTGGCCACGGTGGTGATCAACTTCTTCGGCACGCTCGGCAAGAAGGGCTCCGAGTTCTTCACGAACCTGCCGATCCGCTACTTCTACACCGGGATGGTCTTCTACTTCATCACCTGCTTCCAGTGCGCCCTGCAGGTCACGCTCACGTTCCAGAAGCTGATCCACTTCACCGACTGGGTCGTGGGCCACGCCCACCTCGTGATGTTCGGCGTGTTCAGTCTGTGGCTGTTCGGCATCATGACCTACCTGTTTCCCCGGCTCCTCGGCCGGCCGTGGTACAGCCGTACGCTCTGCGAATACCACTACTGGCTGTCATCCGTCGGCCTGTTCGTGATGTTCCTCGACCTCACGCTCGCGGGCATCTTTCAGGGCTGGTACTGGGCGAGTCTCCAGCCGTGGGACGCGTCCACCGAGGGCTCGCAGCCCTTCTGGATCACCCGTGTGTTCGCCGGGCTGACCATGTTCGCGGGCTTGCTCTGCTTTCTGTTCAATCTCTGGATGACGTTACGCGGAGCCGAGGCACCCGAGAAGTCTGCGGACCGAGTCGCCGCCGCCACCACCTGACCCCTCCCCATCGCATCGGAGCCGGACGCGGAACCAGTTCATGTTCGAGAGCAAGTCGGGCATCTTCTTCATCGCCGGGATCGGCTTCTTCCTACTCGCCTTCCTGGGAAACGGGGCGGTGCCGATGCTGATGTACAAGGACCGGCACGAGCAGACCGCCGAGGAGGTGGTGAACAAGAAAGTGCTCAACCAGTTCGCCGACCTGGCCGAGCGGTATCCGGAGCAGTTCCAGGCCGCCTTCGGCGAGGCCTCAGCCGAGAAGTGCGCCGAGGCGCTGCGGCTGGGGCGGCAGATCTACGTGGGCGAGGGCTGCTGGCACTGCCACAGCCAGTTCGTACGGCCGGTGTCGAACGAATCGCGGCGCTACGGCCCCGTGTCGAAGACCGAGGAGTATGACAACGAACTGCAGCGGCCAGTGCTGTTCGGCACTCGCCGAGTGGGCCCGGACCTCTCCCGCGAAGGCGGCCGCCGGGGCAACGACTGGCACGCGGTGCACTTCTACCGGCCGCGGACGGTGTCGAACAACTCGCCGATGCCGGAGTATCCGTGGTTCTTCGACGGCTCCCCCGACAAGCCGAATCGGCGCGGCTTGGCCCTGATCACCTACGTGCAGTGGCTCGGGTCGTGGCTCGACGAGTATCCCTACTACGAGGAACTGGCGGAGGTGAAGGGTGAGTGACACGCATCCGGCCGCCGCGCGACCGCGGGCGGGCATGAGCCGCCGCCAGGCCTGGGTGACGGCGGCGATGGCCGTCGTGATCCTGATCCCGAGCATGTACGGCTTCCTGGGGAAGTTCGTGGAGTTCGTCCGCATCTACCGTGGCGCCTCCGGGGGCGAGTTCGCCGTGGCCCCGATCCTCAACTACCTGCTCGCCAGCGCGGGATTCTTCTGCATGCTGCTCTGGGCGGCATGGAACGGGATGTTTCGCGACGTCGAGCGGCCGAAGATCGACTTCCTCGACAACGAACGGCTGCTCGACAACGACGCGCGCCCCTGACCGGAGCACCATCCATCATGCCCGACCTCTCTCCCCAGCCGGCCTCGTCGTCCTCTCCGGAGGCGGAGCACCGTCACCACGACTACATCGGCAACGACATCCCGTGGTACGTGCGGGCCATCTGGATCGGATTCTGGGTGTTCGCCGTGACCTACACGATCCGCTATCTGCTTCCGGCCATGCAGATCGAGTTGATCCAGCGGCCATGACGCGTCCGGCGGCTGCGGGGTGATGCCGTGACGGATCCTGGAACTGCCGCGGGCGGGTGCGACTATTGCGGGCTGCCGCTCGCCCGCTCCGCGACGCATGGCCCGCGGTTCTGCTGCTTCGGCTGCCGATTCGCCGCCTCGATCACCGACGTCTCGGGCGACGCGGGCGAGTCGCGGTGGATGATGACACGGCTGGGGCTCGCGGTGTTCTTCAGCATGAACGTGATGGTGTTCACGATGCTGCTCTGGTCGGAGCGGGCCGGCACGGCGGAGCCAGCCGCGGCCGCGTTCTACGGCCTGGCGCGGCATGCCTGCCTGCTGTTCACCGCGCCCGTGATGCTCCTGCTGGGCGGGCCGCTGTTCCGTGAGGCGGGGCGGGAGGTGCTGCAGCTACGGCCCTCGCTCAACCTGCTCCTGGCCCTCGGCGTGGCGGCCGCCTTCCTGATTTCCGTGCAGGCGGTCGTGCTGGATCACGGCCACGTCTACTTCGAAGTGGCCTGCATGGTGCTGGTGGCGGTGACGCTGGGCAAGTGGCTCGAGGCCTCGGGCAAACTGCGGACCACGGAGGCGCTCCGCGAACTCCGCACGCTCCTTCCCGACCGCGTTCGCAGGCTCGCCGGCGACGGCGAGGAGACGATCCCGCTGGCGGAGACACGCGTGGGCGACCGCCTCCGCGTCCTCCCCGGCGAGCGGATCCCCACCGACGGGATGATCGTGGCGGGACGCTCGTCGATCGACGAGCGGACCGTGACGGGTGAGGCGGTGCCGGTCGGGCGTGAACCGGGCGACGTCGTGGCCAGCGGCACCGAAGTGGTTGATGGGCCGCTGGTGGTCGAGGTGACGGCCGCCCCCGGTGCGGGCACGCTCGAACGGCTGATCGACGCGGTGGCTGCCGCCGCCACGGCGGGCACCCGCGAGCAGCGGCTCGCCGAACGGGCAGCCGCATGGTTCCTGCCGGTCGTGGTCGCCGCCGCCGCGGTCGCCTTCGTGGTGCCGGCGTGGCGAGCCGGCTGGACCACCGCAGGCATCGCCGCCGGCACGATGGCGGCCGTCGCCGTCGTGGTGGTCTCGTGCCCATGCGCGCTGGGCCTCGCGACGCCCATGGCCCTCTGGGCGGCGGTGGGCTCGGCGGCCCGGCGGCATGTGCTCGTCCGCGATGCCGACGCCTTCGTGCGGCTCGGACGGACGTCGACGTGGTGCTTCGACAAAACGGGAACGCTGACGACCGGACTGGCCGTGCGCGAGGTCCATGGAGCGAGGGAGGCCGACCACGACCACGTGCTGTCGGTGGCCGCGGCGCTCGCTCGCGGCTCGACCCACGTGCTCTCTGAGGCGATCGTTGAGGAGGCGGCGCGTCGGGGCGTGGCGGCCGCCGACGTGACCGACCTCCGCGTGATCGCGGGCCGGGGCATCGAGGGACGGCTCGCCGACGGCCGGATGGCGAGGCTCGGCAGCGACGCGTGGATTTCGGCCGGCGCGACGGAGACTCCATCCGGAGACCGGCCGGGATGCCGGCTCGCGATCGCCGGCGAGGCCGTGGGCGCGATCACATTCGACGAGTCGATCCGGCCGGAGGCCGCGGCCGCCATCGCGGCCCTGCAATCCGAGCAGATCGAAACCTGGCTCCTCTCGGGTGACCGTGAACCACGGGCGGCACGGGTAGACGATGCGCTCGGCATGCGGTTCTTCGCCCCGCTCCTGCCGGAGGAGAAGCTCGCCTTCGTGCGGTCGCACGCTCCCGCCGCGATGGTGGGCGACGGCATCAACGACGCCCCCGCCCTCGCCGCGGCCGACATCGGCGTAACGCTGGGCTGCGGCGCCGATGTGTCGCGGTGGACCGCCTCGATCTGCCTGCTCCGGGACGACCTCGGCGACCTGCCGTGGCTGGTGTCACTCGCCCGGCGGACCGCCCGCACGATTCGCTGGAACCTCGTCTGGGCATTCGGCTACAACGCCGCCTGCATCCCGCTTGCGGCCACCGGCGTGGTGCATCCCGCGATCGCGGCGGCGGCGATGGTGGCCAGCAGCCTGTTCGTGGTGAGCGGGTCGCTGGCCCTTGCCCACGACCCGCAGGCCGGGTTGCGGGAGGGAGACCCCGTCACCCGCGATGCCGCGTCCCTCGCGAGGGCCGTGGCATGACCGCTCTCGTTCCCGAGTGGCCGATGCTCGTCGTGTCGGGCATGTTGGGGGCGGCCCACTGCCTGGGCATGTGCGGCCCCTTTGCGCTTGCGATCGGCGCCGCCGCGGGTGATTGGCGGACGAACCTCCGCCGGCAGCTGGCCTACTCCGCGGGCCGCGTGTTCACCTACACGGTGCTCGGCGCGGCGGCTGGATTCGCCGCCGAGCGGCTCGCCGGCTCGCTGCCGGCGTGGACGAACCTGCCTGCGGCGCTCGCCATCGCGGCGGGCCTGCTGCTCGTCTGGCAGGGACTCCTGGCGAGCGGCGTCGTGCGGAAGCGGGGGGTGACCGGCGGCGCATCCTGCCCGGGAGGCGGGGCGTTCCGCGGCCTGCTCGCCGCCCGGGGGCTCGCCGATGTGTTCGTCGCCGGCCTGTTCACCGGTCTGCTCCCCTGCGGGCTGCTCTACGGCATGCTCGCCTACGCTGCCAGCCGCCGCGACATGCTCGCGGGGATGGCGGCGATGGCGGCCTTCGGGGCCGGCACGATCCCGGCGATGGTGGCGGCGGGTCTCGGCGGCTCGGTTCTGTCCGCCACCGGACGCCAGCGGATGCACGCGGTGGCGGCGTGGTGCCTCGTCGCCACGGGAGCCGTCTCGATCGTCCGCGGCGCGTCCTACGTGACGCTCCGTGGCGAAGAACCCGCAGGCTGCCCGTGCTGCGCGGCCGCGGAGTCGGCAGGCGCCCTCACCCCGGTCCCGTGATCGTGAGCATCGCCGCAGCGACGGTGATCCCGATCACGTTGAGCAGGACGATCAGCAGGCCGACACCGTAGATCGTCTGCAGACCGTCGTCCACCTTTCCGGCGCGGCTGTGGAGGAATCTCGACGCCAGCACATTGCAGACCCACGACCAGTGGAACATCACGTGCACCAGGATCCCGACCGAGAGCGCGGCCAGCAGGCCGAACTGGATCCCGTTCCAGGCATCGTAGTCGAAGCCCCAGAGCATCCAGCCCTTCGCCGCCGGTCCCGGTGGGAACACGAATCGCACGATCACCGCCACCGTCCCCAGGGCCACGAACACCACCAGGAGCAGGATGTCGAGCGCGAGATTGATGTCGCTCCACGACCAGGACGTGCGGCCTCCCCCGGCGGATTTTGCATCCCGAGCCCGTGCGGGCGCCGGGGACGATGGGCTCATGGTTCGGGACACTTCCAAGGGTGGTTGCCGGTGACGGCCACGGATGTTAGGAAATAGTCAGTGATCGTACCATCGTCGATGTAACATTCGCTCGCGATGGGTCCCTTCGGCGCACCCTCTGTGCCGCCCCAACCCTGGAGTTTCCATGTCCGAGAAGAAGCCTGCCGAGAAGAAGGCCGCCGTTGACGTCAACAAGTCGGAGGAGATTCGCAAGGTCGCCACTGCGATGAAGGCCAAGGGCGAGAAGCCGCGACCGGTGACGATCATTGCAACGCTGAAGTCAAAGGGCATCGAAGTGTCGTCGCCCCAGGTCAGCATGGTGCTCAAGCGGATGGGCTTCCGGCCCCGCAAGCGGCGGAAGTCCGGCGATCTGGTCGCTGCTGCGGCGGCGGCCAACAGGTCGGGCAAGGCGAAGTCGAAGATCTCGGTCGAGGACCTCGTGGCGGCCAAGAAGGCCGTGGGGCGGTTGGGGGGGTTGGATCGGGCCCTGGCCGCGATCGAGGCGCTGAGGCAGTTCGAGTCCTGATCGGCGGGCTTGTCCCTGGCCGGTGCAGCCGGCGCGGGCTACAGTTCCCGCATGTCGTTGCCCGCGGAGGCCTCCGAGCGTGATTCGTGCGGCTGAACCCGAGGTGGTGGTCGTCGGCGGCGGGCCTGCCGGGGCGACCACCGCCACGCTGCTCGCCCAGCAGGGCCGCATGGTACGGCTCTACGAACGGGAGCGGTTTCCCCGGTATCACGTCGGCGAGTCGCTGATCCCCGAGACCTTCTGGGTGCTCGACCGGCTCGGCATCCTGCCGCACCTCCGCGGCGGGCCCTTCGTCGAGAAGCACAGCGTGCAGTTTGTGTCGGAGCACGGGCGGCTGTCCGAGCCGTTTTACTTCGCCGATTACAAGTCGCACGAGAGTTCGCGCACCTGGCAGGTCACCCGCCAGGAGTTTGACCATCTGATGCTCGACAATGCCCGCCGGCACGGCGTCGAGGTCCGCGAGGGCGTCCGCGTGCTCGACGTGCTGTTCGAGGGCGAGCGGGCCGTGGGTGTGAGGGCGCTCGATGAGTCGGGAGTCGAGGAGGAGGTGCGCTGCCAGGTGGTGGTCGACGCCGCCGGCCAGAGCGGGTTGATCCTCGACCGGTTGGGCTTGCGGCAGTGGGATCCCGTGCTCAAGAAGGCGGCGATCTGGACGTACTTCAAGGGCGCGGCACGAGAGAGTGGCCGCGACGCTGGGGCGACGCTCGTGATGCAGACCGCCGGCAAGATCGGCTGGTTCTGGTACATCCCGCTGCAGAACGACGTCACGAGCGTGGGAGTGGTGGCTCCGTTCGACCAGCTCTTCAAGGCCGGCGAGACCCGCGACCTCGAGGCGATCTTCCAGCGGGAAGTCGGCCGCTGTCCGGGCGTGCAGCCGCGGATCGCGGCAGCGGAGCGAACCGCCCCGTACCGCGTGGCCAAGGAGTATTCGTATCGCTCGTCGAAGGTGGCGGGCGACGGCTGGGTGCTGGTGGGCGACGCCTTCGGGTTCCTGGATCCGCTCTACTCGTCCGGAATTCTCCTGGCGCTCAAGAGCGGGGCGCTCGCGGCCGACGCCATCTCCGCCGGCCTCGACCGTGGCGACACCTCCGCGACCGCGCTGGGCTGCTGGGGGCCCGACTACGTCGCCGGCCTCGAGCGGATGCGGAAGCTCGTGTGCGGCTTCTACGACGGCCTCAACTTCGGCCAACTCGTGCGGCAGCACGGCGAGGCCAAGCCGTTGATCACCGACATCCTGATCGGCGACATCTTCAAGGGCGACATCGACGCCCTCTGGCCCCTGGTGGACGAGGCCAAGGAGCCCGCGACGACCTGAGTCGCTTCGTGTGGAGACTCGGGGCCGTCCGGGGGGCGAGGGGCTGCCGGTGCCCCGTCGCCGGACGTTCA
>JBJTRH010000063.1:0-3055 GCA_046076065.1 Planctomycetaceae bacterium | reverse complement strand
GAGTCGTATCGCGGGGTTAGTTTTTCGATCCCCTCGCGAGTGGTTCGCCAAGTCCTCGATCAGTTTATGGCGCATGGGCGAGTGCGACGAGGGTGGTTAGGGGTGGAGTTGAATCCGGAGTTGCCGTTGGGTCCTGAATCGGTATCGAACGAAATGAAAGTGGAGGTGGCGCCTGCGGTGGTGGTTCGAGCGGTTGTTCCTGAGTCTCCAGCTGCGAAAGCGGGGATTTATCCTGGCGATCGAATCACGAAGTTCAATGGGAGGGGGGTGGTCTCCGTCGAGCAATTGATCGACGAAATTCGGGATTCGAAGGCCGATCAAAGAGTGATCATCACCATCGGTCGGGATGGTGAATCGATGGACCTTGAGGCGACGTTGGGTGAACTCAAGTACTCGCCTTAGTTCGTGCCTACGACCAGGGTCGATGCGCATCTTTGGAAAACGCTAAATCGATCGAGCTAAATCCTGGCTGCCCGAATGTGGCGGTGCAATACCTCTTCCGAATTGGGTTCGCGCTGCCATTCCGCTTGTGTGCGATTTTGGTAGCCTAGGAGTTTATGAATCTCAACATTGCAACCCAGCCACTCGTCCAGCTCGCGGAACACGAACTCCGGTCGTTACGCATCGAATGTCATTGCCTTGAAGAAGGTGGTCGCATCCTCGATTTTGGTTGCCGTACCTATGGCGGCATCGAAGCTGGATTGCTTCTGGCAAAGATCTGTCTCGGAAATCGCGCCGTGGTGCAGTTGGCACCTGCCGATCGGGGGATTTGGCCAAGTCCCCTTGTGATGGTTTCCACGGATGATCCTTGCAATGCATGCATGGGATCGCAGTATGCGGGGTGGAAGCTTGCGAGCGCTTCGTTTTTTGCGATGGGTTCTGGTCCGATGCGGGCCAAACGGGGTAACGAAGCGGTCCTTGATGCTCTTGCGATCCAGGACGATTCTAACTGTGCGATCGGGGTGCTGGAGTGCGAAGATCTCCCACCACCGTCGGTGCTTCATTCCGTCGCGGATGCTTGTCGAGTGAGTTTGGATCAAGTCACCTTGTGCGTTGCTCCGACACGGAGTATCGCCGGTGTGATTCAAGTCGTCGCAAGGTCGGTGGAGACGTCGATGCACAAGCTCTTTGAATTGGGGTTTGATTTAAAGAGCATTGTATCGGGTCATGGAACAGCTCCGACGCCGCCCATAGCGGTGGATTTCGTCAAGGGGATCGGCCGAACGAATGATGCCATCCTCTACGGGGGGCATGTTACGCTTTGGGTTTCCTGCGATGACAGCAGTATCCAGGAGGTCGGCCCGAAAGTGCCCAGTGCGACTTCTTCAGATTATGGGCAACCGTTTGCCAAAACGTTTAAGGCCTATGATTATGATTTCTACAAGGTGGATCCGGGGCTGTTTGCACCCGCGATGGTTACTTTTGTCAACTTGAAATCTGGCCGATCTTTTCGATACGGCAAGTTCAATCCTGAGGTGCTTCAGGAATCGTTTGGCGAGTTGGCGGGGCCATGACGCCTTCCAATAGCGGAGTTGATGGAATCCATGCATTGAATCCTGAGCAATCGGTGAACCCAAATCGGTCTCGCATAGGCGTGCTCGGATCTGCCGAAAGCTGGTACTTTCGGGACTTGGTTCGTGCATCCCAATTGGACCATTGGGATCGACCGGTGGAGTTAGCACCTTTCTCGTATTCAGACTTGCGGGTGGCCTACCGCGGAGGTGTTTCGTCGGTCTTAGAGCTTGACAGGGATCGATCGCTCGATGCGCTGCTCGTTCGTACGATGCCGCTTGGATCCTTGGAGCAAACTATTTTTCGGATGAACGCACTGCATATCGCTAGATCCAGTGGAGTGCGAGTCGTCAATCCGCCGCGAACGCTTGAGATCGCCATCGATAAATGGTTGACGTTGGACTTCCTTCGCCAAGCAGGCTTAGAAATTCCGAAAACTGTGTGTTGCCAACATCGAGATGCCGCCATGGCTGCCTGGGAGAGCCTAGGAAAGGACTGCGTGGTTAAGCCGCTATTCGGAGGCGAAGGGCGAGGGATAGTTCGGGTTAATAATAACTTGCGGAATCTCTTACGAGTGCAATTGAGGCGCTTAGCATCATGATGATGGGTGATTCAATAATCATTGCTATCGCAGTCGCAACACCATAAGCCGCAAGGTTATGTTTGGGGTCATCCAAGCGAGCAATCAAGGATGTCAATAAAGGTCCCTCAGCAGCCATCATTAGCCATGTGGCGGATAATGGATACCAAAATCGAAATATTGCTCTTTGACTTAACTGTTCAGTGGTCGACATGGGCTTCTATGGGGTTGATTGCCATAATGACAATCATTGATTATGCTGCAATACTGCAATGTTACGGTATTTATGTGAGAGCATTGGCATAAAAGCCATTGCTAAGGACAAGCTCATGAAAAAATCGTAATTTTGCACTCGCACATCTTATGCAAACAACCGATGTCAACGCTACTTTCGATCCAACATATTGTCAAGACATATCCCAATGGCCATACCGCCCTGAAAGATATATCATTTGATGTACAGGAAGGTGAATTTCTAGCAATCATCGGCTTGAGTGGTAGTGGTAAATCCACATTATTGCGTTGTATTAATCGCATGCATGACTTGACTTCAGGCAAGATCTTTTTCAGAGGTGAAGATATCACAGGTTTGCAAGGCGAAGAATTACGAAAGCATCGTAGAGAATGTGGAATGATTTTTCAACATTTCAATTTGGTGAAAAGGCGTTCTGTGATGGATAATGTCCTGAGTGGCATGCTTGGAAGAGCTCCTATTTGGAAATCTATTCTTGGTCAGTTTACCGATGAAGATAGAAAACGAGCCTTGAAAAATCTTGAAATTGTTGGTATTGCTGAAAAGGCAGAAGTCAGAGCAGATGCACTGAGTGGTGGACAACAGCAACGCGTTGCGATAGCAAGAGCATTGATGCAAAATCCATCTATCATTTTGGCTGATGAGCCAGTTGCGAGTTTGGATCCGGCGACATCGCATTCAGTGATGAATTATCTTGAAGCAATCAATAA
>JBJTRH010000062.1:0-25031 GCA_046076065.1 Planctomycetaceae bacterium | reverse complement strand
ACTCCCGAGAACGGGAACCGGTCGAGCAGCTTCTCGCCGAAGTGAATCTTGAAGAACCGCCAGGCACCCATGTTTTCCGGCTCCTCCTGGACCCAGACTGCGGGCGTGCCGGCCGCGTAATCGGCCAGGGCAGCCTCCAGGCCGCGGCGGGGCAGCGGGTAGAGCTGCTCCACCCGGACGATGGCGACATCGTGCCTCCCCAGCTCCAGCCGCCGCTTCTCCAGCTCGTAGGCCACCTTGCCGCTGCACAGCAGCACGCGATGAATGTCGCGGGGGGGCGTGTCAGACGTGTCTCCCAACACCCGCCGGAACGTGCCCTTCACGAGGTCGTCCAGCGGCGAGACGCAGCCGGGATGGCGGAGCAGGCTCTTTGGCGTCATCACGACGAGCGGCTTCCGCCACACGCGGAGCACCTGGCGACGCAGCAGGTGGAAGATCTGCGCGGGCGTCGTCGGCTGGGCCACCTGGATGTTGTCCTTCGCGCACAGCGACAGGAACCGCTCGAGGCGGGCGCTGGAGTGCTCCGGCCCCTGCCCCTCGAAGCCGTGCGGCAGCAGCATCACGAGCCCCGACAGCCGGTTCCACTTGTCCTCGGCGCTGACGATGAACTGGTCGATCACCACCTGCGCCGCGTTGACGAAGTCGCCGAACTGGGCCTCCCAGATCACCAGCCCGTCGGGACAGTCGAGACTGTAGCCATACTCGAACCCGAGCACGCCTGCCTCCGACAGCGGACTGTTGTGGATCTCCACCGGTGCCTGGTCGGCCGCGAGGTGCTCCAGCGGGCAGTAGGTCTCGTCGGTGACGGCGTCGTGGATCACCGCATGCCGGTGGCTGAAGGTGCCACGCTGGCAGTCCTGCCCCGTGATCCTCAGCCGCAGACCCTGCGTGACGATCGACGCATACGCGAGCGACTCGGCAGCCGACCAGTCGAGCGAAAGCGTTCCCGAGGCCATCTGCACGCGGTTCTCGAGGAACTTACGGATCTTGGCGTGCGGCTGAAACCCGTCGGGAAGGGCGACCAGCCGCTGCAGCAGATGTTCGAGGACGTCGCGGCGGACGCCGGTGTCGACCTCGGCGGCATCCCGCTCCCGGCCACCGATGTAGAAGGCCCACAGCCCGCCGATGTCGTCGCGGTGGACATACTCCTCACTCTTGGCCACCGTGAGATCGGCGGCGAGCTTGGCGTGCTGCTGCTCGGCGATCTGCCTCGCCTCGTCGGCCGTGACCTCGCCGAGCTTGAGGAGCTTCTCAAGGTAGCTCTCGTGCACGCTCGGACGCTGCTCGATCACCCGATAGAGCGCCGGCTGCGTGAATGCCGGCTCGTCGGCCTCGTTGTGGCCGCGGCGGCGGAAGCAGTACATGTCGATCACCACGTCCCGCTGAAACTCGCGGCGGAAGTCCATCGCCAGGCTGACCACCTGCGCGACCGCCTCGGGGTCCTCGCCGTTCACGTGGAAGATCGGGATCTGCAGCATCTTCGCCACGTCGGTGGCATACATGCAGCTGCGGACCTCTCGGGGACCCGTGGTGAACCCGATCTGGTTGTTGACGATCACGTGCAGCGTGCCACCCACCCGGTAGGCGTCGAGCTCGCTGAGGTTGAGCGTTTCCTGGATGATGCCCTCGCCGGCGAAGGCGGCATCCCCGTGGATCAGGATCACCATGCCGTGCTGCCGCGAGGCATCGCCCGCCCGGTCCTGCCGCGACCGCATCCGGCCGATGGCCACCGGGTTCACGAACTCGAGGTGGCTAGGGTTGAAGCACAGCGTGAGGTGCACCGACCTGCCGTTGGCGGCCTTGTAGTCGGTCGAATGGCCGAGGTGATACTTCACGTCGCCGCGGCCGACGTGCAGTTCGGGATCCATGTCGGCGAACTCGCGGAAGATCCGCTGCGGGCTCTTGCCCATCACGTTGGCGAGCACGTTGAGCCGGCCGCGATGCGCCATCGCCAGCACGCAATCGCGAATGTCCTGGGCGGCCCCCCGCTCGATCGCCATCTCCACGAGCGGGATCAGCGTCTCCGAGCCCTCGAGCGAGAAGCTCTTCGCGCCAAGGAACCGCTTCTGGATGAACTCTTCGAACACGGCGGCCGTGGTCATCTGCCGGTAGATGCGGAGCTGCTGCCGCCGATCGAGCTGGATCCGGTTCTCGCAGCCCTCCATCCGCACCTGCAGCCACTGCCGGACGCGCAGGTCGTCCATGTGCATGAACTGCACGCCGATCGACCGGCAGTAGGTATTTCGCAGCCGCCGGATGATCTGCCGCAGCGACATCGACTGCGGCCCCTCGATCGTGTCGGTCGAGAAGGACCGGTCCATGTCCTCCTCGGTGAGGTGATAGAAGGCCGGATCGAGTTCGGGCAGCCCGGGTCGCGGCCGGCCCAGCGGATCGATCTCCGCCATGAGGTGCCCGCGGACTCGGTAGGCCCGCACCAGCTGGTCGACGCGGTCCTGCAGGAACGCCACTCGCTCCTCGCCCGGCGTTCCCGAGGCAACGGGCGGCAGGGGCAGCGGCATCGCTTCGCCCGCGGGCGCGGCCGGCAGTTCGACCGCCCCATTGGCGATCGCCATCGCGTGGGCCGTCGCAATCCCATCCGGGGCGACCAGCTTCGGAGACGGCGCCGCACGGCGTGCCGCCGTCACGGGAGGCGTTGGGAGCGACTCGGCGAGCGGCTCGACGCGGCCGTTGCCGGCCGCGGTCCACCCCTTCTGCAGACCCTCGAAGTAGGCCCGCCAGTCCGGCGAAACGCTCGCGGGATCAACCTGGTAGCGGCCGAAGAGTTCCTCGAGAAACGCGAGATTCGCGATTCCCGCCGAGTCGAAGCTGTCGGAGATGCTCACGTGTGAATCCGGGCCCGCCGCCTCCTGGGGCCGCTGCAGGTGGGGATGGAATGCGTCAGGAAAACATAGGCGGTCACATCGCAAGGAGGAGCCGACCGGGGCTCTCCAGATAACCGATCACTTCGTTGAGGAAGCGGGCCGCCATCGCACCGTCGATCACACGATGATCGTACGACAGCGACAGTGGCATCATCAGACGGGGCTCGACGCGATCCTCGTGCACCACCGGCATCTTTCGCGACCGGCCGAGCAGCAGGATGGCCACCTCCGGCCAGTTGATGATGGGGGTGGAATAGGCGCCGCCAACCGCCCCGAGGTTGGAGATCGTGAACGTGCCGCCGCGGAGATCGTCGATCCCATACTGCGCGTTCTTCGCCTTCTCGGCCGTCTCGGCCACGGCATGGGCGACCTGCGGAATCGACAGCTGATCGCAGTCGCGGAGCACCGGCACCACGAGGCCCCGCGGCGTGTCGACGGCGAGGCCGACGTTGACGTAGTCGCGGTAGATGATCTCCCCCTTCTCCATGTCGATCGTGGCGTTGATCGCGGGGTGCTGCCGGAGCGAGAGGCTCACCGCCTTGATCACGAACGACAGCGCCGTGAGCTTGAGGTTGTTCTTGGCATACTCCGCGGCACTCGCCTTCCGGAGCGCCTCGAGTTCGGTCACGTCGGCGTCGTCGAAGTTGGTGAGGTGCGGGATCGACTGCACGCTCCGCACCATGTTGGCGGCGATTGTCTTCCGCATCCGCGACATCTGCTCGCGGCGAATCGGCCCCCAGTCATCCCGCTCGGTCGACGTGGACTCCGGCCGCGACCGCGACGCCGGCGCGCTGCTGGCGTGACGGACGGCGGCGATCACGTCCTCGCGGACGATCCGGCCGGCCGGCCCGGTGCCCTTCACCCGCGCGAGGTCGACGCCGAGTTCCCGAGCGAGCCGGCGAACGGCCGGCCCCGCCGGATCGACCGCCGCGACGGCGGCTACGACGGGTGCCTCCTCGACCGCGGCAGCCGCGCGAGCGACGGGGGCAGGGGCCGGTGCGGCCGCGGGAGCCGGCGCGGGAGCCGGAGCCGGGGCAGCCGCGGGCTTCGGCGGTGCAGCAGTCGCAACTGCCGGAGCGGGCGGTGTGGCTGGCTTGGCTGCGGCGGCGCCCGGGGCGTCGAGCAGCACGAGCGGCTGGCCCACCTTCACCGTGTCGCCCTTCTTGACGAGCACCTTCGACACCAGGCCGCCAGGAGGGCACGGTACCTCGATCACGGCCTTGTCGGTCTCGACTTCGAGGAGCGCCTGCCCCGGCTTCACCACGTCACCCTCGGCGACGAAGACGGTCACGACATCCCCGGACGCGATGTTTTCGCCGAGGTCGGGAAGCTTGAATTCGGTCGCCATGGATTCGTTCCGCGGAGGTAGGGGAAATGGATGGGGGGTGAGGTCGTGGAGCGGTGATCAGGCGGAGGCGGGGTCGACCTTGGCCGGGTCGACCCCCAGCCTCGCGATGGCCTCCGCGACGACATGCGTGCCCAGGGCACCGGCGGTCGCCAGCCGCGACAGCGCGCCGACGGCGATGCACTCCGCATCGACCTCGAAGTGCCGGCGAAGCTTGCCGCGGAGCTCGCTGCGGCCGAAGCCGTCGGTGCCGAGGACGAACAGGCCGCCGGGCACCCAGGGATCGAGCTGCTCGGGCACGGCCCGCACGTGATCGCTGGCGGCCACGTACACGCCGTCGGTGCCCGCGAGCATCTCCTCGAGGTAGCTGACCTTCGGCGGGGCCTCGGGGTGGAGCATGTTCCAGCGGCGGCACTCCTGCGCCTCGCGCCGCAACTCCTTCCAGCTCGTCACGCTCCACACCGTGCTGGCCACGCCCCACTGCTCGGCGAGCAGGTCGGCCGCCCGCAGGACCTCGCGGAGGATCGTGCCCGACCCGAACAGGTTCACGTGCGGCAGCGTCTTCGCCGCGGTTGCGGCAGCCGCCGGCACTTCCTTGAGCCGATACATGCCCTTGAGGATGCCCGCCTCGCAGCCGGCGGGCATGTGCGGCATCTCGTAGTTCTCGTTGTAGACCGTGATGTAGTAGATCCAGTCCTCGCCCTTGGCGTACATCCGCTCGAGGCCGTCGAGCATGATCACGGTGGTCTCGTAGACGAACGCGGGGTCGTAGGCCTTGACCGTCGGATAGGCCATGGCGAACAAGTGGCTGTGGCCGTCCTGATGCTGGAGCCCCTCGCCGTTGAGCGTGGTGCGGCCGGCGGTGCCGCCGAGCAGGAAGCCCTTGGCCCGGCTGTCGCAGGCGGCCCAGATCAGGTCGCCGATCCGCTGGAAGCCGAACATCGAGTAGTAGATGAAGATCGGGATCATCGGCACGCCATGACTGGCGTACGCGGTGCCGGCGGCCACGAAGCTCGCCATGCTGCCCGCCTCGGTGATCCCCTCCTCGAGAATCTGCCCGTCCTTCGCCTCGCGGTAATACAGGAGCTGGTGAGTCGACCGGCTCGTAGAGCTGTCCGGTGTGGGCGTAGATCCCGCACTGCTTGAAGAGCGGATCCATGCCGAAGGTCCGCGACTCGTCGGGTACGATCGGCACGATGAACTTGCCGACCGCCTTGTCCTTGAGCAGCGACGCCATCAGCGTGACCGCCCCGGTGGTCGTGGAGACCTCACGGCCGGCACTCTTCTCGATGAACGACCGGTAGTCGTCGAGCTTCGGCGTCTGCAGCCGCGGCGACTCGAGCGGCCGCGTGGGCACGTAGCCGCCGAGCGCCTCGCGCCGCTCCCGCAGGTAGCGCATCTCCTCGGAGTCTTCGGCGGGCCTGTAGAACGGCGCCTTGGCGACCTCGTCGTCCGAGATCGGGATGCCGAACCGCGAGCGGAAGGCCCGCAGTTCCTCCTCGTTGAGCTTCTTCTGCTGGTGGGTGACGTTGCGGCCCTCGCCCACCTCGCCGAGGCCGTAGCCCTTGATCGTCTTGGCGATGATCACAGTCGGCTTGCCGTGGCACTTCATCGCCGCCGCATACGCCGCTTAGACCTTCTCCTTGTCATGCCCGCCGCGACGGAGCTTCTTGAGCTTCTCGTCCGAGAGGTTCGCGACCATCTCGAGGAGCTGCGGATCGGCCCCGAAGAAGTGCTCGCGGATGTAGCCGCCCGGCATCACGATGTACTTCTGGTACTGGCCGTCGACGACCTCGTTCATCCGCTTGACGAGCAATCCCTTGTCGTCCTTGGCGAGGAGCGAATCCCACTCGTCGCCCCAGATCACCTTGATCACGTTCCAGCCGGCGCCGCGGAAGCAGCCCTCGAGTTCCTGGATGATCTTGCCGTTGCCGCGGACCGGCCCATCGAGCCGCTGCAGGTTGCAGTTGATGACGAACACGAGGTTGTCGAGCTTCTCGCGGGCGGCGAGTGAGATCGCCCCGAGCGTCTCGGGCTCATCGGTTTCGCCGTCGCCGATGAAGCACCACACGTGCTGCTGGCTGGTGTCCTTGATGCCACGGTCCTGCAGGTACTTGTTGAACCTGGCCTGGTAGATCGCCATCAGCGGCCCGAGGCCCATCGATACCGTGGGAAACTCCCAGAAGCCCGGCATCAGCCACGGATGCGGGTAGCTGGAGAGGCCACCCCCCTCCGCCAGTTCACGGCGGAAGTTCTCGAGCTGCTTTTCGGTGATCCGACCCTCGAGGAAGGCCCGCGAGTAGATGCCCGGCGAGGCGTGCCCCTGGAAGTAGACCTGGTCGCCCGTGTAGTCGTCGCCACGGCCGCGAATGAAGTGGTTGAGGGCCACCTCCACGAGCGTGGCCGACGAGGCGTACGTCGAGATGTGGCCGCCGATGCTCTTGTCCTCGCGGTTGGCCCGCACCACCATCGCCATGGCGTTCCAGCGGATGATGCTCTTGATCCGCCGCTCGATCTCGCGGTTGCCCGGAAAGGGCGGCTGCCGCTCGACTGGAATCGTGTTGATGTAGGGCGTGGTGGCCGAAAACGGGATCGGCACGCCGAGCCGGTACGCCTCCTGCTCGATCGCCTGCAGGAGGTACGCCGCCCGGTCGCCGCCCCGGCTGTTGATCACGTAGCGGAGCGAATCGAGCCACTCGCGGGTCTCGGTCGGGTCGGTGTCGACCGCCGACACGCCATCGGTGAGTTCCGGCTGGCCGGAGGCGTTGTCGCCCACCTGCCCGATCGCCATCGGCGCATGGGCGCCCCGGGGCAGGGGGGCCGAGCCTCCGGCAAGAACATCGTCCGCGGCGGCTGCGGCGGAGTGGTCGAAGGGCTTGGCCATGCTTGGCTCCGGGAATTTCGGGGGACTTTTCAGATTATTCGGGTCATGACGGGGGCGTCTAGGGCGGTTCCCCAACGCCCGGCGCCCCGTCCGTTCCGCCCGTTCTCGGCGTCAGCGGCCGCCCGCTTCGGCTCTCGGCCGGAAAATCTCGGTGGCCACGCCGAAGTAGTTCTCGGCGCTGAACGCGACCGTCTCCCCCAGGGTCGGGTGGGCGTGGATCGACTCCATGAGGTCCCTCGCGGAGCAGCCCATTTCGATGGCCAGCACCCCCTCGGCGATGAGTTCACCCGCCCCGGGGCCCACGATGCCGACGCCCAGGACCGTGTCGGTCTCGGGATCCACGAGCAGTTTGGTCAGGCCGTCGGTCCGCCCCAGCGCGTGGGCCCGCCCGCTGGCGGCCCAGGGATATTTGCTCACCTCGACCGTCCTGCCCGCCGCGGCCGCCTCGTTCTCCGTCAGTCCCGCCCAGGCGATCTCCGGATCGGTGAACACCACCGCAGGGATCGCCCGCGGCGCGAACAGGGCGGGTTCGCCGTGGAGAAACTCGACCGCCACCTTGCCCTGGTGGCTCGCCCTGTGGGCGAGCATCGGCTCGCCGCAGACATCCCCGATAGCGAGGATGTGGGGATCGGCCGTCCGCTGCTGTCCGTCAACCTCCACGAACCCCTTGCCGTTGACCACGACCTTCGTGTTCTCCAGCCCGAGGCCGTCGGAGTTGGGACGCCGTCCGACCGCCACCAGGACCCGCGAGAACTCCCTCACCGTGGCCCCGTCGGGACCCTCGAACGACACGCGAACGCCCGTTCCCGTGTCCTCGAGCTTCACCACCTTCGTCCGGAGCAGGATCGCCTCGAACAGCCCTTCGAGCCGCTTCTGCAGCGGTTTGACAAGATCGCGGTCAGCACCAGGCAGGAGCGCGTCGGTGAGTTCGACGACCGACACCTTCGAGCCGAGTTCCGCATACACCGTGCCCATTTCGAGGCCGATGTAGCCACCGCCGACCACGAGCAGCGACTCCGGCACGTCGGCCAGTTCGAGGGCGCCGGTGGAGTCCATCACCCGTGGACTGCCGATGTCGAAGGCCGGAATCCGCGCCGGCCGCGAGCCGCTGGCGAGGATGCAGTGGTCGAACGTGATCCGCTGACTCGCACCGCCGGGTGCTACCGGCGCCACCTCGAGCGTCGTCGAGTTCACGAACCTGGCGGCCCCGTGGACGAGCGTCACGTTGCGGCGCCGAGCCAGCTGGGCCAGACCGCCCGTCAGGGCCGAGATCACCTTGTCTTTGCGGTCCCGCAGGGCGGCGACGTCGACCGCCGGCTGCGAGAACGCGATGCCCCACTCCTTCATTTCACGGGCCTCGGCCACCACCCGACCCACGTGCAGCAACGCCTTCGACGGGATGCAGCCCCGGAGGAGGCACGTGCCCCCGAGCCGCTCGTCCCGCTCCACGCGGGCGACCTGCATGCCGAGATCGGCCGCGAGAAACGCCGCCGCATACCCGCCAGGACCGCCGCCGAGGACCACCACGGGAAAGTGCATCGCGACATCTCCAGAGAGGCGGGCCCGGCCGCGATCCTCGCAGCGCTCGGGGCCACCGGTCGCGGATCGGGATCGCCTCCAGCGGCCGCGATGTTGTAGTTTCACGGCCGCATCCGTTCAAGAAAGGATCCCGTGAACGCAGCGGCCCGGGCGTCCGCCCCCTCGTCGATGGCCCGCGTCGTCGCGGCCGCCGCGGCGCTGGCCGCACGCTCGTTCACCCTCGACGTCCGCAGCCTGGCGGCATTCCGAGTCGGGCTGGGACTGGTGGTGCTTGCCGACGGCATCCTCCGCTGCCGTGACGCCGGCCTGATGTTCGCCCCCGACGGCTTCTTCCCGCCCGACGTGGTGCGGGCCTTCCACGGCACGCCTGCCGCGTGGTCGCTGGCGCTCGCCGGGGACGCGGCGTGGTGGGGCACCACGGTGGTCGCCGCCGAGGCCGTGTCGGGCATCATGCTCGCCCTCGGCGTGTGCACACGGTGGAGCACGGTCGCGGCCTGGGCGCTGGTCATGAGCGTGGTGCAACGGACCCCGCCGGCGACCAACGCCGGGGACATGTGGCTGATCGCGATGCTCTTCTGGTCGATCTTTCTGCCGCTTGGAGCCACCTGGTCGATCGACGCTCGCCGCTGCCGCGGCGGCGGAGCCGTGGCGTCGGCAGCCCGCTCCACCGCCTCGGCGGCGCTCGTGATCCAGATCGCCACGGTCTACCTCGGGGCGGGGCTCGCCAAGTGCAACGCATCGTGGCTGTCCGGCGAGGCGATGAAGCACGTGCTGTCGGTCCACGACCACGGCAACTGGCTGGGCATGGCCATCGCCCGGCTCGGCTGGCTGTCGGCCCCCGTGACGTGGCTGGTGGTCGCGGCGGAACTCTCGGCGCCGTTCGTGCTCGTCGCCGTGCCGTCGACGCGGGTGCGAACCGCCCTCGTCGCGGCCTTCATGCTGTTTCACGTCGCGATCCAGGCGACGATGTCGGTCGGGCTGTTCGCGGCCATCGGGATCACCGCGTGGCTCGCCGTCGTTCCGCCGGCGGCCTGGACGGCCCTGCGCGTCGGGCCGCCCGCGGGGCCGCTGGTCGGCCTGAGCCCCTGGGCCGGCCGCTGCTGCACCGCGGCGCTCACGCTGGCCGCCGTGAGTTTCGCGCACTTCTGGGGACTCCTCGGCCGACCCCCGCTGCCGAGGCCGCTTGCCGCCGCGATCACCGCCATCGGCATGTCGCAGGAATGGTCGATGTTCGGCGAGGTGCCGCGGCAGGAGCAGTGGATCTACGGCCGTGCGGTACTCGCCGACGGCACCGTCGTCGACCTGCTCCGAAACGGCGCGCCACTCGGTGACGACCCGCCCGCGGGAGGATTCTGGTCGCTGCCTCACCACCGCTGGCACAAGTTCTTCTGGGTTCTCCCCAGGCCGCACGTTCGCGTGTTCGGGGCCCCCGCAGCCGCCGCCCTCGCGCGCCAGTGGAACGCCGGGCATGCGCACGACCGCCAGGCGACGTCGCTCGAACTGCGGTTCGCCGTCCGAACGGTCGGCGGGCCGCCGACCGTCCAGGAGATGCTCCTCGGCTCGTGGCCCGATCGGCGGGACGGCGCCGGCAACCTCGACCGACTGCTGCAGGCCACCGACGGCGAGACCCGGTCGGGCTCCGGCGTCAGGCCCGATGCCACTACGCCGGCCGGCGATCGGGCCGGACTGCCGCTCGCTCCCGACGGCCGCCTGTAGAATGGCTCGCGAAGCCCGGCCTCCGCGAGAGTGGCGAAACTGGCAGACGCGCTGGATTTAGGTTCCAGTGCCGCAAGGCGTGCGGGTTCGACTCCCGCCTCTCGCACTCATCGAGCGACCCCTCACTGCGGCTCGCGCATCCTGGCCGACTCGGCCCGCGGATCGAAGGCCACCCGCGGCACGGCCCGGGGCACCTTCCGAGTCGCCGCCGCCTCGTGCGACGTCGGCTTCACGCCGGCCGCGTCGGCGGCAGACTCCCGCGAATCCCCGGCCGAGTGAACCGGAATCTTGCGACGCACCTTGCGGGCGGCCGACTCGTCGAACAGGTCGGCGGCCTTGGGCTTCGTGGGAGGTGCCTCCTCGATCGCCGGCTTGCTCGGCGGCTCCGGAGTGTCCGCAGGGATCGCGCGAGGCTCGGGTGCTGGGGCGGCCGCCTCGGGCACGGGCGGCTCGGCAGCCGCCGGCAGGGTCGGTTCCGGCGGCGTTGCTCCCGCGGGATCGTCATCACCACGATCGGACGCGGCGGGCTCCGGCAGGTCGTCGGGCTTCGGGCCAAACGATTCCTCGTCGACGCCCGGCACTTCCGACTTCGGCGGCTTCACCGGCGTGGCGGCCTCGACGTTCGAGACGGGCACCACGCCCTGCCCGGGCCACCGGCGCCACTGCGTACCGTAGTAGCCGAAGGTGCCCGGCCGCACGGGGCAGTATGGCGCGCACACGCCGTCCTTGCAGTCACGATGATGACAGAGCTTTCCGTGACGGCAGCCGCCGGGGCCGCACTCACGGCACACCATGCCGCCGGCGGGGCGAACCGCCGCGTCGACCACGGTCCGAGCCGCCGCGGGACGAGGCCCCGTCGGCTGACGCGATGCAGTCCGCGCGGAGTCGGCGGCCGAGGCCGGCGAACCCACCGCCGCGGCCGCGACCACCGCCGTGAGGAGCCAAGGGTGGCGATGCAGGAAAGTCGAGCGATTCATCGCAGCGGTCCTCGGGGCTAGGGGCTTTGCGGGCAGCTGGTCCGCCGCCCGCCTCAGGGTCTGCCCAGGCGGCACAGTCGCCACCATCGTTACTATCGACCCCGGACGGCAAGAACTTTGACGGGATCGTTTTTTGACGGCATCTCCGGGGATCGGCCCCGGCCCACGGGGCTGCCGCAGGGCGTGGCGACGGGCCTTTGCGGGCTGGTAGGATTGGGGTTTCGAGTCCCCATCCTCGCGTTGGCCGACACGGCCGCCCGGAGCGTCCGCCCAAGTGAAACGGATCAATCTCAAAGTTCTGTTCGTTCTGATCGCGGTCGTCGTGAGCCTGCTGGTCGGCCTGGTGCTGTTGCGCCGGTTTCAGGTCTCCCGCAATGCGGGCAATCTGGCGAAGCTGGCCAAGCAACGGCTCGATGAAGGCAAGCCCGCAGAGGCGATCCAGATCTACGGCCGGTACCTCGGGCTGCGACCGGAGGACAACGAGGCCTATGCAGAGTATGCGAAGTTGATGCTCGCGCGGGCCGAGGCGCCCGACGCCACCCGCAACGACCTCGGTCGCGCCTACAACACCCTCGAGACGGCGGTTCGCCGCAACCCCGACAACGACGATCTCCGCCGGAAGCTCGCGCAGTTTCAGCTGCGAATCGGCCGCTCGGGCGATGCCCGCGAGCACCTCGACATCCTCAAGGAACGCATCGAGCAGGGACTCATCAAACTGCCCGCGGGCGGCGATGGTGACGACGACGACGACGCGTTCGACGTCGCTGAGATCGAACTGCTGATGGCGCGGTCCTACCTCGGTGCCGGCGACTTCAACGAGGCCGCCCGCATCGTGGCCGCGATGGTCGGCTTCGACATGGACCGTCGGGTCTTCGACGAGGCTCACACGACGCCGGGCCCGACCGACGCCTACGTGATCCTTGCGGCCGTTCTCGAGGACAAGCTCGACGACGACGACGCGGCCACGGCGGTGCTCGAAAAGCTCGTTGCGGTTCAGGCCGAGGACGTCCAGGCGTGGCTGGCACGCAGCGGCTGGCATCGGCAGCGCGGCAAACTCGACGACGCCGAGGCCGACATCGCCACCGCCATGAAGATCGCCCCCGACAACATCAACGGCATCTTCGCGGCCTTCGAACTCGCCTTGGCACGCAGGGATCTGGAGGCCGCCAGGAGGCACGCCCAGCACGGCCGTGAGGTCGCCCCGGACGACGAACGCGTGTACCGCGGCCTGGCCTCGGTGGCCATGCAGCAGGGAGCCCTCGCCGAGGCGGAGCAGGTGCTCCTCGACGGCATCGAAAAGCTGCCCGGCAAGGCATCGCTCCTCCTGATGCTGGCCGACACGCTGCTCCAGCAGAACAAGCTAGGGGATGTCGAGCAGGCCATCGCCCGCATCAAGGAGCTCTACGGCACGTCGAGCCCTGCTGTGGGGCTGCTCGAGGGCCGGCTCCTCGTGGCCCAGGGCAAGTGGGCCGACGCCAAGGCCAAGCTCGAAGCGGTGCGGCCCATGGTGATCACCTCGCCCGAGCTCGTTCGGCAGGTCGACCTCTATCTCGGACAGTGCCATGCCCAGCTGCAGGAGTTCGACGAGCAGCTCGACGTGAATCGCCGCGTGCTCGCCGACGACCCCGGGTCGTTGGCGGCGCGCGCGGGGACGGCCGCGGCGCTCGCCTCGGCCGGCAAGCCGGAGGAAGCGCTGGCCGAGTTCGAGGCGATCGCACGGGCGATGGACCCGGAGCGGCTCGGGGCGGTGCCGCAGATCTGGTATCCGCTGCTGCAGCTCCGCATGCAGTTGCAGGCCAAGCGCCCCGTCTCCGATCGCGATTGGAGTTCCATCGATGCCCTGCTCGACACGCTCGCGGAATCGGCCGCCGTGTCGCCGGACCAGCTCGCCCTCCTGCGAGCCGACGTGCTGGTGCGCAAGGGAGAGGCCGCGGCCGCCCGGGAGCTTCTCGAGACTGCGGTCGACCAGGGGTCGAACCCGCAGGTGTGGGCAGCCCTGATCACGCTCGTCCTGCGGACCGACGGGGTCGAGGCCGCCGACGCCGTGCTCGCGAAGGTGCCCGCCGACGTGACGGCGTCGGCGATCCTCCTCACCGTGCGTGGCCAGGTGGCTGCCCGCCGCGGAGGGGACGAGGGCAAGGCCGAACTGGCCGCGATCGAGCAGCAGGCCATGCAACTCACGGGCGCCGAATCCACGAACGTGCTGGGCTCGCTGGCCGGGCTCCAGTATGCGGCAGGGGACACGGCGGCCGCGGAGCGCGTCTGGCGGGAGATCGCCAAGCGGCAGCCCGACGACATCCGCGCTCGCGAGGCGATCCTCGAACTCGCGATCAGCCAGGGAGACTTGGACAGCGCGAGGCAGGCCGCCGAAGACGTGGTCGAGGCGGCGGGCCGCGGCTCCGCCCGATCGCGAGTCGCCGAGGCGAGCGTGCGGATCTTCGAGGTCCGCGAAACGCAGCAGAAGCGACAGCAATCCGGCGGCGACGCGCCGCTCACCGACGACGAGAACCGGATGCTCGACGAGGCCCGCAACCTGCTGACCGAGGCCGAGGCGGACCGGCCGGGCTGGGGCCAGATCCAGACGCTCTTTTCCGAGATCGACATGATCCGCGGAAACCTCACCGCGGCCGCCGACCGCCTGCGAAAGGCCGTCGAACTCGGCCCTGCCAACCCAGCGATCGTCCGGCGTCTGGTGGCGATGCTGTACTCGCTCAATCGGCTCGACGAGGCCCAGGCCGCGTTGTCCCGTCTCGAGTCGGGGGCTGAGCTCGGGATCGAGAGAATCACCGCCGAGATGGAGCTGCGTGAGGGGAAGACGGAGGAGGCGGTGGCACTCGCGGAGCGGAGCGTGCGGCCCGACACGGCCACGGCCGACGACCTCCTTTGGCTCGGCCAGATCCTCGACCGGGCCGGCAAGAAGGAGCGGGCCGGCGACGTGCTCACGCAGGCGGCCGAGCGGGCTCCGGAGCGGTCCGACGTCTGGCTCGCGCTGTTCTCGAGCCAGGCGAGCGCCGGCCGCAAGCCCGCCGCACGGCGGTCGCTGGAGAAGGCCGCCGCCCTGATTCCGGAACCACAGCGGCAACTCACGCTCGCCCAGGGCCTCGAGCTCCTCGGCGACCTCGAGGATGCCGCGCGGACCTTCGGCGAAGCCGCCGCCGCGGCGCCCGACAACCTCGAGGTGCAACGGGCCTATGCGGCGTCGCTCGTTCGGGCCGGCCGCATCGGGCCCGCACGGGAGACGCTGCAGGCGATGATCGCGTCGAGCGACGCGTCCGCCGCCGCGGTGGCGACCAAGGCCTGGGCGCGACGCCTCCTGGCAGAACTGATCGCGGAGCGGGGCAACTTCCGGGAGATGGAGCGGGCGATGACGCTGCTCCGCGACAATGTGGACGATTCGGGCGAGGTGGCCATCGACGACGCCCTGCTCCAGGTCAAACTGCTGACGGCGCGGCCCGAACCCGCCAGCTGGAAGCAGGCGATCTCGGTGCTTGAGGAGATCGGCCGACGACAGCCGCTGGTGATGGGACAGCGGATCATGATGGCCCAGCTGCTCGAGAAGGTGGGCCGCTGGGGAGAGGCTCGCAACGAGCTCACCGCCGTCGTCGCGGCGCCCAACGTGCCGCCGGCTTACGTGGCCATGCTGGTGGAGAAGCTGATCGACCACGGCGAGGTCGCGGCCGCCCGGCCCTGGCTCACGCGGCTCCAGAAGTCGACACCCGACTCGGCCATCACGCTGGCCCTCGAGGCGAAGCTGGCCATCGCGGAGAACAACCGGGAGCTTGCCAAGGAGTCGGCGAGGAAGCTGATGCCCGGCGGCGTGGTCTCGGCCAGCGAGCCGGCACAGCTGGCCGCGGTCGCGCGGCTGATGGAACAACTCGGCTTCCCGAAGGCGGCCGACCGCGTGCTCTCGCAGTTTGCCGACGCCTCCGCCGACGGCGCGATCGCCCGCGCGGAGTTCCTCGGCCGCCAGAAGCGGGTCGACGAAGCGCTCGAGATGCTCGAGGCACGGTGGAACGATCTTCCGCTGGAGCGGCTGCTGACCACGGCTGTTCAGGTGGTTCGCGTGCAGGATTCCCCCGCCGAGATCGCCCCGCGACTGGACCGCTGGTTCACCAAGGCCAAGCGGATCGACCCGGGCTCCGTGGTGATCAAGCTCCTCGAGGCCGAGAAGCTCACGCTCGAGGGTCGTTCGGGCGATGCCGAGACGATCTATCGCGACCTCGTCGCCCTCACCGACATCGACGCGACCCAGCGGGCGATCGTGGCCAACAACCTCGCCTTCCATCTGGCCCGGCCGGATTCGGTGGCGGAGGCGAAGAAGCTGATCGAGTCGGCGATCGGGGAACTCGGTCCGCTTCCCGACCTGCTCGATACCCGCGGCATGATCCGGCTCGCGGCCGGTGAGCATGCCGAGGCCGTCGCCGACTTTCAGGAGGCAGTGCTGCAGCCGACCGACGTCAAGTTCCTGCACCTCGCATGGGCTCAGCTCAAAGCCGGCGACCAGGCCTCGGCGAAATCATCGCTCGAGGCTGGCCTCCGGCGCGGCCTCGCGCCCTCGAGGCTCGCCCCCGACGAGCGGGCCAGACTGAAGGAACTTGAAACGACGCTCGGCGTGGCGGCACCGGTGCTCGAATCGGAGGGGTGACGAGGCAGCGAGTCAGCCCTGCAGCATCCGCGACCTGGCCAGCGCGTCCTCGGCCTCGGGAATCATGCCCGCCCGCATGCAGGCCACGCTCAGCGCGGTGTAGCTGAAGGGGTCGCGGGGCTCGAGTTCGACGACCCGCCGCGCGTGCCGAACGGCGTCGTGATGCCGCTCCAGCCGCGTGCACCACGCCGCGAGGGCCGAGTGGGCGAGGGCGAAGTCGGTGTCCTCCGCCACGAGGCTTTCGAGGGCCGCGACCGCGCCGGCGAGGTCGCCGCCATCCTTCAGTCGCTCGGCTTCGGCATACCGCTCGTCCCGCGTCGCCATCGACAGCACCTCCAGGGTCGGATGGCCTTCATGGCCTCCAATGGCCCCGAGTATAGGCCGCCGGCGGAGGGTGGGGAGGATGGGGGAGGATGCTGGTGGCCGACGGGGCTGGCCGGGGAAACCTTGCCGCGACCTCCCAAACTGGCATTGAATCCGGCCGCGTCGCGAGCCGATAAACCCGCGGTTGGTGTCGCATCCCCAGCAGCGAAAGGCCCGCCGTGAGCATCCACCCGATGGCCGTCGTCAGTCCGGATGCTCGACTCGGTGTCGGCGTGAAAGTCGGCGCGTTCGCCACGATCGAGGATGACGTCGAACTGGGCGACTTCTGCTCCGTCGCCTCCGGCGCGGTCGTCAAATCGGGGATCGTGGCCGGCTGCCACAACGAGTTCTGCGAGCACTCGGTCGTGGGGGGCGCACCGCAGCACGCAGCCCGGCCGCGGGACGTCGGGCGGGTCCGTATCGGCGACCACAACGTGTTTCGGGAGCACGTGACCATCCACAAGGCCCTGAAGCCGGACGCCTGGACGACGGTCGGCAGCCACAACTACGTGATGGCCGGGGCGCATTTCGGCCACGACGCCACCGTGGGGAACAACTGCATCTTCGCCAACGGCGCCCTGCTCGGCGGGCACGTGATCGTGGAGGATCGGGCTTTCGTGTCGGGCGCCGTGGCAGTGCATCAGTTCCGCCGCGTGGGTCGCCTCGCGATGGTCGGCGGTCATGCCCGCGTGGTGCAGGACGTGCCCCCCTACATGCTGATCGACGGGCAGACGGGCTGCGTCGTCGGCCTCAACGTCGTCGGCCTGCGGCGCAGCGGCCACACCGCCGACGACATCGCCTCCCTGAAATCCGCCTATCGCCTCATCTACCGCCGTGGTCTCGCCTGGCGGGAGGTGCTTGAGACGCTCCACCGGGAGTTCGAAGGCGGTCCCGTCTCGCACCTGGCGGGCTTCCTGTCGGCGGGCACCCGCGGGTTCGCCCAGGAACGTCGGGCACCACCGTCGACCACGCTCCGCCTTCGCGTGCCGGACGAGGACGCGACGATCATCCGGGCCAAGGCCGGCTGACCGTCACTCCGGCCCGGCGGCATCGTCGAGGCCATACCGCTGCAGCTTGCGGCGGAGCACCGAGCGGTCGATTCCGAGCATCTTCGCCGCCAGCGACTTGTTCTGCATCGTGGCAGCGAGGGTCCGCTCCAGGTGCATGCGCTCCACGTCCGCGAGCGTCGGCCATTCCTCCGCCGACCCAGCCGGAGCCGTCGGGGCGTCGGCAGCCGGCACGGCGTCGGCGGCCGGCTTGAGCTTGGGCTCCACGCGATACACGCCCGGCAGCGGCGTCGGGGAGACGATCCCCTTCGTCGCGGCCGTGGCCATCTGGGCGATGCTGCCGGTCGCCGGGGGTTCGCCCGGGCCGCCACCCACCATCAGCCCGGACAGGGCGTCGGGGTCGATCTCGTCGCCCGACGAGAACATCACGGCGCGTTCGAGCACGTTCTCGAGTTCGCGCACGTTGCCCGGCCAAGAATACTGCTGAAGGATCTCGATCGCAGTGGACGACAGGCTGCACATCGGCATGCCGTGGCGGGCCGCGAGTTCGGCAAGGTAGCGGGCCGCGAGCACCGGAACGTCCTCGACCCGCTCCCGGAGCGGAATTGTGCGGATCGCCACGACGTTCAGCCGGTAGAAGAGATCCTCGCGGAAGCGGCCCGCGTTCACCTCCGTCGCGAGGTCACGGTTCGTGGCGGCCAGCACGCGCACGTTGACCGGGATCTCCTCGTGGCTGCCCACCGGCACCACGACCCGCTGCTGCAGCACGCGGAGCAGTTTGGCCTGCAGTTCCAGTTCCATCTCCCCGATTTCGTCGAGGAAAATCGTGCCGGAGTCGGCCGCCCGGAAACAGCCGAGCGTCGACGAGGTGGCCCCCGTGAACGAGCCCTTCACGTGGCCGAACATGTGGCTCGCGAAGAGCGTACCGGTGGTGACGGCACAGTCGACCGGAATGAACGCCCGATTCGATCGCATACTGCGCGCGTGGATGGCCCGCGCGATCAGTTCCTTGCCCGTGCCGCTGGGGCCGAGGATCAGCACGCTTGACTGATGAACGGCGACCAGTTCGATCGACCGGCGGACCTGCTCGGCCCACGGCGAGACTCCCACGATCCGGTCGATGGCATCGCCGCCCCGGGATGTGCTCGCGAGGGACGTCATCGCGGCGCGGTCCGTCGTGAGCCCGTCGAGTGAGACACCGTCGATCCTGCCGGGCGGAAAAGGTCGGGAGGCAGCCCCGCAGCGGCGTCGCGGGACCTCCCAGATATACCCCATGGCAGTCAACCCGGCCAGCGTCCGGTGGCATCGGTCGTACCTGCCGTGCGGCCCGCGCGGTGGACCACGCGGCCCGGCGCCGGTGGCGGCGAGGCGGAATAATCGGTTTTTTCGTCCCGCGTTCGCCCGGTCGGGAAAGATGGACAAAGATTGCAGGAGTCGCCGTGCGCGCCGCGCCGGCCCCCCGTGTCGCACGTCCGGCCCACTGATGCCTTCGCCGCCCGAACTCCAGAGCGATCTCGCGCCGGTCCGGAGCGTGTCCCGCTGGGCCGCGGCGCTGGCGGCTGCCGTCCTTGGCCTGGCGGCCTGGTGGCTGGCCGACCGGATGCTCGTCGACCGGCGGCCGATCGTCGTGGGGCTGCTTCATTCGCAGACCGGGCCGATGGCGGTCAGCGAGCGGTCGATGATCGACGCCGAGGTGATGGCACTCGAGGAGATCAACCGGGGGGGCGGCCTGCTCGGCCGGCCGGTCCGCTGGGTCGTCGCCGACGGCGCGTCGGACAACGCCACCTTCGCCCGTCAGGCGGAGTCGTTGATCAGGGACCACGGGGTGAGCGTGATCTTCGGCTGCTGGACGAGCGCGTCCCGCAAGAGCGTGCTCCCGATCGTCGAGTCGCGTGACCATCTCCTCGTCTACCCCATGGCGTACGAGGGCCTCGAGTCCTCGGCAAACGTGATCTACACGGGGGCGGCCCCGAACCAGCAGATCACGCCGGCGGTTCAGTGGTGCCACGCGACGCTCGGCGCCCGCCGATTCTTCCTGGTGGGCTCCGACTACATCTGGCCGCACTGCGTCAACCGGATCGTGGCCGACCAGCTCGCAGGTCTCGACGCCGAACTGGTCGGCGAGGAGTATCTCCCGTTCGGCAGCACCGACGCCGACGCACTCGCGGCCCGCATCGCTGCCGCCAGGCCCGACGTGGTGCTGAGCACGGTCGTGGGCGACTCGGCGCGGCCGTTCGCCCGCGCCGTTCGGGCCGCCGGCCTCTCCTCGCAGACCACGCCGATCGTGACGTTCTCCGTCGCCGAGAACGAACTCCGCGGCCCGGCGGCCGCCGACATGGCGGGGGACTACGCCGCCTGGAACTACTTTCAGAGCCTCGACAGGCCCGAGAACCAGGCCTTCGTCAGGGCATTCAAGGCACGTTACGGCGGGGACCGCACCACGTCCGACGTGACCGTGGCCTCCTACAACGGCGTCCGCCTCTGGGCGCAGGCCGTGCGGGAAGCCGAGACGGCCGACGTGCGTCCCGTCCGCAACACGATGCGGCACCAGAGCATGAACGCCCCCGAGGGCATCATCGCGATCGATCCCGACACGCAGCACACCTGGCGGCCCGTGTTCATCGGGCGGATCCGAGCCGACGGCCAGTTCGACGTGGTCTGGACGAGCCGGACGGCGGTCCGGCCGGCACCGTTTCCGATCTCGCGGTCGCGCACCGAGTGGGAGGGGCTCGTCGCCGACCTGCACCGGTCGTGGGGCGGCCAGTGGGGCCGACAGGTCACGGGCCCGACGGAGGCCACCCGATGAGCACGTCGGTGACGGGGCTGCACCTCCGGCGGTCGATCGCGGGCCGGCTCCTCTTCTGGTTCCTGGTGATCGCCCTCATTCCCTGCGCCATCCTGACGGCGATCACCGCCCGGATCGCCGCCACCGCGCTCGAGAAGTCGGTCCGCGACAACCTCGTGCAGATCGCGGCGGGCAAGTCGAGCGAGTTGGAAGCCTACGCCGCCGAGCGAGTCCGCGACGGGGCGGCGTTCGCCCGCGGGCCGACGTTCCTCGAAGCGATCCGCGAACTGACCGGCAAGGCCGGGGCCGACGAGCTTCGCCAGGGAGGAGCCCGGTTCCGCGACTACTTCACCTACATCGCCAAGGCGTTCGACTACGCCGACCTGCTCGTGCTCGACGCGGAGGGACGCGTGCTGTTCGCGCTGGCCGACGCCGTGCCGTGCGGCACGTCGATCACGTCCGGCGCGATGGCGTCTTCGGAACTGGCGGCCGGGTTCGACCGGGCCCGCACGCTGCTGCAGTCGGACCTGACGGGATTCCAGCCCTGCGGAACCTCAGGCACGCCGCTGGCGTTCGTCACCTGCCCGGTGATCGACGAGGGACGGGTCACGGGCGTGCTCGCCCTCGGCGTGGGCACGCAGCGGGTGTGGAAGATCCTCTCCGACCTCAGCGGGCTGGGCGACACCGGCGAGATCCTGGCCGGCGAGTTGGTGGGCGGAAACGTGGTGATCACGACGCCGCTGCGGCACGTCGCGAACGCCGCCTTCCGGCTGCGGATCCCCCTGTCGTCGCATCAGGCCATCGCCACCCAGGCGGCCGCGGCCGGCAACCGGGGCTACGGCACCGTGACCGACTACCGCGGCGTCGACGTGGCCGCTGCCTGGTGCTACGTGCCGAGCTTCCGCTGGGGGCTCGTCGTCAAGCAGGACGCAGCCGAGGCGTTCGGACTGGTGCGGTTCCAGCGGCTGGCCGTGATCGGCCTGTCGCTCGCCACGATCCTCGGCGTCACGGCCGCCGCGCTCGTCGTCGCCCGGACGATCTCCACCCCGATCCGCACCGCCGTGGCCGTCGCCAACCAGGTGGCCAGTGGCGACCTCCGGGCCACCGTGGGCAACACGACCGACGACGAGACCGGCGCCCTCCTCGGCGCGATCCAGACGATGACGAACGATCTCCGTGGCCTGATCGGACGGATCCAGCACTCGTCGGTCGCCCTGATCTCCACGGCGACGGCCATCCAGGCGACGGCGAGCGAGCAGCAGCAGGTGATCGCCGACTACGGTGCATCGACGAGCCAGGCGGTCGCGGCGGTCAAGGAGATCTCCGTCACCAGCCAGGAGCTGCTCCGCGCCATGACCGAGGTCAAAGACATGGCCTCCCATACCGGACGCATGGCGGCGGACGGCCGCGTGAATCTCGTGGGCATGGACGGCACCATGCGGCAGCTCGCGGAGAGCACGTTGTCATTCGGCTCGAAGCTCGCCGTGATCAGCGAGCGGGCGGCGAACATCAATCTGGCCGTGACCACGATCACGAAGGTCGCCGACCAGACCAACCTGCTCTCCATCAATGCCGCCATCGAGGCGGAGAAGGCGGGGGAATACGGCCTCGGATTCCTGGTCGTGGCCCGGGAGATCCGCCGGCTCGCGGACCAGACGGCCGTGGCCTCGCTCGACATCGAGCGGATGGTCAAGGAGATGCAATACAGCGTGTCGGCGGGTGTGATGGAGATGGACAAGTTCGCCGAGCAGGTGCGAATGGGCGTCCGCGAGATCGGCGAGGTGTCGGCGAAGCTTGCCGAGATCATTACCGCCGTCCAGGGAATCTCCGGCAGGTTCGGCCAGGTGACCGAGGGCATGCGGGCCCAGTCCCAGGGAGCCGAACAGATCCGCGAGGCGATGATCCGGCTCGCGGAGGGAGCCTCGCGCACCGCGTCGTCGCTCAACGACTTCAACGGCGCCACGGTGCACCTCCGCGAGGCGGTCGGCGATCTCAAGGAGGAAGTCTCCCGGTTCACCATCTGACCGGCACCTCGGCCGCGCCGAGGCGGGCCGGCGTGCGGGCATTCCGCCATGCAACTTCTCACCTTCTCCGTCGCCGGCCAGGCCTACGCGATCGCCTCGCGGAAGGTGATCGAGGTGTTGCCGCTCGTGGCCGCGCGGCCCATCCCGCATGCGCCCGACTACGTGAGCGGCGTGTTCACTTACCGCGGCCAGCTCGTTCCTCTCGTGGATCTCGGCCGGCGTCTCGGAACCGGACCGCTCGCGGAACGGCTCAGCACCCGCGTGATCGTCGTCGAGGTGGGGGCGGCGCCGCGGCGAATCGGACTGACTGCGGAAAACGTGATCTCGATCTGCTCGGCGGAGGAGGCCGAGGCATCGCTGCCGCCCCTCGACCTCCGCGACTCCGCGTTCCTGGGCCCGCTCCTCCGCATCGGCGGCCGTACGATCCAGGTGCTCGACGTCGAGCACCTCCTGCCGTCGGAGGTGGCCGGGGGCCTGCCTCCCGGGGCCGCGGAGGTGCGGCCATGAGTCTCGCCGCCGCCGAGCAGCTGCTGCGCGAATGGATCGGTCTCGACGCCGCGACGATCGGTCAGGCGTCGGTCGCCCGGGCCGTCCGGGAGCGGATGGCCGCCGTCGGGGCTGCCGACGTCGATGCCTACGTGACCGCGGTCCGGGCCGATCCGGCCGAACGCGACCGGCTCGTCGAACTGGTGATCGTCGCCGAGAGCTGGTTCTTCCGCGACCGCCAGGTCTTCGACTTCGTGGCGAACGTGGCGGCGACGGTCGTCGCGATCCCCGGCAGGAGCCCGGTGCGCATCCTCTGCGCGCCATGCGCGTCGGGTGAGGAGCCGACGTCGGCGGCGATGGCACTGCTCGATACCGGGCTCGCACCCGCGCAGTTCGTGATCGATGCCGTCGACATCAGTCATGCCGCCCTCGAGCGTGCCCGGCGCGGACGCTATTCCGCCAACGCCTTCCGCAACGCCGACGCATCGTTCCGGGATCGCTGGTTTCGCCTGGACGGGTCGGCGGCCGTGCTCGACGAACGGGTGCGCGGCTGCGTCCGCTACGCATGGGCGAACGTCCTCGACAAAGGCTTCGCGGACGGCCGCGATGCCTACGACGTGATCTTCTGCCGCAACCTGCTCATCTACCTCGCCCCCGAGGCCCGCACCGCCGTGGAGCGGACGCTCGATCACCTGCTCCGCCCGGACGGCGTGCTCGTCCTCGGCGCCGCCAAGCCTCCGATCATGCGCGGCGACTGGATCCCGGCCGGCGCCGCCTCCGTGTTCGCCCTGCGCCGCGGCGTGCACGCGGCACCGCCGGCCGTCCACGCGCCCCCGATCGCCCGCACGGGTCCGTCGACCGCCGCCCGCGCGACAGCCACCGTCTCCCCCCGGGAGTCCGCACCGGCCCTCGCGGCCGGCCCCGCGTCGCAGCCCGCAGCTCCCACGATCGCCGACGTCCTCGAGCACGCTGGGACACTGGCGAACGCCCGCCGCCATCTCGAGGCGCTCGAACTCTGCGAGCGGGCTCGCCCGGGGCTGCCGCCATCGCCGGAACTGTTCTTCCTGATGGGCATGCTTCACCAGTCGCTCGGCGACGGCGACCGCGCGGAGGGCTGCTTCCACAAGACGCTGTATCTCGAGCCGGCGTACGAGGAGGCCCTGCTGGCACTGGCGCTGCTCGCGCGGCAGCGGGGTGACCTGCGGATGGCCGAGACCTACCGCCAGTCGGCTGCCCGCGTCGTGGCCCGAAAGGGGGCGTCATGATCGATCGCATCCGCGACGCGGGGATGCCGCGGCAGCCCCCCATGCCCGAATGCTGGCGGGTGATCGGCGTGTCGGGCGACCGCAGCTGCCCCGAACTCCAGTCGTACGTCCACTGCCGCAACTGCCCGGTGCTGGCCGAGGCGGCTCGGGGATTCTTCGAACGCGGGGCGCCACCCGGCTACCTCGACTCCTGGAGGGCCATCCTCGAGGAGCCGGCCGAGGCGGCCCAGACGGCCGACTCGAGCGTGCTGGTGTTCCGCGTGGGGCACGAGTGGCTCGCGTTGCCGACCGCCGCCCTCGTGGAGGTCACGCCGGCCCGCACGATCCACACGGTGCCGCATCGTCACGGGACGCCACTCGCTGGCCTCGTCAACATCCGTGGCCAACTGCAGCTCTGCGTGTCGCTGCACGCCGTTCTGGGTCTCGAGGGGGGGCCGACCGCGAAGGCCACCGACGACGTCGCCGACGGCACTCCGCGGCTGATCGTCGCCGAGCGGGAGGCGGCCGGGTCCACGGAACGGTGGGTGTTCGGCGTCGACGAGGTCGCGGGCGTGCACCGCGTCGGCCGCGCCGACCTGCGGCCGGTGCCGTCGACCGTCGGACAGGCTGCGGCCCGCTGCTCCTCGGCGCTCTTCGAGTGGCAGGCCCGCACCGTCGCCCTGCTCGACGACGTGCGGCTGTTCGAAGCCTTCAACGCCACGGTTTCGTCATGAACGGAGCGGCCCGGCCATGACCGAAGACCTGAGCGGATTCTCAATGCTGGAGCTCTTCCGGCTGGAGGCCGAGAGCCAGACGGGCGTGCTCTCCTCGGGCGTGCTCGCCATCGAGGAGTTGGAGCGCTCGCCGCAGACGGTCGAGGCGATGATGCGGGCGGCGCACTCGCTCAAGGGGGCCGCCCGGATCGTCGGCCTCGATCCGGCCGTGCGGGTCGCCCACGCGCTGGAGGACGTGTTCGTCGCGGCAGGCAAGGGCCGCTTCCAGGTGCGGCAGCGGCACGGCGACCGGCTGCTCGCGGCGATCGATTTTCTCACGGCGATCTCCCGCGCCGACGACGCCCCCGACGCGGCCGGCCCTTGGGCGGCGCGGGCGGAGCAGGTCGTCGGCGGTCTCGCC
>JBJTRH010000061.1:0-14278 GCA_046076065.1 Planctomycetaceae bacterium | reverse complement strand
CGACGCTGCCGTGGAGGCGGATCCGGATGTCGAGCCGCGGGTGCGAGGCATGCTCGTCCGCATGGCGGGCAACGTGCAGGTCGACGCGGGCAGCGCGGCCGCAGCGGCGCGGGTTCGCGGACCGCGATGGGCGGGCCGCTTCTGGTTCGTGCGGGATCCCGAACTCGATTTCGCGAGCCTGGTGCCGTCGGTCGGCACCGCGCCGATCTACGAGGCCCCGGCCACCACGGTCCGTCCGATCGCCGACGGGGACGGGGCGGTGGAGGAGCTGCCGATCGAGCGGACGCAGTTCAGCGAGTTCGGCGCGCCGGCCGTGCCCCAGGTCACCGTCGCGGCTCCCACCCGCCGCCTGCGGGCGTTTCCCCGGTCGAGCGTGCCGCTGGCGGTGAAGTGGCTGCCGAGTCCGTCCGGAGAAGAGTGGATGGCCGTCATCACCTCGGGCGTAAACCTCGTGGTGGACGGCGTCGATCCCGCCGGTCCTCTCGACATCTCGGCCGACCGGCTCGTGATCTGGACCCGTGGACAAGGTCAGCCCGATCTCGACGGCAGCGCCGGCCAATCGCCCGATGTGCCGCTGGAACTCTACATGGAGGGCAACGTCGTCTTCCGGCAGGGCCAGCGGGTCGTGGAGGCGGCCAGCATGTTCTACGACGTGCCGCGATCCAGCGGCGTGATCACCGGAGCCACCGTCCTCACTCCGGTCGACAACTACTCGGGTGCGGTGCGGCTGCGGGCCGATGTCGTACGGCAGGTGGATCGGAGCCGGTTCGTCGCCCAGCAGGCGGGGCTGACCTCCAGCCGCCTGGGTGTGCCGAGTTGGGAGTTCCGTTCGCGGCAGATGGAGTTCGTCGACGAGCAGGTGCCGATTCCGGGTCCCTACGGCCAGCCGCTGATCGATCCCGAGACCGGTGAGCCGAGCGTGGAGCACCAGCAGCTCGTCACCAGCCGCGGCAACACGGTGACGGTGGGCGGCGTGCCGGTGCTCTGGTGGCCGGTTCTGGCGACGAACGCGAAGAAGCCCACCTTCTACATCAACGACATCCAGGTGAAGAACGACCAGATCTTCGGCGCCCAGATCCTCACGGGCTGGGATGCGTTCCAGATCTTCGGCTGGCGGCGGCCGCCGGACGGCGTCGACTGGGACTTCGACGTCGACTACCTGAGCAAGCGTGGCCCGGGCGGCGGCACGTCGCTGCTCTACAACCGGCCCGCGTTCCTCGGCCTGCAGACGCCCGCCAGCGGCGACCTCGACGCCTGGTTCATCGGCGACGTCGGCCAGGACAACCTCGGCCTCTACCGCCGCGACTTCACCTACCCGGGCTACCCCGACCGCACCTTCCGCGGTCGCACGTTCTGGCGGCATCGCCAGGACCTCGGCGGCACCACCGACAGCTTCTTCGGCGGCTGGCAGGCCCGTGGCACCGCGGGCTGGATCAGCGACATGAACTTCCTCGAGGAGTATTACGAGGCGGAGTGGGAGGAAGGCTACGAGCAGCGGACGTGGCTCGACCTGCGGCGGCCGGTCGAGAACCGTGAACTCAAGCTGATGACGAGCGTGCGGCTCGATCCCTTCTTCACGCAGACCGAGTGGTGGCCCCGGCTCGACCATTACTTCATGGGGCAGCCGCTGCTCCGCGACGCGGTCAGCTGGTACGAGCACTCGGGCGTGTCGTATGCCCGTCAGTCGCTGCCGCAGACGCCCACCAAGGGCCAGGGCCGCGACATCTGGACGCTCCTTCCCTACGAGAGCGACGTGATCGGCGAGCGGCTCGCGACGCGTCAGGAACTCGACCTGCCGTTCCAGGCGGGGGCGGTGAAGCTCGTGCCCTACGCGCTCGGCGAACTCGCCCACTGGGGCGAGGCGCTCGACGGCTCGCCGATCGACCGGGCCTACGGCCAGGTGGGCATCCGCTCGAGCCTGCCGATGTGGACGGCCGACAACGACGTGGAAAGCCAGCTCTGGAACCTGCACGGCCTCGCCCACAAGGTGGTGTTCGAAGCCGAGTTCTCCTACGCCGACGCCACGCAGAGCATCGATCAGTTCCCGCTCTACGACCAGATCGACGACGACGCGATCAACCAGTATCGCCGCAACATCCCCTACTGGGACTACGGCGCGGTGCCGGGCCAGCCGACGCCGCTATCGTCACCCTACATCTTCGGCCAGGACGGCAAGTACGATCCCCGTACCTACGCGGTGCGGCGCGGCTTGGCGGGCTGGGTGACGGGCCCCACCGAGATCGCCAACGACCTCACCGCCTTCCGCGTGGCGGCCCGGCAGCGGTGGCAGACGAAGCGCGGGCCGATCGGCAACCGCCGGATCATCGACTGGATCACGTTCGACGTGGACGGCGAGTTCTTCCCGACCACGAGCCAGAACTTCGGCCAGGTGATGGGCCTCTGGCAGTACGACTTCCGCTGGCACGTCGGCGATCGCACGACGGTGCTCTCCACGGCCGACGTCGACTTCTTCACCGGCGGCCAGCAGCTCTACACCATGGGCGTGCTCCTCAATCGCACGCCGCGCGGCAGCTTCTTCATCGGCTTCAACCAGTTCGGCGGGCCGATCAACGCCTCGGTGCTGATGGGCTCCTACACCTACCGCATGAGCCCCAAGTGGGCGAGCTCCTTCGGCTCGGCGATCGACCTCACGGGCCGCAACATCGGCCAGAACTTCCAGCTCGTGCGGATCGGCGAGGCCTTCCTGATGACGTTCGGCTTCAACGTCGACTACAGCCGCAACAACGTGGGCGTGACGTTCAACCTCGAGCCGCGGTTCCTCTCGCGCACGCAGTTCGCCAGCCGCCGAGGCATCGACATCCCGATGGCCGGCGCCTACGGCCTCGAGTAGCGACGGCCCGCGCCCACGGATTGAACCAGCCTCTATCACCATTAGAGATCTGGCAAGGGCGTCGACAGGCTGGCGAAGAGCGAGAAGTCGCCGATGCGGACCGTCGCGAGGAGATGGCGAAACGCCTTGCGGCCGGTGAGAGGTTCGTAGCTGGTCACGGCCGGCATGACCGACCGCTGCGCGGCGAGAAACGCGTCGAGGTCGGTGCTCGTCTGTACGGTCGCGTTACCGAACGCGAGGCGGAGACCTCCCGCAAATAAGTACGGTCACGGTCATGCCACCTTGCATCGCGAGTGACGCCGCGTCGTCATCCACGCCATACACGCGAGCCCGCCGGCGGCCATCAGGCATGTCGAGGGCTCGGGGACGGCTGCAAGACGAAACCCCAGACCGTTGTATTGGAAGGTCGGGCTAACCTCAGCTCTGTAAGAGCTCGACAGATCCCGCGAGAGAGTTGAGTCCCAAGCGCCGCCACGCAGTCCTTTGTTTCCGCCAAAGATTCCGCCTTGCCCAGCCAAATCATTCCATTCCCAGACATTTCCGCTCATGTCGAAAGAGCCGTACGCACTCGGACCTCCATTCGTTCCGACCGTCGTCACGTTACCACTCTGCCCGTTCCAGGCAGCGATGTTGTTGTAGTTTGCGGAGTTGCCCGTGCTCCCCGCCGAGCCGATGCCTGTCGAGTTCGCTGTCACCGTAAGCGGATTGTTTCCCGATGTGGACTGCGGTGCGTAGTACCAATACCCGGCGTTAGCGCTTCCGCCCTTATAGAAAGCAGCTTTATACCACTCGTTCTCCGTCGGGATGTAGTACGTGGAGCCAGGGGTTCGTGACGGCGCGTTTCCTGTCGACGCGCCGTTGAGCGTATAGGCCCCCGTCTCTGTGCTCGAGGTGCCTGTCGCGCCGTTCGTAAGCCAGTTGGCCACGCGTGCTGCGTCGAACCAACTTACGTTGTTCACGGGCTTGTCGCCCATGTTTGCCTTTACGGTGTATAGGCTACCAGTTGCGGTTCCAGTCTTCGCGATCCCACCCCTCGCGTCGGTTGCCATCGCGGTGCTGTAGACGGAATATGGATTAGTGCCACTCGGGTCGATTGAGTTGAGGAATTGGGCATACTGTGAGTTCGTGAACTCGAACTTCATGATCTGGAAAGTGTTTGTGACTGCGCCGTAGGGCGCATTGCCACCCTGAGCGGCGTCCATATTGTTTGCCGGATCGCCTACCGTTACCCAGTCGAGCACGAGGGTCGCGTTGACCGACTGGGCGGTAAGAGAGACTGCTACGAGCAGGGCAACTGCAAGACCAAGGGGTCGGCTCGGAAACGTGACCATCGCGGGAACTCCAGTGGTTGGCTCAGTGCTACGAAATCGGTGTGCGGCGTTTGGCATCGCGTGATGCGCCGAACTCCGAACACAACAGATAAGGGTCGCACTTTTGCATCACAACCCGCAGGCCGGGAGAAGTGACGAGTCGGGCAGGAGCGGGGACGAACCGGCGCGGTTGATGCGCTTTGCGCACGGGCGGCTGTGCGCTTTTGTGCGCGGTGGCGGCAACGCCGGGCGTGGGGCGGCCCCCATCGCTCACGCGGGTGGGCTTCCAAGGGCGGAGCGGCCTCAGCCCCGCCGGGCGCGGGCGAGCGTGGCGGAGGGCAGTTCGCCGAACCGCTGCTCGTAGGCCACAGCGAAGGCGCCGAGCCGAGTGAACCCGCATGCCAGAGCCACTGCGGCGACGGAGGTGGCCTTCTCTTGAGCCAGCAACCGCTCGCGGGCCATGAGGAGCCGCCGCCGCTGGATCCATTCACGAGGCGGGCAGTTGTAGTGCTTGCGGAACGCGAGCTGCAGCCCGCGGGCGGAAAGGCCGCTCACCCGCTCGAGGTCGCCGAGCGTGATCGGTTGATCCAGGTGGCCGACGATGTATTCCGTAGCCCGGCTGATGGCGGCCGACGATGCCGTCGCGGGGCCCCGGTCAAACGACGGCGCGAGGACCTCGGGCGCCAGCATCACGGCGAGGATCCGGTAGAGGGTGTCGTCGAGGCCGAGCATGCGGAGATTCGCCTCGCTGCCGCCGCCGAGATCGATCAGCGGCAGCACCTGCTTGAGCAGGGCCATGGCCGGCGATCGCGATGCCGTGAGCGGGATCACGCGGGGCTTGTGCAGGCCGAGATCCAGCCGGCCGCGGCTTCGCGGCCCGAGCATGGTGGAGGCTACGGCCTGAAGCCGCTGGGGATTGAAGGTGATTCCAAGTTTGGAGCGGACGCCACTCTCACCCGTCCGCTCCGCGCCGGGCACGAGCATCGCGGAGTTGCCTGCCTGCCACCGATGCTCGCGGCCGTCGATGACCGTGGTGCTCCAGCCGTGAAACGGAATCAGGAGGGTGGAGTCGCGGGAGTCACCCGCTGCCATCGCCAAGGGGTTCGACGCGCTGGCGACGAGCCGGAGGTCACCGATGCGGACCGTGGCGAGGGCATGCCGAAACGCCTTTCGGCCCGTGAGGGGTTCGTAGCTGGTCACGGCCGGCATGACCGACCGCTGCGCGGCGAGAAACGCGTCGAGGTCGGTGCTCGTCTGTACGATCGCGTTGCCAAACGCGAGGCGGGGCAGGGGCGGCGAGGCTGGGGTCATGGAATCCCGGTTCTGGGTGAAGCCGCCCCGGCCGGGGCCGCCACCCCGCCGGGCACGAATGCTTCAGGAGTGTAGCGTCGTCGCGGGCCGCGTGGAGAGATGTGGAGGGTGGCGCATCCCGTGATGGTTCATGTGGCTTGGTCGACGTCCTGCACCGTGACGACACCGGGGCATGTGCAGTTGCTTGGTGAACATCGCGACGACCCGCCCACGTGTCCCTGGACGTGATGGTCAACCATGAGCAACCATCAGCGCCCGTGCCCAGCCATGCGAGCGGCCCTCCGCCGCCAAACCGAGAATCCACCGCAGGCCAGGCCGGTGAGGGACATGAAGCAGGTGGCGGGTTCGGGCACGGCCACCGGCGCGGCGAGGCGAAAACCGGTGTACCAGTTCTCACCCGCTGGGCTGTTGCCACCTCGATCGGCAGACGACAGGCCGTACGCGGCCTGATCTTCGTTGTAGACTCCGCCGCGGGAGCCGCGCAACGAGCCTGGCGAGCCGCTCGTCGTTCCGGTGATGGCGGCATTGAACTCGCCGACGTTTCCATTTTGGTCGAACGTGCCGTAATACGAGAAGGAGTTCGTGAAGGCACCCGCGTTGGTCAGGTAGTTCTGGCCAATCGCAAAGGTCGTCTGTGTCACGGCATAGGCTCCGTCGTACCAGTTTGCCTGGTTGACGCTGCCGCCGATCGTGTTGTCGGGGCGTGTGTCGCTCAGCGTGGCGTAGGTGTAGTAGCCCGGCGTTCCTACACCGCCTTTGACCGGTGAGTAATACGCCGCCTTGTACCACTCGTCTTCCGTCGGAATGGAGAATGCCGCATTCGTCGCGGCCGTCGCCGACACCCCGGTCATGCTGCCCGTGCCGGTTGCCACCGCGTTGGAATTGGTGTTCGCCATCGTGAACTGCGAGCCCGCCACGCTCGTGACGATTCCGCGAACATTGAACGCCGTGCCTCCGAGCCCCGACACCGACACCTGATCACCAACCGACAGGGTCGATGGTGCCGACAGCGTGTAGGTGTTCACACCCCCGGTTCGACTCGCCGCCGTGATCTGCCCGGTGGACATCGTGTATGCGCCGCTCTCGGTGCTGGCCGAGCCCTGGCCGTTGTTCATCCAGTTGGTGAACCGCGCGGCATCGAACCAGCTGACCCATGTGATCGGGCGGTTGCCGGGGCTGTCGGCGCCGGCGGGTGCCACTCCGGCCGGCGAGACGACGCTGTACGTGTAGCCCCCGGATACGCCGGCGCGGGAGATTCCAGCGACGCGTTGATCGGAACCCATGTTCGAGTTGTACAGGCCATACGGGTCGCTTGCCGCGACGGCGTTGAGGAAGTCGGCGTATTGCTGGATCGTGACCTCGTACTTCCCGATCTGATACTGGTAGCCCACCGCGCCGTAGCCGGTCGTGTCGGCGGCGTTTCCCGCGTTGCCCACCGTCACCCAGTCGATGGTGACGCCTTGAGCCGCTGCCGTTGCGAAGACGGCCATGGCGAGGAAACCGGTGCGCGATGCGTTGAAAACCAACCTGCTGATGCGTGACACGAGCGATCTCCCTGCACATGGAAAACGAGGCGGCGGCACGTCGCTCCGACGCACCGAGCTTCGCTTGTAACGAGCTCCGCAACGGGAGCAACCGCATTCGTCGTGAAAGTGACGAATCGGGTACGGGCAGGGACGAATCGACACGATTGATGCGCTTTGCGCACGGCAGACCGTGCGCGTTTCCGCGGGGGCGATGCCGTTGTCGCAACCGCGATGCTGAAGCCGGCCCTGCCGGTCACGACCTGATCGTCACCGGCCGACGACCGTGCGGATGCCGCCGCCTGAGCAGCGAGTGCCAGCCGAAACCGAGGCCCAGGATCACCGGCGTGATGGGCTCGGGAACCACGTAGGTCACGAGCACGTCCGAGCCGCTCCTGTCGACCTCGAACGAGGCGAGCGGCCGCACCGAGGGCAGCGACTGCCCGAAGGCGTCGTTGCCGACCGTGCCGAGCGTGAAGAGTCCGCTGCTCGACGCCGCGGCCGAAGCATCGATGATGGTCCAGGAATGGCCGGTGTTCCAGAACGCACTGCTCCAGTCCACGGCCGAGCCTGCCCCATTGAAGACGAGGTCGAGCGAGGCGCCGGACGAGATCGACAGGCTGCCCCCGGTCACGCTCAGGAAGTCGTAGTTCGTGCCGGCCCCCGTGCCAGAGTTGGCGATCAGCTCCCAGGTGAGGATCGATCCGGCGTCATAGGAAAGCCCTGCCGCGAACGTCTGCATGCCCGGGGAAGCCCCCGGGGAGTGGGTCGCTCCGGAGGCCAGCGACACGCCGCCGTTGAACACCGTCTGGTTGCCCCTGAGCACACCCGCGGCCGCGACGTTGACCGCGCCCCCGATCGTGCCGGTCATCGACACGGCCCCGGTGACGGACTGACTGCCCCCGTAGGCCGCGGCGTTGACGATCGAACCGCCGCTGTTGGTGATCGCGTTGGTGACGGCCAGCCCGCCCAGGTCGAGCGTGCCCGCCGGCCCCACCGTGATGCCGCCGCTGCCAAATGCGATGACGGCCCCCGCCGCAAGCGTGCCCTGGGTGATCGTGGTGCCGCCCGAATACGCTTTGTTGCCCGTCAGCGTGAGCGTGCCCAGGCCGGTCTTCGTGAGGGCCCCAGTGCCCGAGAGCGCCGACGCATACGAGACGCTGAAGCCATTGGTGTCGAACGTGCCGCCACTGCCGCTGAGCGTCGTGCTCCGCAGGTCGTCGAAGGCCGCGCCGAACCGGATGCCGCCGCCGGCGAGCCCGAGCGTGCTCGAGCCCAGCCGCGTATTGGAATCGATCTGCAGGAGGCCCCCGGTCACGGTCGTGGTGCCGGCATAGGAGTTGGTGCCGGCGAGCGTCGCCGTGCCGGGGCCCGCCTTGGTCACGGCGAGCGTGCCGATGAGCGATGCCGCGAGGGTGGTGTCGTTGGTATGGTTGAAGTTCACGGTCGACCCGGCGCGGGAGCCGCTGATGACGGCCGCGGCGAGCGTGCCCGCCGCGCCGCCGGTTCCGAGGTTGAGGGTGCCGGTCGCTCCCGCAAAGCGCGCGAGCGTCATGGTGCCGGCACCGCCGCCGACCGTCACGGTGCCGCTGCCCGTGACGTTCAACGTGCCGTTGCCGATGAACCCCAGGAAGAGCGACGACGTGGACCATGCGCCGCCGCTCACCGTCGCGACGCCGCTCACGCCGCCGTTCGTGCCGAGATAAGCGGCTGTGTTGGTCACGCTGCCGCCGCTGACGACGAGCGTGCCGTTGCCGCCGGATCCCACCTCGAGGTTGCCGCTGTTGGCCCACGTGCCGCCGGTGACGATCACGCTCCCGGTCGAGCCCGCGAACTCGCCGACCCAGCCGCGGAGGTTGGCCACGCGGCCGCCGTTGACCACCATGGCCCCCGTGCCGGCATAGCCGATGCTCAGGTCCTCGGTGCTCGACCACGTGCCGCTCGTGATCGTCGCCGAACCACTCGATCCCGCGTTGTACCCGATGTAGGCCCACTGATTCGTCACGCTGCCGCCGTCGACGACCAGCGTGCCCGTGCCCGAGTTGCCGACGTAGAGATACGTGCCATTGGCCCAGGTGCCGCTCATGACCGTGGCCGTGCCGCTCGAGCCGACCGCGTTGCCAAGATAGCCGTTGGCAGCGGTCACGTTGCCGCCGCTGACGAGCATCGTGCCCCGGCCGGCATTGCCCACGGTGACGGAACCGCCGCTCGACCAACTGCCCCCGCTGATCGTCGCGGCGCCGGTCGAGCCCGCAGCGTTGCCGAGCGTGCCGCCGGCGGCAGACGTCACACTGCCGCCGCTGAGCTGCAGGGTGCCGGTGCCGAAGCCGCCGATGAGCAGACTGCCGCCGTTGGCCCAGGTACCGCCCGTGATCGTCGCGGTGCCCACGGCGCCGGTGCCACTGCCGACCGTCGCGTTCGAGCCGGTGACCTTGCCGCCGGCAATCACGAGCGCCGCCGAGTCACCCGAGCCGGAGGCAACGGTCGTGGCCGACGCCGCATGATTGATCGCGCCGCCCACGGCGACCGACAGGGTGCCCGACGTCACGACGGTGCCGCCGCCGTAGCTGCTCGATGCGGAGAGCGTCAGGCCGCCCAGGCCCGCCTTCGTGAGGCCGCCGCTGCCGGTGATCGCCGACCCGTATGCCACGCTGAAGCCGTTCGTGTCGAGCGTGCCGCCGCTCGTGCCGAGCGCGATCCCGCGGAGGTCGTCGAAGGCCGCGCCGAAGCGAAATCCGCCGCCATTGAGCGACAGGCTGCTCGTGCCCATCCGGCCGCTCGAGTCGGCCTGGAGAAAGGCCGCGGTCACGCTCGTGGTGCCCGAGTAGGTGTTGCTGCCGCTCAGGATCGTGTTGCCGGAGCCCGACTGCCTGACGGTGAGCGTGCCGGTGAGGGGCGTGGCGAAGGTGATCGCGCCCGTGTGGTTGAAGTTCACCGTCGCCGTGCCGGCACCGCCGGAGATCGTGCTCGTGGCGAGCGTGCCGAGCGCTCCGCCGGAACCGAGATTCAGCGTGCCGACCGATCCGGCCGCCGAGGCGATCGCGAGCGTGCCGACGCCGCCGTTGATGCGAACGACGCCGCTGCCGGAGACCGTGACCGCCGCACTCCCCGTCCCCCCGACGATCATGTCGCCGCTCGTGGCCCAGGTGCCGCCGCTGATCGTGGCGGTGCCATTGCCGCCGCCGGCGGTGCCGAGGAGGCCACTGCCGCTGGTCACGCTACCGCCGCTCAACGAGAGCGAGCCCGTGCCGGAGCCGCCGATGATGAGGTCGCCGGTCGTGGCCCAGGTGCCCCCCGTGACCGTCGCGATGCCGCGGGAGCCGGCATTCCTCCCGACGAGGCTCGTGCCGCTGGTCACGCGACCGCCGCTGAGGGTGAACGTGCCCGTGCCGGAGTTGCCCACGCTGAGGATGCCGCTCGAGGCCCAGGTGCCGCTGCTCACCGTCGCGGTGCCGGTCGAGAGCGACTTCGAAGCGAGCAGCCCGTCGGTGTTGGACACGAAGCCGCCGTTCACGACCAGCGATGCTCCTCGGGTGATGACTCCCGCTCCAGTGCCGCCGATCGTCAGGGTGCCGCTGTTGATCCAGGTGCCGCTGCTGACGGTGGCGCTGCCCATGGCGCCTTGGTTGAAGGCGATTAGGCCGTTGGCATTGGTCACCACGCCGCCGTTGATCGAGAGCGTGCCGACGCCCGACCAGCCCACGTAGAGGTCGCCCGAACTGGCCCAGGTGCCGCCGGTGACGGTCGCACTGCCGGTGGCGTTGGCCCCGTTGGTGACGTAATAGTTGCCGATGTAGGAGGTGGCGTTGCTGACCCGGCCGCCGGAGAGCAGCATCGTGCCGGTGCCGGAGTGCCCCAGTTCGAGGTCGCCGCTGGTGGCCCACGTGCCGCTGCTGATCGTCGCGATGCCGTTGGAGCCCTGGCTGTTGCCCACGATGCTCGCGGTGGCGGTCAGCTGGCCGCCCGACAGACTCATCGTGCCGGTGGAGGTGTTGGCGATGATGGCACTGGTGGCCGTGCCGACGATCCCGCTTCCCAGCAGCACCGTGCGGCCGCCGTCGATGATCGCGGTGCCGCTGGCGAAGGGCGTGAGCCCGCCCGACCAGTTGCTGCCGACATTCCATGCGCCCGAGGGGACGTTCCAGACGACGTTGCCCGGGGCAGGCTCGGGAATGGCGGTGACCTGCATGCCGAGCGCGGGCGGGGTGACGTTCTGCCATTGTGGCGTGCCGTAGGATCTGAACTTGGCGGCGGTCGTGGGGTTTGGAAACACGTTGGAACTCGATCCGGTTCCGCCAAAGCCCCAGTACATGCCGCTGCCGACCACGTCGGTGGCGTTTTCCACCACAATCCAATAGGAGGTGGTGGGCGTGAGGCCGAGGCTGAGGCCGCTGAAAGCGACGGCGGCCGTCGTGCCGGAGGGCGCGTAGATCGTCTGGATATCCCGGGTGCCAAGCGTGGCGATGCTCGTCCCGACCTTGTTGGAGTCGTCGGAGTAGAGACTGACCGTGAAGGTGCCGGGGTTGGAGAGTCCGGTCCAGACGTTCACCTTCACGTCGGTGACGACGTTGCCGCCGGTCTGGGTGACGAACCGCTGGGCCAACTTCTCAACGCTGTCCCCGAAGGCGTACGCGTTGTAGAAGCCGGACCCGATCAGACTGTTCTGCAGGTAGTTGTAGAGATAGACCTGGCCGTGCGCGGTCGATTCCACGAGGGCGGCGAGCGCCAGCACGACGAATACACGAACAGCGGTCCCGCGATCGGCGGGCCGACTCCGGGGGCAGCGGGTCATGAGGCAGATTTTCCGTGGAGGTGCACGGCTGCTGAACCGATCAACGGACGCACCTCAGGACTGCTGGCCTCGATTGGGCGCGCGAACTTTCCCTTCGGAAAGACGGATGAACACCATGGCTGCGGTCAGACCCGATCCGGGCCGTCGCCATCCATGAAGCCGCGCTGCCAAAGAAAGGTCATCGAGCCGTGAAGGCGGCGATGATGGGGGCGAGCAGCAGCGGATCCGGTTTACAGGAAGCGGAATGAGACTCTTTGAAACAGTACCGGCCGCCGTGCGGGCTGTCAAAGAATGGGCGGTCGGCAGGGGCTGATCATCGCCGCACCGCCGCGTCCGGAAGACGAGTCGCGGCGTCGTCGTCATGCTGTGCGGCCGGCGAGGCTCCCGACATGGCGAGCCACGCCGACCAACCGAGGAAGATCAGGGCGAGCAGGCCGTAGGCCATCGCCAGGTGCAGCGGCCCGCGGCCGGCTGCCTCGACCGGCAGTTCCCCGATCGCCCAGGGGACGAACAGGCTGCCGTCCTTGAAGGGCGAGTGGATGACTCCGCAGAGCGTGAAGGCCGCCGCCGCCAGGCACCAGCCCGCGGCCTGCCGCATCCGGCGATCGAGCAGCGCCGTGAGCATGCCCGACCAGAGCACGCTGGTGACGATGAATCCCGCGGAGATGATCTGGAGCGAAAAGAGTTCTCGGGCCAGTCCCGCGTCGGGCGTAGCCCCCGCTGCGACCACCTTGTCGGTCTCGATCTTGGCCAGCGCCGCCAGCGCCGGCACGCATGCCATGGCGACCGCCGGATAGTGCTTCTGCGGGGTCGCATGGAAGCTCTGCGACGTGATCTCCAGGCCCACGAACACGAGGATCGGCACGAGCGCCGGGCCGGGCAGCATCTCGTAGAGGTAGGCGAAGGTGCCGGTGAGGCCGGCGATGCCGATGAACATCGCGGTCATGAGCGTGTAGGCCGCCCGGCCCCCCATCGCCTTGTAGGCCGGCTGGCCTATGTAGGGCGTGGTCTGGATCACGCCACCGCAGAGGCCGGCGAACACGGTCGCGATCGCCTCCACGCCGATCACCTGCCCGGTGTCGTATTCGTCGCCGGCCGCCGCGGCGCTCTCCGTGCAGTCGATGCCTCCCACGACCGTGCCGAGGGCGAAGGGGATCACGATCGGCAGGTACTTGATCGTGTGCGGCCAGGCCTCGATCCACTCGCATCGAAAGGCGGAAAGCCACTCCGTGGGCCAGAGGGCGGCGGCGGGATCGATCGCCATGTGGGCGGCCTCGGGGATCCAGCCAGTGCGCAGGCCCACAAACTGGATCAGGCCGCCCACGAGCAGGCCCGCGAGAGCCCCCGGGATCCGGAGCGGGAATGGAATGTGGGCGGTGAGCGTGGTGAGCACGATGCCGAGGGCCACAAGCCCGGCGACCGGAGAGGTGAAGATTTCGAGCAGCGGCAGGAAGGTGATCAGGGCCAGTGCGATCGCCGTGAGGCTGCCGAGCAGGGCGGCCCGCGGCACGAGCCGGCGGACCGGGCCGGCGACGAAGGCGCAGGCCATCTTGAAGATGCCGCTGGCGACGATCGAGCACATCCCGATGTGCCAGGCCCGCCTCGCGGCCGCCTCCTGATCGAGTCCGCCGGCCGCGGCTTCCGCGAAGGCCGGGCCGATCACGAAGAACACCATGCCGAAGGTGCTCGGCGTGTCGAGCCCCAGCGGCATCGCCGTGATGTCGCTCCGTCCGGTTCGCTTCGCCAGTGCGAAGGCCATCCAGGTGAAGAGCAGGTCGCCCACGATGACCCCGACGGCCGTGCCCGGCACGAGGTGGGAGAGGGCGAACTGGGCCGGGTAGCCGAACACGGTCGCCAGGATCGAGACCGTGAGCACCAACACGGCGAGGTTGTCGATCGAGAGCCCGAAAAAGGCGTTGAGATCGCCCGGGGCGGCCCAGCGGTAGGGATGTCGGGAGTTCATGGGCGAGGCGGAATGTCGGCGGATAGCCGCAAAAAGTCAAACGTCCGACATTGCCGCCCCGGCCGGAATGGGCCCCGGGCCGGGGGGCCGGGCTATACTCGCGGTCCGGGGGCCGTCCCGGGGCGGCGTGCCGCCGGGTAGCGGAAACCCCCGGGAAAAACGGGCCTGACGTCGGCCCGCGAACACTTCCTCCGCCGGCACCGTACCACAGATGGATTTGCACGATTCACGTTCCGGCGGCGGCCAGTCGGGTCACTCCCCAGGGAGCGGGTCCGATGCCGCGGTTTCCGACGAGGAACTCCTGCGGCGCTGCTGCCGGAGCGGTGACAAGGCGGCTTTCGAGTCGCTCGTGCATCGGTACGAGCAGGAGTTGTTCAGTTATCTCCGCAGGTATCTCGGTAACGCCGAGATGGCGGAGGACGTGTTCCAGGCGACGTTTCTTCAGGTACACCTCAAGAGGGAGCAGTTCGAGGAGGGCCGCCGGTTCCGGCCCTGGCTGTACACGATCGCGACCAACCAGGCCATCGA
>JBJTRH010000060.1:0-9740 GCA_046076065.1 Planctomycetaceae bacterium | reverse complement strand
GGAGCGACGCCGACTGTTTTGTTTACGGGCCAGCCCCAAGTTCTGGCCGGAAATCGAAATCGCGGCGTTCCTGAAATCAACACGGCGTAGAAACCAATCTCGCCGTTGAAACCCTATCCGTACAAGGAGCACCCTATGACTGCTGAGCCTTCGAAGTCCGTTAACAAGAAGCCCGCTGCCGCAAAGAGGGGCGACGTCAACAAGTCGGCTGAAATCCGCAAAGTTGCCGCTGGAATGAAAGCCAAGGGTGAGAAGCCCCGTCCGGTCGTCATCATCGACATGCTCAAGAAGCAGGGAATCGTGGTGTCGAGCCCCCAGGTGAGCATGGTGTTGAAGAAGATGGGATTCCGGCCAAGGAAGCGGCGGAAGAGCGGTGAACTTAACGCTGCTCGTGCTTCCAGTGCCCCGAAGACTGCCAAGGCCACGAAAATCAAAGTCGCGGATTTGGTGAAGGCCCAGAAAGTCGCTGAGCAGATGGGCGGTATCGATCGTGCTCTGGCTGCTCTTCAGGCCCTTCGCGGGTTTGAATGAGCGGGCACGGGTTGGGCTCTTGGGACGCGGCCTGACGGCTCAACGATGAAAATCCTCTACCTCCACGGCTGGAATTCGGTGGTCGGGGGCGTGAAGCCGACGTACCTGAAGAGCCATGGCCACGAGGTCATCGAGCCGGCACTGGACCACGAGGACTTTCAAGCGGCTCTCAGGACGGCCCAGAAAGCCTTCGACGAGCACCAGCCGGACGTCGTGGTGGGATCGAGCCGGGGTGGAGCCGTAGCCGTGAATATCCAGTCTGGCTCGGCTCGCCTCGTCCTGATCTGCCCGGCGTGGAAGAAGTGGGGCACGGTTAAGACAACAAAACCCGGCACGCTGATCCTGCATTCCCGGGCCGACGACGTGGTGCCGTTCGAGGACTCGCTGGAATTGCTATCTAAATCCGGCCTGCCCGAAAATGCCCTGATCGAAGTCGGGCGGGATCATAGGTTGGCGGACCCGGAGCCGCTGGAGGCCCTTGTGCGGGCGGTTGAGGGGCGAGGCTGAGATGGGCGAAATCCAGCGGTACGGCACCTCCAAGCGATGGGCAGACGTCGTGGTCCACCGCGGCGTCGCTCATTGGGTCGAGGTAGCCGAGGACATGTCCCTCGACGTCCGCGGTCAGATCGCACAGGTGCTCTCCCAGATTGACGCGACGCTGGAAGCCATTCACAGCGACCGGACGCGGCTCCTGCAGGTGCTCATCCACATCGCCGACATGAACGATGGCCCGATCCTGAACGAACTCTGGGACGCGTGGGTGCCTGCCGATCATCCTCCGGTCCGAGCGATGGTGCAGGTCGGTCTCGGGATATCCTGCAAGGTCGAGATGGTGGTGACGGCGGCGGTGTCAGAAGGATGAATCGCAGCATCTTGACGAGCCAGTGGAGGAGGGGCAGGGGAGAGCATCAGGGGACGCTGGAATCAGGCTCGACTTTCTGCGACGAGTAGAAAATGGCCATGATTGCTACGCGAATCTCGGGCGACAGCAGATGCCACCTCGCGGTCAGGATTTCGACGTCCGCGGCCGCTGAAGCCTGTGCCGCCGAGTTACCCCGACTAGCACCCCGACCTGCTGCACATTCGTGCGTTTCGTCCGATGTTTCCGAGAGTTGCGTCCCGATTGCAAATCCGCCATCGTCGGTTCGACTCCGACCGGAGCCTCTCAACAGAAGACCCCCGCGAAGTCCCGGATCTGCCGGGCTTCGCGGGGGTTTTTGCGTTGATGGGCTGCACTTCCGCCGTCGGGCGACGAGGTCATCGCGGGCCACTCGGGGCCGCCTTTTGCCGACTGGTCGTCTCCATCGACGCTCACATCGAGGCAGGGGGCTCGGTCTCGGCGTTCGGGACCTTCCGAGCTGGTGCATCTGCTCCCGCACCGGCTCGGGCTCCTGCTCGGCTGCTTTCAGCCATGGTGCCCGGGCTGTTCAGTAACCGGACGGAGGCGTTGGAGGCGGAGAGGGGGTGGCTGACCGACTACCGCCAGTTTCGAAACGGCTCGTAGATACGAAACGCGAAGAACAGTTCGCTGGCACTGAATGCGGACCCAACGACCTCGCTTCCTACAGGCGGTCCGGGAACATAGGAGATCACCGCGGTCGAAGTGCCGTTGGCGATCTGAAAGAAGCGGTATCCGATGTCGAGAGTGATGCGATCGGTAATCGCATAGGCAGTGCCGCCGCCCGCCTGCCATGCAAAAGCACTCACATGCGGCGACGTCTCAATCTGGTAGTTGGCTGTCGGCAGGAATTTCCGGTACGAGAACTGGTATCCGCCAGCGCCAATGCCTCCGCCGACGTACATGGTCCACCTGTCCGCGAGTTCATAGTCCCGCCAGAGGTTGACCATCGTCGACCAGCCGTTTTTTGCCGTGGTCGTGAAAAGAAACGTTTCCGGACCTGCGGCAGATTCAAACGTACTCGTACGGTTGCTGACGAGATTGTTCCGGCCACGACCTTCGAACTCCACCCGCCAATCCCGGTCGAGTGCTTCGAAGGCAAGGCCAATGGCACCACCCGCAGTGAACAGCGATTGGTTGGCAGCAGGACTGGGCGACGGATCACCGGCGCCGTCACCGTTCGGCCCAAGAGGCGTCCCGAGCGTGGCGAAAGAGTCGCCGATGATGCCTGCGACGTAAAGCCGTTTGACCTCGCGAGTACCACGGAAGAAACCAACCGGCTCAAGCAGATCGTTGAGCGTTGCATCGTCGCGTGGTTGCTGAAGATCGATTGGCAGACCAAAGTCATCAATGCTTTGTTCGATATCGTTGTTTGCGTTGGCTCGGGTGACGGAGGCACACATCACCACAGCAGCCAACAGCAACCTACGCATCGCCAAGCCTCCCTGCCGAGTTACCTCATCGAGCCATATTCGGTAATCGTCAGGATCGCATAGGCGATTGCGATTCGTGGCGCGGCCATGAGTTGCGTTCGCCACGGCCCGCGTCTTCGTTTATGCGAGTTGTTCAGCCAGTCGGCACAAACTGCCTGGCCGCGCACGTTTTCCGCGCCTCGGATTCTCAGGGCATTCCTGCGAGCGGCCCGTTGCATCTCGTCCGCCCCTCTGGCTGCCGGGCGTGTTTCCCTTCTTCCGGCTCGCTGCGTCGGCGGCCGGTCCGGTGCCAAGGGCGTCTCTGGCCGCCGTGAGCGAGACTACCTCTCAGCCCGCGCAACCTTCACCCACTCGACCTCCATCGTGAACGGGCCGGGTTGTTTGTCGCTGAGCATGAGACCCAGCCCGTTGATCTGGCTCGGCTCGACCGGCCCCATGCCCAGGACCCGCCGGCCGAACGATGTGGGAATGAAGTCGGCCAGTGGGATTTGCACCTCATGCCACTCGCCTTTCGTGGTGGGCAGCGGCGCCCTGTACGAGAAGGCCATCTGCCGGCTCTTCGTGTAGATGTTCAGGACGTACTCGCGCCCATCGCCCTTCGCCCTGACCACGAGCGTGTCCCCGGCCTCGATGTCGAGTGCCGTGGGTCTGGTCCGGACCGAAGCGAAGCCGCCGTTGTTCTCCAGCGAGAGCGTGCCGAAGAACACCATGGTCTTGTCTTCGGTGATCTTGAAGCGGCCATCTGAGACTCCGCCCATCACGCCGTCGTTGACGGCCTGCCACTGTTGGGCAGCCCCGGGGCCGGCGAAGTCCAGCAGCGACCGCAGGGCTTCGTCCGTCGCCACTTGGCCTGAGATGACCAGCAGGATGGCCGCCACAATTACTCGCATGGGTCGTCCTCGGGGCTGTTTCTGGAGGGAGGCAGTTCACAGTCCCTCGGAGCGATCTTCAGGCCGGCGCACGACGGTGGGGGATTTTCACCACTCGGTTTCCCTCGACGTGTTTGGGGGCGTAGGGGCAGTGCCGGCATCCCGATCCGCAGCAATGGCCCCGCTTGAGGTGATAGGCCGCCGTGTAGACCAGCAGACCGTTCTCGAAGTAGGAGTCGGGGGGCTGCGGGGCGTGCTGTGGGTCGTCAGCGGGCATGTTCAAATCCGCCCCATGCCCTGCACCCGCCGCCATGCCGACAGCTGGCCGAGGTGCATGTTCTCGTGGGCGGCCATCACAAACACGAAGCAGTCGCCCACGAGCCGCTTCGCGTAGCCGAGGTTGAGGTTCCAGGTGTGGAGCAGGGGAGCCATCATGGAAGCCTCTGGGTGGGGGCAAGCCGCGGCATAGTGATAGCAGACTCGGCGTTTGTGGGAGCCAGTTCCGGGCGTGTCACCGAGGCAGCCTGCTCACAACGCGAACGCAAGCCAGATCGCGATGGCGAGACAGATCACCGCCGTGATCATCACCCACAGGGGTTTCGAGCGGCGGGTGAAGTCTTCCGGCGACAGGTAGCGTTCGCAGTGTGGGCAGCGGGGCGTGTCTTCCAGGATCTCGCGTCGGCAGAACGGGCAGGGCACGGTCGGCTCGTCCGCGTCGTCGTCCTCGTCGCGGAGGTCGGCGTCGTGCTCGGAATCTTCGTCCCACACGTCGTCATCGTCCTGGTCGTCGGCGTGGTATCGCATGGTGGGGCGTGTGGCAGGTTCGAGGTCGGCTCACTCGGCCGCAGGATTCCACCCATCGGCGCCGCCGAGCACGCGGGCCGGCGTGAGGGCCGCCGCCTCGTCGGCCGTGAGCCGCTTCGCCCACGAGACCCGCGTGTCGGCTCGCGCACCAGGGCCGGTGCTGCCGAACTCCGCGTAGAACGTCGTGGCGTGGGCATGTGGCTTGTCCCAGTCGTGCCAGCCCTCGGGCCGCACCACGTCGGCCATCTCCGTCCGCAGAAACACCGTTCGGGCAAAATCCCGCCAGGGCCGGCCGAGGTAGGTCTTCACGCCATCGTCGCCCGTGATCGTGCAGTCGGCGAACACGAAGCCGTGCGGCGTGCCGTCGGGCGTGGAGGCGGCCGTGATGTAGCCGTCCTTCAGGCAGTGGATCGAGCAGCGGTCGAACCAGGCCGTCGCGCCGCCGAAGATGAAGTCGACATGCCCCTCGATGTGGCAATCGGCGAAGTACTGCCGGCCGCGGTTGAGGAGGGCCGTGTCCTGCCAGCCCAGGAAGCGGCAGCCGCGAAACGTCACGCGGTCGCCGTCCACCCGCAGGGCGAGAGCCTGCCCCACGGGGCCCGCGTCGTTGGTGACGGTGACGTTCCGCCACTCCATGCCGTCTCCATCGATCCAGAGGGTGGGCGTGCGGAAGGTGCCGATCGGCTTGCCGTCCTCGCCCGGAAGGTTCGCGTGCAGGCCAAACACGATCGTCGTGGCGGCCGCATCCTCGCCCGTCACGAGCACGTTGCCCCGCTCCCGCTGCACGTGGATCCGCTCGCGGTAGGTGCCGGGCTTCACCAGGATCACCCATCGCGGATCGCCGCGGCCGGTCTTCATCGGCGCCTTGCTGATCGCCTCCTGCACCGATGTGTAGTCGCCGCTGCCGTCGGCCGCGACGACGGCGTCGGGCGGTGGGGCGGCGGCCACGGCGGGAACGTCGCCCACCACGGCCCCGAGGAGCAGCAGGCAGGGCACGGCGACTGCGAACTGGGGCATCATGTCGGCGAGGAGATCGCGGCGTGGTGGTGTCGGCCGGGGACCGCATGATACGGTGTGCGCCGCGGAGGTGCCCGATGCGAGGTCGGCGGATGTTCATCGCGGTCGACCCGCCGACGGAGGTGGCCGCGCGGGCGCGCGCGATCGTCGACCGGCTCCGTGCCGCGGGCGTGGAGGCGGCCTGGGTGCCGCCGGCGCAGCTGCACCTCACGCTCCACTTTCTCGGCGACGAGGTGGACGACGCCGACCTGCACCGCATCTGCGTGGCCATGGACGAGGCCGCCGCCACGATGCCGGCCCATCGCCTCGGCTTCGGGGGCGTCGGGGTGTTTCCCGACGTGCGGCGGCCGCGGGTGGTGTGGCTCGGCGTGCGCGAGGGGACCGCGGACCTCACTCGCCTGTACAACGCTCTCGCGGAACGGCTCGAGCCGCTCGGATTCCCGCCCGAGGCCCGTGGCTTCCGGCCGCATCTCACGCTCGGCCGGTTTCGCGACCGGGGCCAGGCGGGGGGCGCCGCCCTCGCCGACGCGATCGCGTCAGGCGACGACGCCGTGACGGCCGCGATGCAGGTGCGGAGGATCGTCCTCTACGAGAGCCGGCTCTCGAAGGCTGGCGCCGAGCACGACCGGCTCCACGCGGCGGCACTGGCCAACGGGTAGGCGGCGGATTGGCCGACCGCGGATCAGCGCTTGCGCCGCGTCATCATGACCCACATGCCCACCGCGGCTGCGCCCACCACGGCCGAGGCAGAGGGCTCGGGCACGGCGGTGATCGTGGCACCGTGGAGGCCGTTGTCGACGTTCGTCCCTTCCTGGGCGTTGTAGCCCGAGTACCCGGTGATGAAGCCGGTGGAACTGTCCTTCGTGCCGCTCTGGTTCAGCGTCCACTTCACCGACGCCGTGCTCTCGCTGGCGATGCCGATCATGTACACGGTGCTCGGCGACAGGGCCCAGTTCAGGTCGTTGAAGGTGTAGAAGGTGTCAAGGGACGTGCTCAGGATGGAGTTGCTGAACGTGCCGGACGCCAGCACGCCGCCGGTCTTGAAGTAGTTGCCGGGCGTGCCGGTGGCGGCGAAGAGTTGGAGCGTGAAGTCGGCGGTGGCGAGGCCGTTGCGGTTGATTTCCAGGCTCGCCGACGTGAGCAGGGTGGTGGTGCCGGAGTCGAACGACTGCCCGATGAACACGCCGCCGTTGTTCTTCGACCCGGTCGCGGTGGCGCCGGTCGTGTTGACCTCGTAGAGCGTGGTGGCGGTGGCGATCGACGGGGCGAGGGCCATGACAGTCATGGCTGCGAACAGCGAGGCAAGTGCGGCGAGCGACCGTGAGTGGCGGGGCATGGCGGGAGTGGCACCGGAGGTGAAGGTGGGGGCGAGGCGAATCGCCTCGCTGCGGCCTGCCACTGCAGGTGCCGTGCCAAGAGCCGAGCCGCCGGCTGTGTTTTTCGGCGAGGACACGGAATGCCGAGGAATCGCGACGATTTGCACCGGTGACGCCGTGAGACACCCCCTCAGGCCGGTGGCACAAAACGCTCCACCGTCCGCCAGGCACGGCGTGAAACGCCCCATCTGGCTGGAGCGAATCGCTCCACCCCCCCGGCGATTGGCCGTGAGGGCAGCGGCCGTCAGCGGCGAACTCCCAGCACGCCCACTGCGAGCCGGCCGTCGGTGACCCACGGTTCGCCGCCACCGTTGGTGCCCTGCCGCTCCGGATGAAACCTGTCCACCCAGTAGTAGCCGTCGAGCACGCCCGACCGGGCCGTGTCGCCCACGAGCTTGTTCCGCTCGCGGTCGACCTCGGGCGCGATCTTGTGCGTGACCCCGCCGGCTTCCCGGCTCATCTCAACCCGCTCGTCGAACGTGGCGGCGCCGAGCCAGAGCGGTTCGCCCGCCGCGTCGACCTCCTCCGACCTCCAGAAGCGGACGTGATGCCGCTGCTTCGGGCTGTTGCCGACCGGCTGCTCGTAGGCCAGGTCCTGTCGGCGGCCCCAGAGGAAGAGATCACTCACCGGGGCATGTTCGTAGGGCTTTCGCAGCACCACGTCGGCCGCGATCCGCAGCGACGACTTGAGCGTGATCGGGTCGGCGGCATACCAGCGGGCGGCGGCCAGCGCCCGGTGGATCTCCTCCTCCGTGCCCACGAACGCGATGTTGACCGGATCGCCGCGGTGGCCGCGGTGCGTGGTGGTGTGCCGCGGCGCGCGGGGCAGGGCGGGGTGGCCCTCGACCGTGCCGGTCGGCTCCTGACCGTGGGCCGGGCATGCGATCATCGCCAGGAAGGTGAGCGCGACGAGCAGGGCGTGGGGAATCGTGGCAGGATGCGACGACGGCATGGCGGTCTCCTCCGCGAGTGGGGACGGGGACGGTAGCGGGCGTTGCGGGCCGTCTCAAGGCGGATCGACCACGGCGTGGACGGCCGCGACGGCCGGCCGGTATTCTCCGCGGTCATGGACACATTCATGGCAGCGGCGATCGAGGAGGCGGAGCAGGGGCTCGCCGAGGGGGGGATTCCCATCGGCTCCGTCGTGGTGCACGACGGGCGAATCGTGGGCCGCGGTCACAACCGCCGCGTGCAGCAGGGGAGCACCGTCCTTCACGGCGAGATGGACGCACTGGAGCGGGCGGGGCGACGGCCCGGATCCTTCTATAAGGACTGCACGCTCTACACCACGCTCTCCCCCTGTCCGATGTGCAGCGGGGCGATCCTGCTCTACGGCATTCCGCGGGTGGTGATCGGGGAGAATCGCTCCTTCATGGGCGAGGAGACGTTGCTCGCGGAGCGGGGCGTGCAGCTCACGGTGCTGCAGGATGAGCGATGCATCGCGCTGATGCGGGAGTTCATGGCCAAGCATCCGGGACTCTGGGCCGAGGACATCGGCGAATAGCAGCTGGCCGTGGCGGGGCGGGGCCACGGGAACGCATCGCTGGCTGGAGGCCGGTCCAGCACCGATTCGTGGTTGCCCCTCGGCGGCGGCTCCGAGGCGTCTATGCTTTGCGAAGCCGCTCTTGGCCGGGCTGTCGAACCGGCGTTATCCCAACGGCCTCCTCACCTATGGCCACCGTCGCAGAACCCACCACAACGCCCGCCTGGATGAGCCGCTGGCTCGTCGCGGCCGGCGTCTACAACCTGGCCTGGGGAGCGCTCACGGTGCTCTACCCCCCATGGCTGTTCGACCTCACCGGTCTCGCCCAGCCGAACTACCCGTTCATCTGGCAGTGCGTGGGGATGGTGGTGGGCGTGTATGGCGTGGGGTATCTCGCCGCCTCTGCGGATCCGGTGCGGCACTGGCCGATCGTGCTCGTGGGATTCCTCGGGAAGATCTTCGGGCCGCTCGGGTATCTCATGGGCATCATTCGCGGCGACGTTCCCCCCGCCTTCGGCTGGACCCTGCCCACGAACGACCTGCTGTGGTGGATTCCGTTCGCCCTGATCCTGCTGCACGCCTGGCGACGGCATCGTGCCGACGCCTTCGGGTCGCATGGCTGACGTCGCGATCGCTGGCATGATGCCGCAGGACCTGGTCCTCATCGCGCAGGCGGTGGCGTCGGGCGCGATGTGCGGCCTGATCTGGTTCGTGCAGGCGGTGCACTACCCGCTCTTCGCCCTGATCACCGGGGAGCCGTCGAGGCACCACGCCCGCGAGAACCAGCGACGCACCGCCCCCGTCGTGGTGCCCTTCATGGCGCTGGAGGTGGTCGCGGCGGTTGCGGTCGCCGTCTGGCCGCCGCCGGGCGTGGGGCGTGGCGCCGCGCTCGTCGGGATCGCGCTCGTCGTGGTCGCGTGGCTCTCGACGCTGTTTCTGCAGATGCCGCTGCACGCCCGCCTCGCCGACGAGGGGCACGCCGCGGACGACGTCAGCCGCCTCGTGCGAACCAACTGGATTCGCACGATCGCCTGGACGCTGCGGGCGATCCTGGCGGCCTGGATGCTACGGGCGGCTCAGTCCGGCTGAACACGCGGCCTGACGGATCCAGCCCCGACGGTGCGGAAACAGAGGCCCAGCAGCGCGGGCACGAGCACGAGCGTGACGAGCGTGGAGCAGAGCATGCCGCCGAGCAGCACGGCCCCCAGGCCCCGGTAGAACTCGCTGTCCGCTCCCGGGAAGATCACGAGCGGCAGCAGGCCGAGCACCTTGGTGAGCGTGGTCATGAAGATCGGCCGCACTCGGCTGCTGACCGCCTCCAGGATCGCC
>JBJTRH010000059.1:0-2211 GCA_046076065.1 Planctomycetaceae bacterium | reverse complement strand
GATCCGCAAAGGCATCGAGGCCTGGAACGAGGCCTTCGAGAAGGCCGGCTTCGCGTCCGCAATCGAGGTCCGGCAGCAGCCCGACGCCGCCGACTGGGACCCGGAAGACGTCAACTACAACACCTTCCGCTGGATCACCGCGGGGCAGAGCTTCGCGATGGGCCCGTCGCGGGTGAATCCCCGGACCGGCCAGATCCTCGACGCCGACATCATCTTCGACGGCGACTTCCTGCAGTTCTGGCGGCAGCAGTACGAGACCTTCACGCCGCAGTCCGTGGCACGGCTCACCGGCGACCTCGCAGAGCGGCCGGAGGGCCACGGCGGGGAGCGGTGCCTGTGCCATCTGTTCGACGGCCATGCCCGCGAGACGGCGCTGGCGGCGACGGCGCTGGCCGTGAACGCGGCGGGCGGCCTTTCCGAGCAGGAGAAGGACAAGCTCGTCACGCAGGGACTGACGTTCGTGGCCATGCACGAGGTGGGCCACACGCTCGGGCTGTGGCACAACTTCAAGGGCTCGGCCTTCCGCTCGCTCGCCGACTTCAACGACGTCGCCCGGACCTCGCGGGAGGGGGCCAGCACGAGCGTGATGGACTACATCCCGGCCAACATCATGCCGGCGGGCAGGACGCAGGGCGAATACTACGCGGCCCATCTCGGCCCCTACGACGTGTGGGCCATCGAGTATGGCTATCGGCCGGTCGGAGGCAGTTCGCCCGACGCGGAGCGGGCGGAGCTCGAGAAGATCGCCGCCCGCAGCGGCGAGCCGGCGCTCGCCTACGCCACCGACGAGGACACCGAGCCCGGCGACCCCGATCCGTTCTCCAACCGTTTCGATCTCGGCAGCGATCCGGTCGAGTTCGCACGCCTGCGGGCCGAACTGGTCGCCCAGCTGCTGCCGAAGATCGCCGACCGGCTCACGGCGAAGGAGTCCGACGGCACGACGCCCGGGTATGAGCGGGTCCGGCAGGCGTTCGGCGTGCTGCTCACGGCCCATGGCCAGGCGATGACCTTCGCGTCGCGGCTGGTGGGAGGCGTGACCACCTCCCGCAGCCACCGCGGTGATCCCGATGCCCGCGCCCCGTTCACGGTGGTCGACGCGGCGAAGCAGCGGGAGGCACTGACGGTCGTCGAGAAGGGCATGCTCGCAGCCGAGCCGTTCACGTTCACGCCCGAGCTGCTCAACCAGCTGGTGCCCACCCGCTGGTCGCACTGGGGCAGCAGCGAGGTGAACCGCGAGGACTACCCGGTCCACGACGTGGTCCTGATGTGGCAGGACCGCACGCTCGGGCGGCTGCTCGACCCGGTGACGCTGGAGCGGATCCGCGACGGGGAGCTCAAGGTGTCGGCCGATCAGGATGCGTTCACGGTGGCCGAGCTGCTCGAACGGCTGACTGCGGCCGTGATGTCGGAGGTCACGACGATCGGCCCTGGGGACTACACGACCCGGAAGCCGGCGATCGCCAGCCTGCGGCGCGGGCTCCAGCGGGCCTATGTCTCGCGGCTCTGCGGACTCGTGCTCGGCACCGCGGCGCCGGCCGACGCCCAGGCCGTGGCGGCGGCGCGGCTGCGGGACCTGTCGGCCTCAATCAAGGCCCTGCTCGCCAGGGACGACGTCAGGCTCGACGACTACACCCGCGCGCATCTCGCCGACCTCGACGCCCGCATCTCCAAGACGCTCGAGGCCACCGTGGTCTCGGCTCGTCCCTGACGAACCGGGCGGGGAGACACGCATGCGTCTGGTCGTCGCGATGATCAAGCCCGCGCAGATCGAGAGCGTGCGGCAGGCGCTCGGCGGCGTGGAGGTCACGCGGATGACCGTCTGCGACACGCACGGCTACGACCTCGCCGCCCCGGATTCGGTCGCGCAGGAGGCGATGCTCGAGATCGCCGTGAACGACGACTTCGTCGACCGCACGGTGGCGGCCATCACCGGCGTGCTGACGACCGGAGCCGACACTACGAGCCGCGTGCACGTGCTGCCGATGGCAGACGCCGCGCAGATCTACCGGGCCGTCCGCGGCCCGGAGGCGGTCTGAGGGCGTCATGACACCACGTCGCATCCTGCTCGTGTCGTCCGACCTGATGGCCTCGAGCCGCCTGACCGGCGTGGCCCGGGGTCTCGGCGACACGCTCGACGTGCGACCGGCGGTGCCCACTGCCGACCACGCCGCCGCCCCTTACGACATCGTGCTGCTCGACATCCAGTCGTGC
>JBJTRH010000058.1:0-24997 GCA_046076065.1 Planctomycetaceae bacterium | reverse complement strand
CGTCGTGGCCGGCGGCACGGGCCAGGTGGCCCCCGTCACCACCACGGGCGTGGCCAGCCTCGACCTCGCCACCGGCAACGGCCTGCTCGACCTCACGAGCGGCGCCCTCACGATCGCCTCCGGGATGACGGGCCCGCAGCTCGTGGCCGAGATCCTCGAGGGCCGGGGCGACGGCTCGTGGACCGGCACCTCCGGCATCACCTCGAGCGTGGCCGCCGCGGTGGTGGCCTCGAGCATTCCCCGGGCGGTGGGCTGGATCGACAACGGCGACGGCTCGCTGACCGCGGCCTACGCGGCCCCGGGCGACACCAACATCGACTGGTCGATCGACATCCTCGACGCCTCCAACTTCCTGGCGCTCGGCAAGTTCGACACCGGCCTGCCGGCCACATGGATCGAGGGTGATTTCAGCTACGACGGCATCGTCGACATCCTCGACGCGGCCGACTTTTTCGCCACGGGCCTCTACGACGTGGGGAACTACAACTCGGGCGACAGTGCAGTCGGCGTGGCAGCCGTGCCGGAGCCCACCACGCTGGGCATGCTCGCCGTGGCCATCGCCGCCGCAGGGGTGGCGACCATGCGGCGAAATCGTGCGGTTTCGCGGGCATGAACTGGGCTTGAGCAACGTCCGAGGTTCCGGGACGATCCCGCCTCCCTTGGATTGCCCGGATGCTGCGAACGCCCCCTTGGATCCCGATGCTCGCGTGGGCCGCCTTGGCCTGCCGGCCCGCGGCTGCGCAGGAGATGCTGCCGCCACCGGCCGTGCCGCAGCCGGCGCCGTTCGTCCAGCAGCCCAACCCGTTCGCCCCCCTCCCCGAGGGCGCGATCATCGGTCCGGCGGGCCCGGTGATGCCCGGCCCGCCCCCCGCGCCGCGCAACGCCGTCGTGCTGCCGCCGCTCGACGCGGAGCTCGTGTGGACGAAGATGGTGGACGTGGCGGACGACTTCTTCAAGGTTCACTCGGAGCAGCGGGTGGTGTTCGCCAACGGCGTGCCGACCGAGGGACGGATCGAGACGTTTCCGCAGACGGGGGCGACGGTCCTCGAGCCCTGGCGAGGCGATTCGGTCGGCTGGAACGAACGCTGGGAATCGACCCTGCAGTCGATCCGTCGGATCGCCACGATGCGGCTCACGCCGGACGCGGCCGGCTGGCGGGTCGAGGTGGAGGTGGACAAGGAACTCGAGTACCTGCCGCGGCCGATGCGGGCCACCACCGGCGGGGCCTCGTTCCGGAACGACGACTCGCTCTACCGCTACGGCACGCCGCTGCCCACGCTCGGCCAGCAGGTGGGCGACCAGCCTCGGCCAGTCGCGAGCCCGACGCCGAACCTCGGCTGGATCCCGCTGGGTCGCGACCCGAAGCTGGAGCAGAAGATGCTCTCCCGCCTGCTCGCGAAGCTCGGCGTGCCACCGCAGGCGACTCCGGAGCCCTACTACCAGCCGCCCGATGCCCCGGGCGCAGCGCCGCTCCAGCCCGCCGCACCGCCGCCGCCCGCGCCACAGGCGCCCATCTACGGCGCCCCGATCACGCCGGAACAACTGCCGCCCGGCGCGCAGGTCGCCCCGGGCCCGCCGGTGCCGATCGAAACCCTGCCGATCCCGCGCTGAGCAGTTCGGCGAAGAGTCACTCGTCCGTCACGCAGCCCCGCGAGGCCGGCGCCACGCAGCGGATGTACTTGGCGAGGATGCCCCGCGTCGCCTTGAGGGCCGGCGGCGTCCACTCGGCACGGCGGCGGGCGAACTCCTCGGCACTCACCTCCGCGTCAATCGAGGCGGCATCGGCGTCGATCACGACCACGTCGCCGTCTCGCACCAGGGCGATCGGGCCCCCGTCCTGGGCCTCGGGCACCACGTGCCCCACGATGAAGCCGTGCGAGCCACCGGAGAACCGGCCATCGGTGATCAGGGCCACGTCGTTGCCAAGCCCCGCGCCGACCAGCGCCGACGTGGGCGTGAGCATCTCCGGCATGCCGGGCCCGCCCTTCGGCCCCTCGTAGCGGATGATCACCACGTCGCCCCGCTTGATTCCGCCGTGCTCCAGCGCCGCAAGCATCGCCTCCTCGCTGTCGAACACGCGGGCGGGGCCGAGGAACCGCGAGCCCTCCTTGCCGGTGATCTTGGCGACCGCCGAGTCGGGGGCGAGGTTCCCGTGGAGAATCGTGATGTGGCCCGTCTTCTTCAGCGGATCCTCGACCGGGCGGATGATCTTCTGGCCCGCGGCGAGCCCCTTCGAGGCGGCCAGGTTCTCGGCGAGCGTCTTGCCGGTCACGGTCATGCAGTCGCCGTCCATCAGCCCCTTGTCGAGCAGATAGCGCATCACGCCGCTGGTGCCCCCGATGGAGTGCAGATCCTCCTGGACGAACTTGCCGCTCGGCTTGAGGTCGGCGAGGTAGGGGATGCGACGGGCCACGGCCTGGAAGTCGGCCGGGCCGAGCGCCACGCCCACGGCCCGGGCCATCGCGATCAGGTGCAGGACGGCGTTGGTCGAGCCGCCGAGCGCCATCACGGTGACGATGGCGTTTTCGAAGGCACGCCGGGTCATGATGTCGCGGGGCTTGAGGTCGATCTCGAGCAGGTGCCGGATCGCCGCACCGGCCCGCAGGCACTCCTCGATCTTGCCTGGGTGCTCGGCGGGGATCGACGCGCTGTCGGGCAGCGACATGCCGAGCGCCTCGATGGCGGTGGCCATGGTATTGGCCGTGTACATGCCGCCGCAGGCCCCGGCCCCAGGGCACGAGTGCCGGACGATGTCACCCCGGCGGGCGTCGTCGATCCGTCCGGCCACGTACTCGCCGTAGCACTGGAAGGCGGAGACGATGTCGAGCGTGGTGCCGTCGGCGAGGTGCCCCGGCTTGATCGTACCCCCGTAGACCATCAGCGCGGGACGGTTGAGCCGTCCCATGGCGATCAGGCAGCCGGGCATGTTCTTGTCGCATCCCGGGATCGCCACGAGGCCGTCGTACCACTGCGCCTGCATCACGGTTTCGATGGAGTCGGCGATGATGTCGCGCGAGGGCAGCGAGAAGCTCATCCCCTCCGTGCCCATCGAGATCCCGTCGCTCACGCCGATGGTGTTGAACCGCATCCCCACCATGCCCGCGGCGACCACGCCCTCCCGGACCTTGGCGGCGAGTCGGTCGAGGTGCATGTTGCACGTGTTGCCCTCGTACCACATGCTCGCGATGCCGACCTGCGGCTTGTCGAGGTCGGCAGGCTGCAAGCCTGTGCCGAGCAGCATCGCCTGCGAGGCTCCCTGCGACCGCGGCTGGGTGATGCGGGAACTATGACGGTTCAGGACGGTCATCGGAGGGATTCCTGGAGGACGGATCGTGGCAGGATAGTATGCTGCCGATCGTTTTGAAAGCCGCCACGCCTCCAGCCACCATGCCACCGGCCTTCGTCTTCTTCGACCTCGGCAACGTCCTCGTGCTGTTCGATCGGCCCCGGTCGATCAGGCAGATGGCAGCCGTGAGCCGCGCCGACGAACGGGCGGTCGCCGAAGTCGTTCACGACGCGGAGCTGCTGCGGGCCCTCGAGTCGGGGCGGATCGCGTGGGGGGGCTTTCACGCGGAGTTCATCCGCCGTACGGACGCCGTCGTGACGCCGGCCGCGCTCGCGGAGGCCGCCAGCGACATGTTCCGCCTCAACGTGCCGATCCTGCCCGTGGTCGCATCCCTGTGCCGGCTCGGCGTGCCGCTCGGCATCCTCTCGAACACCTGCGATCCCCACTGGCGGCACCTCGCGGCCTCGGGCTACGCCGTGCTGTCGCGGAGCTTCCGCGAGGTGGTGCTGAGCCACGAGGCATCGGCCGTCAAGCCCGACCGGGGCATCTACGAACTCGCCGCGGCACGGGCGGGCGTGCCCGCCGAGCGGATCTTCTTCTGCGACGACCTGCCGGCCCACGTGGATGCAGCCCGTGCAGCGGGCTGGGACGCCGAGGTGTTTCGCTCGGCGCACGAACTCGCCGACCAGCTCGCCCGGCGGGGTCTCAACCTCGGCCTCTGAACTCCGGCGACGACGGCCCCCGGTCCCCGAGCAACCGGGCGATTCCCGCGTCGTCAAACCTCCCCTCCAGCACCACGGCGCCGTCGCGGACAAGCACCGGCACCCGATCGCCATACGCGGCCGCGGTGGCGGGGTCGACGTCCACGTCGATCACCTCGACGGCGCACCGCCATGCCGCGAGCAGGTCTTCGGCAGCCTCGCAGAGGTGGCAACCACGGCGGGAATAGAGCAGCAGGCCCATGTTTGGGGTACGATCCGGGCGGTGGCGATCCGTCTCTGACCCTGCAGTTTTCTCCCCGATGTCCTCTCCGGTCCAGACCGTCGACGACTTCCTCGCCGTGGTTCGCCGCAGTGGGCTCGTCGAGGAGGCGAAACTGGCGCCGCTGGTGGAGGCATGGGTTGGCCACGCCGGCCCGCCCCCCGAGGCCATGCTCACGGGGCTCGCGGATGCCGGGGTGCTCACCCGCTGGCAGATCGACCAGCTCCTCAAGGGCCGCTACAAGGGATTCACGCTCGGCAAGTACCGGCTGCTCAAACTGCTCGGCGCCGGCGGCATGAGCAGCGTGTACCTCGCGGAGCACGCCACCCTCCACAGCAAGGCGGCGGTGAAGGTGCTGCCGCTGAAGCGGGTCGACCAGACGTCCTACCTCGCCCGGTTCGAGCAGGAGGCTCGGCTCGCGGCGCGGCTGAACCATCCCAACATCGTCCGCACCTTCGATCTCGACACGGCGGGCTCCGTGCACTTCATCGCGATGGAGTACGTCGAGGGCACCGACCTCCACGCCAAGGTCAAGCGTGAGGGGCCACTGCCGGTCCGCGAGGCTGCCGACTACATCCGGCAGGCCGCCGTGGGATTGCAGCACGCGCACGAGGAGGGCCTCGTGCATCGGGACGTCAAACCGGCCAACCTGATGCTCGACGGCCGGGGTACGATCAAGGTGCTCGACCTGGGACTGGCGCTCGCGGTCGCCGGCGGCGAGGAGGACGGGTCGCTCACCCGGGAGCACGACGAGAAGGTGCTGGGCACCGCCGACTACCTCGCCCCCGAGCAGGCGACCGACAGCCACCGTGCCGAGCGACGGAGTGACATCTACGCGCTCGGCTGCACGCTCTACTTCCTGCTCGTCGGCAAGGCGCCGTTCGCGCAGGGCAACGCGGCGGTGCGGATGCAGTCGCACCTCAACAAGCCGCCGCCGAATCTCCTCGAACAGCGGCCCGACGTGCCGATCGCGATCGCCGACCTCTACTTCCGGATGATGCAGAAGGATCCAGCCGGCCGGCCCCAGTCGGCAGAAGAGGTTGCCGACGCCCTGGCCGCGTGGCTCGCGTCGACGGACCAGCCGGGGATGCGGCGAACCGAGGGCCAGCGTCGCCAACTGCCGCGGCGTGCCGTGGGGACCACCGTGGATCCCGCCGGCACGACGGTGATGCGGAGCGGACCGGGCAGCGGCTCGAGCGGGATCTTTCCGAACGCGCCGGCACCAAGCGTCGGGAGTTCGGGCTCCCTCGGCCGCGTGCCGCCCGCGGTGGCCCAGCCTGCGGCTGCCCCGATCGGCGAACCGCCGATCGTGGTCGTGAACCCCGCCAAAACCAAGGCTGCGGCTCCCTCGCAGCCCCGGCCCGGCGAGGCGGCGAAGCCGCCGGCGCGGGGCCGAAAGCGGCCGCCGGGTTTTCTGGGGCTGCCGCTCGGCCTCTGGGTCGTGATCGGCGTGGGCCTCGTCCTCGCGGTCGTGCTCGGCGTGATGGTGTTCCTCAAGCACGCCGGCTGACCGGGCCGCTGTTACCCGATCTCCCATCGCCCGGCGGCGAGGTCGTCGAGCCCGGTGCGGTGCGTGAGGTCGTAGTCGAGAGGCGTGAGCGTCACGGCACCGGCGGCGAGGGCGGTCACGTCCGACTCGAGCGGCGAGGGGGGCGGAGGCGGATCGTTGGTGGCCCAGTAGTACGCGCGGCCGCGCGGATCGACCCGTCGCTCGAACGCCTCGCCATACCGGGCCACACTCATTGGGACGACCCGCAGCTCCGGGCGTCCGGCGAGGGCCCGCGTGGGGATGTTGATATTGAACAGGCTGCCCGGAGCGGGACGCCGCTCCAGCAGGCCCCGGATCACGTCGAGGCCGATGGACGCGGCCCGCGGGTAGTCGGGGTGATCGTCCCATTCCAGCGACACGGCGACGCTCGTGATCCCGAAGAAGGCCCCCTCGATGGCCGCGGCCACGGTACCCGAGTAGAGCACGTTGATACCGGCGTTGAGGCCCGCGTTGATGCCGCTCACGACGAGGTCGGGCTTGCGGGGGCAGAACTCCGCGATCCCGAGTTTCACGGCATCGGCGGGACTGCCATCCACCGCCCAACCCCGACGTCGGTCGCCGTCGAAGATCTCCTTGGCGGTGAGCGGGGTGAGGAAGGTGATCGCATGACCGACACCGCTCTGCTCGGTCGACGGTGCCACCACGTGCACGTCGCCCAGTTCCCGGAGCCGCCGCTCCATGGCGGCGAGCCCCGGCGCGAAAATCCCGTCGTCGTTGGTAAGGAGAATCAGCATGGGGCGGCACTATAGCAGGGGCCGCCCGCGGATGGGGCGGCGGCATCGCAGACCGGCCGCGACGGTCCTATACTCTGCGGTTTTTCCCGGCCCACCGCCACCATGCCACTCCCATCCACGTCCGACCGGCTCCCGCCGTCCACCTCCGCGCAGCAGGCCGAGCGGGTGCTCGTCCTCGACTTCGGCTCGCAGTATGCGCAGCTGATCGCCCGCCGGGTCCGCGAGCAGCGGGTGTACTGCGAGATCGTCCGGCACGACATCTCCGCCGACCGGATTCGTGAGCTCGCCCCCCGCGGAATCATCCTCTCGGGCGGTCCGGCGAGCGTCTACGAGGCGGGGGCGCCCCGCTGCGACCCCGGCATCTTCCGGCTCGGGATCCCCGTGCTCGGCATCTGCTACGGCATGCAGCTCGCCTGCGACGCGCTCGGCGGGCGGGTGGGCAGGGCGGCGGCGCGGGAGTACGGCCGCTCCGAGTGCGAGGTGCTCGAGCCCGACACGCTCTTCGCCGGGGTGCCCGCGCTGACCGACGTCTGGATGAGCCACGGCGACCAGGTCGACGGCATCGCCGCGGACTTCGTGCCGCTGGCCCGCACGGCCACCTGCCCGTTCGCCGCGGTGCAGCATCGGTCGCTGCCGGTGTTCGGACTGCAGTTCCATCCAGAGGTCACCCACACGCCCGCGGGCGGCACGATCCTCGGCAACTTCCTGTCCCGCGGCTGCGGGTGCACCGGCACGTGGCGGCTCGACGACTTCGCCGCCGCCACGATCGAGGATGTCCGTCGTCGCGTTGGCCCTGGTCGCGTGATCTGCGGGCTGTCGGGCGGCGTCGACTCGGCCGTCGTGGCGGCCCTTCTCAGTCGGGCGATCGGCGACCGCCTGTCCTGCATCCTCGTGGACAACGGCCTGCTCCGGGCCGGCGAGGCCGAGGCCGTGATCGACGAGTTCACCAGTCACTTCAAGACCGACCTGCACGTGGTGCGGGCGGAGGATCGATTCCTCGGCGTGCTCGCCGGAGTGACCGACCCCCAGGAGAAGCGCCGGAGAATCGGCAAGGCCTTCGTCGACTGCTTCGCCGCCGAGGCCGCGAAGATCGAGGACGCGGCCTTCCTCGCGCAGGGCACGCTCTATCCCGACGTGATCGAGAGCGGGGCGGCGGCCGACGGGCCGGCGGCGACGATCAAGCTGCACCACAACGTGGGCGGCCTGCCCGAGGATCTGCAGTTCGAACTGATCGAGCCGCTCCGCGACCTCTTCAAGGACGAGGTGCGACGGCTCGGGCTGCAGTTGGGCCTGCCCGAGCGGATCGTGTGGCGGCACCCCTTTCCGGGGCCCGGACTCGCCGTCCGCTGCCTCGGCCCCGTCACCAAGCCGCGGCTCGACACCCTTCGCGCCGCCGACGCGATCGTGCTCGAGGAACTCGAGCGAGCGGGCCTGATGCGAAAGGTCTCGCAGGCCTTCGCGGTGCTTCTGCCGGTCCAGAGCGTGGGCGTGATGGGCGACGCCCGCACCTACGACGACACGCTTGCCGTGCGAGCCGTCGAGACCGAAGACTTCATGACGGCCGACTGGAGCCACCTTCCCTACGACGTGCTGGCCAGGATTTCCACCCGCGTCATCAACGAGGTTCGCGGGGTGAACCGGGTGGTCTACGACATCTCGTCGAAACCCCCGGCCACCATCGAGTGGGAGTAGGGGTGGCGGCGCGGTATCCTGGCGTGAGCCGAGGAGGTTCGCCCGTGCAAGTTGCCATCATTGAGGATGATCCGATCATCGCCAAGGCCGTGTCCGCGGCCGTGGTCGATGCAGGGCACCAGTGCCGCTGGATCGACAACGGCGTCGCCGCTGCGGACGAGTCGTTGCTGGCGAGCGATCTCGTGATCCTCGACCTGATGCTTCCCGGAGAGGACGGGCTGTCCGTGCTGCGGAGGGCGCGGTCGCACGGCGTTCGCACGCCGGTGATCGTGCTCACCGCGAAGGGGCTCGTCACGGAGAAGGTGCGGGCGTTCGAGGCCGGCGCCGACGACTACCTCGTGAAGCCGTTCGACATGGACGAGCTTCTCGCACGGATCGAGGCCGTGCACCGGCGGGCCGGCGACAAGCCCTCGCCGACGATGACCGCGGGCGGGCTGCACCTCAGTCTGGCCAACCGCAGGGCGACCCTCGATGGACGGGGCATCGACCTCACGCCCACCGAGTTCAACATCCTCGAACTGCTCGTACGATTCCAGGGCCAGGTGGTCACCCGCAAGATGCTCTGCGAACACGTCTGGGGATTCGATTGGGACGGCCCGACCAACGTGATCGAGGTCCACATCAACCGGCTGCGCGGCAAAGTTGACCGGGGTCGCGCCGGCTCCCTCATCCGCACGGTGCGAGGCCGCGGGTATGCGTTGGCGACCGACTGATCTGCTCCGCGCCCTCCCGCTGCGGACTCAGCTCACGGCGTGGAACGCGGCGGTGGTGATCCTGCTGTCCGCCGCGATGCTGGTCGTGGTGCAGTATGCCGGCCGTGGCATGCTCTACTCCCAGGCCGACGCGGAGCTCCGCGGTGCGGCCAACGAAGCCGCCCTCGCGATCCGCGAGTATGGCGGCGACGAGCAGGCGATCGTGGCCGCCATCCGCCGCAAGGAGCAGACCAACGCGGAGCGCGGCTGGTTCCTCCACCTGCTCACGGCCAATGGGATGACGATCTGGCAGAGCGACCACTGCCCGGCGGAAGTATCGCTCTACCCGCCCACCGACCTGGACCGAGCCGAGACGGTCCGCCAAGTCGGGCCTTACCGCTATGTGAGAGTCCGGGTCGATCTCAGCACCGGGGTCAGTTATCTCGTGCGGGTGGGCAACTACACGACCGGCCTGGAATCGAGCCTCCGGCGACTGATCCTCCTGCTCACCGCCGTGGGCATCGCGATGTCGCTCGTGGCCCCGGTCGTGGCGTGGTGGCTGGCCGAGCGGGCGACCAAGCCGGTGCGCAGCATGCTGACGACGGCCGGCCTCCTGAGCCCCACGCGACTCGGCGACCGACTCCCGGTTCGGGGAACCCATGATGAACTGGATCTCCTCGCCGTCACGATCAACGGCCTGCTCGACGCGGTGGCACGCCACGTTGAGCGGCAGGAGCGGTTCGTGGCCGACGCCGCCCACGAGCTGCGGGGACCGCTCGCCGCGCTTCAGGGGACGATGGAAGTGGCACTCGCTCGTGACGACCTCACGCCCGACCAGCAGGACACGCTGTCCGACATGCTGGAGGCCGCCCGGCACCTGTCCAAGGTCGCCAACGACCTGCTCGTGCTGGCGGAGACCGGGAGCCTGCCGAAGATCTGCCGGGCGACGAGCGACCTCGCGGCCATCGCGGACCAGACGGTCGCCATGTTCTCCGGGGCGGCCGAGGAGCGGGGCATCACGCTGTCCATCGACGCCGGCAGCCCGATCGTCGCCCGCGGCGACGCCGTCGAACTGCGGCGGCTCGTCAGCAACCTGCTCGACAACGCGATCCGGTTCACACCGCCGGGGGGCCGGATCGAGGTGCGTGTCGCGGCCGCGTCCGACGGCGCCATCCTCTCCGTGAAGGACACGGGCGCCGGCATCGCCTCCCGCGATCTCGCCCGTGTCTTCGACCGGTTCTTCAAGACCGACCCCGCCCGGAGCCACACCTTGGGCCGCCGCAGCGGAGGCCTGGGCCTGGCGATCTGCCGGTCGATCGCCGAGTCGTGCGGCGGAACGATCGGCATCGAGAGCCAGGTCGGAAAGGGCACCACCGTCACCGTCCGGCTGCCCGCGACGCCGGCCGCACCTGAACCCCCCCGCCACGCCCCGACCGCCACGTCGCAGCCCGTCGCCCAAACCACCGCCGCCTGATCTGCGCAGACTCGCCAGGCTCGCGAAGGCGGACCGAGCCGTCGCCGCCCGTGTTTGTACGAAAACTTGGCGTGCAGCGACGTGCCGACACTGCCGATCACAGGGGTTGGAGCGACCGCGGCGACCGTTCGCATCCCGACGAGGCTGCTGGATCGGCACTCTGGGAGGTGGACGGGCCGCTGGGATCGGAGGCACGCGGGCGATGCCACTGAATGGTGCCAGGACCGTGCGGGTGTTGGCGATCCTCGTCGCCACGGTCGCGGCCGCCCTGGCCGTCGGGCCGCCCGCCGGTGCCGTCCGCGCCGCGGACGAGGCAGCCTTCGAGATTCCCAGCGTGACGACCGGCTTCGGGTCGTTCGCCGAGGTCAGCGAGGCGATCGAGGCGGACCGGCGGAACGTCGCGGCTCTCGAAGCTCGGATCGACCGGCTCGAGGATCGACCGGCCGCCGAACCCCTGCCGGCGCCGGAGCCGCCTCCGGCCGAGGCCACGGATCCCGCGGCGAAGGGGGCTGACAAGGACAAGGACACGAACAAGGCCAAGGACACCAAGGCGGCCGACAAGGACGCGAAGCCGGCCGAGCCCTACGAGATCGGCAGCGACACATCGCTCGGCTCGAAGTGGGCGAACGGCTTCCATGCCGAATCGAAGCACGGCGACTTCCGCGTCAAGATCGGCGGCCGCACGCAGGTCGATGCCGCCGCCTTCACGGCGGGCCCGGGGCCGACCCAGCCGCCCAACCAGGGTGGCCTCGATCCCGAACTCGCCGACACCGTCAACTTCCGCCGTGCCCGTCTCCGGCTCGAGGGGCGGATGTACGAGTTCTACGACTGGGCCGCCGAATACGACTTCGTCAACCAGATCAACGTCAACAACGAGGTCTTCCCCACCGAGCGGGACGCCGGCCCGGTGACGGCCGTGACCGACCTCTGGCTGCAGCTTCGCGAGATCCCGATCCTGGGCACGGTCCGCGTCGGCAATCAAAAGGATCCTTACGGCTACGAGCACCTCACCAGCAGCCGCTGGCTCAACTTCATGGAGCGGTCGTTCGCCCAGGATGCCTTCGAGGGACCGTTCAACAACGGCTTCCTGCCCGGCATCCAGGTACTCAACAGCACCGAGAACGGTGACGTCGGCTGGCAGGTGGGAGAGTTCAAGAACACGAGCAATCCGTTCGGCTTCTCGAACTCCAGCGGCGGCAGCATGACCGTGGGCCGCCTCGTCTACCTGCCCTTTTACGAGGATGAGGGGCGAAAGCTGATCCACCTCGGACTCTCGGGCCGGACGATGGAGCCGCGGCGCCAATACACGTCGTTCGACAAGACCACGGGCCTGCCGATCGGCGACCCGATCACCGCTGTCCGCTTCCGCAGCCGCGGCTCGATCCGCAACGGCCCGCCCGGGCCGCTGAACTCGATCTACGCCGACTCCGGCCTGCTTCAGGGCACCTGGCAGAACATGATCGGGCTCGAGTTCGTGGGCAACAACGGCCCGTGGTCGTTCCAGTCGGAGTACTTCGGCTCCTGGCTCTACAACGCCACGACCACCAGCGCCGGGCCGCTGGCGACGAACGGCTACCAGCCCGCACCCGGCACCTCCGTGGGCACCGTCTACTACCAGGCGGGCTACGCGGAGGTGCTCTACTTCCTGACCGGCGAGAGCCGCACCTACTCGAAGATCGAATACCGCTTCGACCGCCCCATCCCCCACAACAACTTTTACGCCGTCCGCGGCGGCGGCTCCGGCCGCCTGCCGAGCCTGAGCGAGGGAGCCTGGCAGGTGGGCGTCCGCTACAACTACCTCTGCCTCAACGACGGCGAGGTCAATGGCGGCGTGCTCAACGGCTGCACGCTGGGGCTCAACTGGCTGCTGAACCCCAACGCCCGCGTGTACTTCAACTACGACTTCACCTACCGCGACTTCTCGAGCACGCCGTTCAGCAAGGTCAACGGCGTCGTCGTTCCATCGCCGTCCTACGACGGCAGCGGCTGTATCCACGGTTTCGGCACGAGGCTCGCCTTCGACTTCTGACGGAGACTCGACTCATGAGACGTTCCGGCACGACCACCTGCCTTACCGCCGCCGCCGTCGCCGGCCTGCTGGCGGCCGCATTCGTCGAGCGGGCGATCGCAGGCTGCACGGGCTGCACCGGCGGCTGCGGGGAGTGCGTCCCCGCATGCCGGGCCACGTGGGGAGAGAAGAAGTCGTCGAAGCCCGTGTATTCGATGAAATGCGAGTTTGCCTGCGTTCGTAGCCGGGACTCGTGGCACGCCCCGCCGCCGGACTGCCGCTGCCACCCCCCCTGCGGCGACGTGATCGTCAAAAAGCGGTTCTACAAGACCGACGGCCCGGAGAAGGTCGAGCGGGTGCCGAAGTACGAAGTCGCCATGGTGCCCGTCGAGCCGCCCCGGGAACGCTGCGATCACTGCGCCTCGACCGCGGGCCGCTCCGCACAGCAGGGATGGTGGAGCCCGCTCGACGTCCTGCACCGCTGCTCGGCATGGTGGTGAGCCGCGGAGCCATGCCGTCGACCGCCCCCACGCCGGTCCTCGATGTGACCGCCGGCATCATCTTCGCACTCGCCGTCGAAGCCGACGCCTTCGAACGGCTCGCGGAGCAGCGCCGTGAGTTTCGCGCCGCGACGCTGGCGTTCCAGACGGGGAACATCGCCGGCCGTCCCGTGGCGTGGTGCGTGTCGGGCGTGGGCGCCGCGGCCGCGGAGGCCGCGACCCGCCAGCTGATCGCCGGCCACCGGCCACGGGCGATCGTCACTGCCGGATTCGCCGGAGGCCTCGACCCGGCCCTCGACCGCGGCAGCGTCATCCGCGCGTCGCGCGTGGTTCGCGACGGCGACGCGACGGCCGTCGACCTCGCGGGAGCAGGCACCTCTTCCGGCACACTGACGATCGTCAGCGTCGACGCCGTGGCGGCGACGGTGGGGGCCAAGCAGGCCCTCGCCGCACGGACGGGCGCCCACGCCGTCGACATGGAGACCCATGCCGTGGCGAGCGTTGCCGCGCGGGCCGGGCTGCCATGCCACAGCGTGCGGGTCGTGTCGGACGACGCCCATGAATCGCTTCCTGCGGAGGTGGCGATTCTCGCAGCCGCCCGGTCGCCGCTGCGACGGCTCGGGGCGGTGGTCGGCGCGGTCGGGCGGAGGCCATCGGTCGCCCGCGACTTCTGGCGGCTCTGGGAGCACGCCGTCGTCGACTCGCGAACGCTCGCCGCGGCGATGGCCGATCTCATCGCTCCGCTTCCCTGAGCCAGGCCGGCGGAAACGCCCGCCTCAGCCCCCGACGAGCAGCCTCGCCAGGAGGCTCCGCGGCAGGTCCGCAGCCGGCCCTCGTACGGCCATCCCGAGGTGCCTCCCGACCGCCGCCGCCGCAAGGCGGCCACTGCGAATCGCTCCCTCCATCGTCGAGGGCCATCCCGTCGCGGTCCAGTCGCCAGCGAGCACGAGATTCGCCACGGCGGTGACGGCCGGGGGCCGCAGCGCCTCGACGCCCGGTCGCACCGAGAGCACGGCCGTCGGATCGGTCACCACCCGCGCGTCGCGGACGGTGGCCCCGCGGGCGGCCGGAAAAACCTCGCGAAGCTCCGCCACGACCGCGTCGACGATCGCGCGGCGATCCCCCTGCATCAGCCCGCGCGACGCGCTGATCACGACCTGGCAGTGGCCGTCGCCCGGCGTGCCTCGAAACACCCACTGCGACACCCGCCCCACCAGCACGGCGTGCGGCACGTCGAGCACGTCGCGGTCGAACCAGAGGTGCACCGCCGTGATCGGGGAGCCCGCGAGCCGCTCCTCGCCGACCGCCACCATGTCGGGCAGCAGCCGGGCGGCGGCCTTCCACGGGACCGCGACGACGACGGCGTCGCAGGGCAGCAGGTCGTCGCCCGCCACCACGGCCAGGGCGCGCCCGCGATCCCGCTCGATCGCGGACACGGCCGTCGCCGTGCGGACCTCGACGCCTTGGGCCTCGAGCCGGGCCGTGAGCCGCTCGCCGAAGAGCACGCCGAGCGGCTGGGTCGGCACCACGAGGTCGGCCGCCTCGCGATGGACGAGGAAGCCGTCGACGAGCACCTTGCGGGATGCGGCGACGCTCACGAGATCGATCGACTCGCCGAGCGCACTCTCGATCACGGGCTGCCAGAAGAGGCGGACCACCCGCTCCGGCTGGCCGATCGAGCGGAGCCACTCCAGCGCCGTCGCCGCGTCGGCCCGCGCGTCGGGCCGGTGCCGAGCGAGCCGTACCATGCCTGTCGCGAGTGAGAGTTTCTCCCAGACGGAGAAGTGCCGCATCGAGACGAGCAGGGGGGCGAGGTGCAGGGGAGCGGGCAGGCGGCGGGAGGGCGTGCAGCGGCTGCGGTCGCCGTCGGGGCCGATGAACCAGAGCGTGCGATCGCGGCGCAGCGCGTCGTCGATCCCGCCCCAGTGGCACAGTTCAAGGAAGTTGGTGCAGCAGCCCATGGCCACGTGCTGGCAGGCGTCGACGAGCCCCCCGGCGACCGGATCCTCGAACGACGCGGCGCGGCCTCCGCACCGTCGCCTGGCCTCCAGCAGCGTGACGCGGCATCCCGCGTCGGACAGCGCGGCGGCCGCCCCGAGCCCCGCCAGCCCGCCTCCGATGACCGCGACCCGCGGCCCGGCACCGGCGGCCGTCATGCCCTGCGGGCCGCTCATCGCCGCCACCCGGTGCCGAAGGCGAGCGTGGCCGCGGCCGATGCCAGGAGGCGAGGCTTCGGCGGACTGACCCGCGACGTGAAGATCGACGGCCCCGCCCGCCGCACGGCCGCGAGCAGCGCCCGGTAGATGCCGAACATCGTGCGGAACACCATCCGCCCGTCGGTGCTGAGCATGCGATCGAGGGCCGCGGCGGCGCGAAACCGGGCGGTCGCCCGCTCGATCTCGAGCGCCGCGAGCCCTGCGAACTCCGGACCGATCCGCCCGGCGACAAGATCGTCCGGGCTGCAGCCACACGCCGCGAAGTCGGCCCGCGGCAGGTAGATACGGCCCCGGGCGAGATCCTCGGGCACGTCGCGGAGGATGTTCGTCAGCTGGAATGCGACACCGCAGTCGTGCGCCACGCGGACCGCCGCCGGGTCGGTGAATCCCCAGACGTGGATCGACGCGACTCCGACCGCGCTGGCCACCCGGCTGCAGTAGAGCTCGAGCTCGGCGAGCGTGTCGTAGCCCGCCCGGTCGAGGTCCATCCGCACGCCGGCGAGGATGTCGCGGAGCGAGTCGGGGGGCACGGCGTATCGCCGGACGGTGTCGGCGACCGCCCGGAGCACGGGCTCCTTGACATGACCACCGGCGAGGGCGGCCTCGGTCGCGGCCGTGAACGACGCCAGGTCCTCCGCAGCCGACGACGGATCGACGGCGTCGTCGACGAGATCGTCGGCCATCCGGCAGAAGGCGTAGAGCGCCGTGGTGCCCCGTCGCTTCGCCGCGGGCAGCAGGGAGATCGGCAGCGCGAAGCTCGAGCCCGAGCGTCGCAGGATCGCCGCGCACGTCGCGTGATCCGCCTCGAGGCCGGTCATGACGACCTCCCCGTCGCCCGCCACGACCGCCACCAGGCCGTCGCCGCCAGCCTGGCCTTCACCCACCGCCCGACGGTCGGCCGCCGGACCAGGGTGTCGTAACCGGCCCGCTCGATCGCGTCGGCCACGGCGCGGCCACCGCCCACGAACATGGCCACGGCGGGCCGCAGCACCGGGGGCGCGACCTCCGCAAGCGGAGCGCCGGCGTCAAAGCAGTCGCAGGCCCAGGCAACCTCGTCGGCCAGCAGTCGTCGCAGGGGCTCGGCCGCCACGCTCGCGTCGAGGTCATGCTCGTCGACTCCCCAGCGCCGCATGTCGTCCTCCGGAAGGTAGACGCGGCCCGCCTGCCTGTCCCGGCGGACATCCTGCCAGAAGTTGACGAGCTGCAAGCCCGTGCAGATCGAGTCGGACATCGCTACGAGCGCCGGATCGCGACACCCCTCGAGGGCCAGGACGATCCGCCCCACCGGATCGGCCGACCGGCGGCAGTAGCCGAGCAACTCCTCGCGTGACCGGTAGCGGGTCTGCGTTTGGTCCTGTTCAAACGCCGTGATCAGGTCGGCGAACGGCTCCGCATCGAGGCGGGCGCGGCGCACGGTGCCGGCGAGCGCCACGAAGACCGGGTGCCGTGGCCGACCTGCGAAGCAGGCCTCGAGCTCGTCGCGCCAGTCGGCCAGCGCAGCCGCGGCCTCGGCCCGGCTCGCTGACTCATCGCCGAGATCGTCGGCCCAGCGGGCGAAGGCATAGACGTTGGCGAGGTCCTGCCGCAGCCGCGGGGGCACGAGACGGGTGGCGACGGTGAAGTTCTCGTAGTGCCAGGAGGCCACCGCGCGGCAGAACGCCTCAGCGGCGGCCACGTCGCCGCTGCCGGGCACGTCTGCCAGCATCCACGCGGGGGGTTCGCGGCCTGCCGGACCACACCGGCCGGTCGGAATCCCCGCGGATTGTCGCTCGGTCCTCATGCACCTCTCCGCGCGTGCCGGCGAAACGCCTCACCATGCGTCCCGCTGGCCGGTTCCCGCAGGCTCCACTACGATGCACCCGCGGTCCCGATGGTTGTACACGACGAGGCCCTCCTGCCGCCGGATGGACTGCCCACACGCCGCATCGCCATGAAGATCCTCCTCGCCAGTCCGCGTGGCTTCTGCGCCGGCGTCAACATGGCCATCGAGACGCTCGAGACGGCCATCCGGCTCCACGGCACCCCGATCTACGTGTTTCACGAGATCGTCCACAACAAGCACGTGGTCGACCGGTTCGTCCGGGAGGGTGTGGTGTTCGTCAACACCGTCGACGAGGTGCCGGAGGGGGCAGTGCTCCTGTTCTCGGCGCATGGCGTGGCCCCCGACGTGCGGCGGGTCGCCGACGCGCGGCGGCTGCGGGCGATCGACGCCACCTGCCCGCTGGTGACCAAGGTGCACCTCGAGGCGATCAAGTACGCGAAGCAGGGGTATCGCATCCTGCTGATTGGCCACGAGGGGCACGACGAGGTGATCGGCACCATCGGCCAGGCCCCGGCCGCGTTCACGCTCGTCGAGACACCCGACGACGTCGCCGGCCTGCCGTTCGGCCCGGGCGACAAACTGGCCTACCTTACGCAGACCACGCTCTCCGTGGACGACGCCTCCCGCATCATCTCCAGACTCAAGGAGCGGTTCCCGCAGATCGTCGGACCGCCGAAGGACGACATCTGCTACGCGACGCAGAATCGCCAGGAGGCGGTGCGGCTGCTGTCGGAAGACGCCAACCTCGTGATCGTGCTCGGCAGCCAGAACAGCTCCAACAGTCAGCGGCTCGCCGAGCTCGCCCGCGAGCGAGGCATTCCGGCGCATCTCATCGACGGCGCGGGCGAAATCGATCCCGCCTGGTTCCGCGGGGACGAGACGGTCGTGATCACGGCGGGCGCCAGCGCGCCGGAGAGCGTCGTCCAGGACTGCGTGTCGTGGCTGAAGGCCCGATACGCCGCAGACGTCGAGGAACGGTCGATCCGCGAGGAGGATGTCTACTTCCCGCTGCCGAAGGAGCTGCGGGCCGCCGCGACCGCAGCCCGGCTGCCGATGGCCTGACGGATGATCGACGCCCGGCCCACCCGCCGCGCGGTGCTGGCCGCCGGCCTCGGGGCCGTGGGCGGCGTCTCGGTGGTCGCCGCCGAGTGGGCCGATGCGACGGACCACGCGATCCAGGGCATCGACGTGTCCCGCTGGCAGCGGGAGATCGATTTCGAGAGGGCGACGGACGCGGGGATCACGTTCTGCTTCTGCAAGGCCACCGAGGGGCTCGCCCACGTCGACGCCCGGTTCGCCACCAACTGGCCGGCGATGGCCGCCGCCGGCCTCGTGCGGGGCGCCTACCACTTCGGCCGGCCCGGCAAGGATGCCGTCGGGCAGGCCGACTTCGTGTTCGACACCGTGCGGCCGGCCGCGGGCGACCTGCCGCTGGTGCTCGACCTCGAGCAGGACGACGGCCAGCCGCCGGCGGCGGTGCGATCGTGGACGGAGGCATTCGTGGCCCGGCTCCGCGACCGCATGGGTCGGCCGCCGATCATCTACACGGGCCCCTTCTTCTGGAGAGACAAGGCGGGCGACGGCGACGCGCTCGGCTGTCCGCTCTGGCTGGCGGCCTACGTCGACGACCCTGCGAAGTACGTGCCACGGGCCTGGGACCACTGGTCGTTCTGGCAGTACACGTCGAAGGGCTCCGTTCGGGGCATTCGCGGCCACGTCGACCGCGACGCCTGGCACGGCGACCGCGCCGCGCTCGACGCGCTGCGACTGCCGTAAGGGCGCTGCCCATGCCCCGCTCGCGGGCAGGAACTCAGCGCGGGATCGCCCGTGCCTCGAGAGCCGGCGTATGCCGTCAAGCGCAGCCCGGGCACCGATCCGCCGCAGGCGAATTGGTCGGCGAAGCGCGGGCGGCATCCGAGTGAGCGACGGGCAGGATGCCCGTCGTGAACGTCCGGCGACGGGGCACGGGCGATCCCGAGCCCTGCGTGGTGCGGCCCGCATCGCTTACGCGATTGCGGCTTCTTGAGAACCACGGCCCGCATCGCTCACGCGATGGCAGCTCCCTGACGACCCGAGCCCTATGTCGGCTTACGGCCGGCTGGATGCCGGCCGCGTCAGCACGCGGGGCCAGGGATGGCCCGCGTGCGCGATCAATGCGTGAGCTTTTTGTAGCGAAAGCGATGCGGCTCGTCGGCGGCCAGGCCGAGCCGCTCCTTGCGGCTGCGCTCGTAGACCTCGAAGTTGCCCTCGCACACGTGCACGTACCCGTCGCCCTCGAAGGCGATGATGTGCGTCGCGAGCCGGTCGAGAAACCAGCGGTCGTGCGTGATCACCACCACCGACCCGGCAAAGCTCGCGATTCCCTCCTCGAGCGAGCGGAGCGTGTCCACGTCGAGGTCGTTGGTCGGCTCGTCGAGCAGCAGGAGATTCGCGCCGCCGCGGAGCAGTTTGGCGAGGTGCACCCGGTTCCGCTCGCCGCCCGAGAGCGTGCCCACCTTCTTCTGTTGGTCGGGGCCCATGAAGTTGAACTTCGCCACGTAGCTGCGGGCGTTGACGGTCCGCTTGCCGAGTTCGATCGTGTCGTGACCGCCCGAGATCTCCTCGAACACCGACTTGCTCGGGTCGAGCGCGTCGCGGTTCTGGTCGACGTAGCCGATGTCCACCGTGCTGCCCACCTTGATCGTGCCCGCGTCGGGCTTCTCGGCCCCGACGAGCATGCGGAAGAGCGTCGTCTTACCGGCGCCGTTGGGGCCGATGATCCCCACGATGCCGCCGGGCGGAAGCTTGAACGACAGGTTCTCGAACAGCAGCTTGTCGCCAAAGGCCTTGGAGATGTTCTCGACGTCGATCACCTGGTCACCGAGCGGTCGGCTCGCGGGGATGAAGATCTCGATGTCCTGATCCCGCACGGCCGCCTGCTCGGCGGCCAGCTTCTCGTAGGCGGCGAGCCGCGCCTTGCTCTTGGCCTGCCGGGCCTTGGGCGACATTCGCACCCATTCCAGCTCCTTATCGAGCGTCTTCTGGCGGGCGCTGGCCTGCTTCTCCTCGAGTTCCAGCCGGGCCTTCTTCTGCTCCAGCCAGGAGGTGTAGTTGCCCTCGAAGGGAATGCCGCGGCCGTGGTCGACCTCGAGGATCCACTTGGCGACGTTGTCGAGAAAATACCGGTCGTGGGTCACGGCTACCACGGTGCCGGTGTACTCGGCGAGGTGCCGCTCCAGCCAGTTCACGCTCTCGGCATCGAGGTGGTTGGTCGGCTCGTCGAGCAGCAGGAGATCGGGCTTCTCGAGCAGCAGCTTGCAGAGCGCGACCCGCCGCCGCTCGCCGCCGGAGAGATTGGTCACGCCCCAGTCACCGGGGGGCAGGTTCATCGCGTCCATCGCGATCTCCACCTGCCGGTCGAGGTCCCAGAGGTTCTTGGCGTCGATCTCGTCCTGCACCGTCGCCTGCTCGGCGAGGAGCTTCTCCATCTCCTCGTCCGACAGCGGCTCGCCCAGCCGCGTGTTGATCTCCTCGAACCTCCGCAGCACGGCCCGCGAGTGATCGACCGCATCCATCACGTTCTCGAACACGGTCTTGTTCGGGTCGAGCTTCGGCTCCTGCTCGAGGTAGCCGACGGTGTAGCCCTCGGCGAGCCGGGCCTCGCCGTCGTACTCGCGATCGATGCCCGCCATGATCTTCATGAGCGTGCTCTTACCGGCGCCATTGCGGCCGAGCAGGCCGATCTTGGCCCCCGGATAGAAGGCGAGGTTGATGTTCTTCAGCAGTTCGCGCTGGCCGAACTTCTTGGTGAGGTCGCTGATCTGAAAGATGAAGGCGGGGCCCATCGGATGAACGGCTGCTCGCGGGGTGGGGGGCGGGGCGACGGACTGACGTGGCGACGATCCTAGCAAAACGGCCGGTGGCGCATGAGGGGCCGTTGCTGGTCGTCGGGCGATGGACTACGATGCTCGAAGCACGGCGAAAACCGCCGTTTTCGCGCCGTCGAGAGGAGGTCGCCATGCCCAACTACGTCCATCCCGAAGTGCTCGTCTCGACCGAGTGGGTGGCGGACCATCTCTCCGACCCCCAGGTGCGGGTCGTCGAGTCCGACGAGGATCGGGCGCTGTACACGCAGGGCCACATCCCCGGGGCGGTGGAGATCGACTGGGCCGTCGACCTGCAGTGCCCAGTGGTCCGCGACTACATCGACCGCGCGGCCTTCGAGAAACTCTGTGCCGAGCGCGGCATCTCCAACGACACGACCGTCGTCTTCTATGGCGACAAGAGCAACTGGTGGGCCTGCTACGCCTTCTGGGTGTTCAAGCTCTACGGCCACAAGGACTGCCGGATCATGAACGGCGGCCGGAAGCGCTGGGAGCTCGACGGCCGGGCCTGGTCGAGCGACCGCGTGTCGTATCCGCGGGGCCAGTACGTCGCCCAGGAGCAGGACGGCTCGATCCGTGCCCTCCGCGACGAGGTGCTCAAGCACTGCAAGGCCGGCAAGCAGTTGCTCGACGTCCGCAGCCCGGAGGAGTATCGCGGCGAGCGGATGCACATGCCCGACTATCCCAACGAGGGCGCCGTCCGCGGCGGCCACGTGCCGGGGGCGGTGAACGTGCCCTGGCCGATGAACTGCAACGACGACGGCACGTTCAAGGCGGCGAAGGAGCTCGAGAAGCTCTATCTTCGCGAGCTGAGCATGAAGCGGCGGTCGCCGACGATCGCCTACTGCCGCATCGGCGAGCGTTCGAGCCTCACCTGGTTCGTGCTGAAATACCTGCTCGGCTTCGGCAACGTGAAGAACTACGACGGCTCGTGGCTCGAGTGGGGCAACGCCGTCCGCGTGCCGATCGCGAGGGGTGCGGAGCCCGGCGGCCCGACGGCGACGGCCGCCCCGACACCCGCCGTCCACGCGTGACCATGGCGGGCGTGCGGGAGCGTCTCGACGAGCTGGTCGCGGAGTTCGCCGATCTCGACGCGCGCGAGAAGCTGGAGTTGCTCGTCGACTTCGCCAACGGCCTCCCGCCGCTGGAGGCGGAGTACGCGACACGCAAGTCGGTCGAGGACCGGCGGGTCCACGAGTGCCAGACGCCCGTCTTCCTGTGGACGGAGTCCGAGGGGGGCGTCGCTAGGCTCGTGGCCGAGGTGGCCCCGGAGGCACCGACCGTGAAAGGGTTTGTGGCCGTCCTCGCCGAGGCGATCAACGGCCGCCCAGCGGCCGATGTGGCCGAGATCTCCGACGACGTGCTCGACCGCATGGGGCTCGCCGAGGTGCTCGGCATCCTCCGTGCCCGCGGCCTTCGCGCCATCGTCGCCCGCGTGAAGCGCGGCTTTGCGGCGGCGACGGCCGTGTGACCATTCCCCGTTTCCCAGCAGTTTCCAGGACCACTCCATGTCGCCTGCGGAAAAGGTGGTCGCCGGCATCGATCTCGGCGGCACCGCCATCAACTACACGTTCCTCGACGAACGCGGCCAGTTCCTCATCGACGGCCTGTGCGAACACCCGGCCCGGAGCGTGGAAGGGCCCGACGTCTGCATCGCGCAGATCGCCGACGGCCTCGACGTCGCCTGCCGGCGGGCCGACCTCGACCGCGGCAAACTCGTGGCCGTGGGCCTCGACACCCCCGGCCCAGCCAGCGGCGCCGGCGTGCTGAGCCGCAAGGGCTCGACCAACTTCGTGCATGCCGCCTGGGCGGGCTACGACATGCGGGCCGGTCTCGAGTCGCGGCTCGGGCTGCCCGTCACGTATCTCAACGACGGCAATGCGGCCGCGCTCTGGGGCCACGTGTCCATTTTCGGTTCCGTGAACGAGGCCACGAGCGTCTCGGCGATCATCGGCACCGGCCTCGGCGGCGGCGTGATCGTCGGCGGGCGGGTCGTCACGGGCCGCAACGGGTTCGGGGGCGAACTCGGGCACGTGCTCATCCCGTACGGCTCGATCGCGGGCATCGAGGGGGTGGTGCCCGAGTGCAACTGCGGCCGGCTGGGGGATCTCGAGTCGCTCTGCTCCCTGACCGCCATCCGCCGGAACCTGCTGCCGCGGTTTCTCGAGCGGCACCCCGGCCATCCGCTGGCGGCCGCGGAGATCGGTGCGGCCGCCAAGCAGGTTCGCGGGCTCGCCGAGCAGGGCGACGCGATGTGCCGCGACATCTTCCGCGTGCAGGCCCATGCACTGGGGCTGTTCTTCGACGAGATGGTGAACGTGTTCGATCCCGACGCCCTGATCGTGGGTGGAGGCGCGGTCGAGACGAACGACGAGTTTCGCCGCTGGTTCATCGGGGAGATCCGCGCGGGCATGCCGTCGCAGCGGGAGGAGCAGGCCGACCTGCCGATCCACGTGATGCCCTCCGGCGATTCCGCCGGGGCGCGGGGCGCGGCCCTCGACGCGGCCCGGATGGTCCGCGAGCGGGGGCTCTGAGACCACCGTGCGACGCGCCTCCCGTCCTGCGTCGGTCCTGACGCTCCTGGTCGTCGGCCTGATCACGGTCGCCCGCGGCGCGGAGCCGCCGATCGCACGCGACGTCGTGGTCTACGGAGCCACCTCGGCCGGGATCGTGGCCGCGATCCAGGCGCAGAAGCTGGGCCGGACGGTGATCGTGGTGGAGCCGGGCCGACACATCGGCGGCCTCACCGCCGGCGGACTGGGGGCCACCGACATCGGCAACAAGAAGGCGATCGGCGGCCTGTCGCGGGAGTTCTACCGCCGCATCGGCCGGCACTACGCCGAGGCTGCCGCGTGGACCCGCGAGCGGCCGGGGGCCTACGAGAACCGCCGCCGGACGCCGGGCGAGGCCGAGATGTGGACCTTCGAGCCGCACGCGGCCGACCGCGTGTATCGCGAGTGGCTTGCCGAGGCGGGCGTCGAGGTCGTGATGGCCGAGCGGCTCGATCTCGACGGCGGTGTCACCGCCGAGGCGGGGGCGATCCGCTCGATCCGCTGCGAGTCGGGCCGCACGTTCGCCGGCCGCATGTTCGTCGACGCCACGTACGAGGGCGACCTGATGGCGGAAGCCGGCGTGGCGTTCCACGTGGGCCGCGAGGCGAACAACGTGTATGGCGAGACGCTCAACGGCATCCAGTTCGCGCATGCCATCAAGCACCAGTTCACGCGCGAGGTGGACCCGTACGTCATGCCCGGTGACCCGGCCAGCGGCCTGCTACCGCTGATCTCGCCCGAGCCGGTCGGCACCGACGGCGACGGCGACGACCGCGTGCAGGCCTACTGCTTCCGCATGTGCACCACCGACGTGCCCGACAACCGGGCCGAGTGGCCCAAGCCCGCGGCCTACGACGAGAACACCTACGAGCTCCTCCTGCGGAACTTCGAGGCCGGCGACCATCGGATCCCCTGGAATCCGGTGCTGATGCCGAACAGGAAGACCGACACCAACAACAACTTCGCCATCAGCACCGACTTCCTCGGGGCGAACTACGAGTATCCGTGCGGCGACCATGCGACCCGGGAGCGGATCGTCGCCGCCCACCGTGACTACCAGCAGGGGCTGATGTGGACGCTCGCCAACCACCCGAGGGTGCCCGAGGCCGTGCGGGACCATTTCCGCCGGTGGGGTCCGGCCAAGGACGAGTTCGTGGACAACGGCAACTGGCCGCACCAGCTCTACATCCGCGAGGCCCGGCGGATGATCGCCGACATGGTGATGACGCAGCACCATTGCCAGCGGCGGGAGATCGTCGACGATCCCGTCGGCCTCGGCGCCTACAATATGGACTCCCACAACGTGCGGCGGGTGGTCACACCGGAGGGCACCGTTCGCAACGAAGGGGACATCCAGGTGGGCGTGTCGCCGTATCGGATCTCGTGGCGGAGCATCAGGCCCCGAAAGCAGGAATGCACGAACCTGCTCGTGCCGGTCTGCCTCTCGGCCTCGCACATCGCCTACGGATCCATTCGCATGGAGCCGGTGTTCATGGTGCTGGGCCAGTCGGCCGCGACGGCGGCCTGCCTGGCGATCGAGGCCGGCGTGGCGATCCAGGACGTGCCCTACGACCGCCTCCGCGAACGGCTTCTGGCCGACGGGCAGGTGCTCGAATGGACGACGCCGG
>JBJTRH010000057.1:0-3432 GCA_046076065.1 Planctomycetaceae bacterium | reverse complement strand
ACAACGTCTACTGGAGCCAAGGGCAGGAGCTCTCCAAGGCGCTGCGGATCGCATCCAAAGTGCCCGGCACGAGTTTCACCGACAACACACCGTGGAGCCACACAGACGGCGCATCGGGGAAGGCCGTGCCTGCGAGCAACTACCTCTACAACTCGCTCAACAGCTACTACACGCACGCCCTCCGCGACTTCTTCGCCTACTACGCGCCGACGACCGCGACGGTCGGCGGCATCCAGGGAGCCGGCAACACGTTCCACCTCGACGACCAGGCGACGATGACGAAGTGGACCGGCACGACGCAGACCGGCCTCACGATCGGGTCCTATCCGGGCTACACGGCCCTCGTGCTCACCGGCTCGCAGGGCACCTGGGGCAGACAGTTCAGCGGCAAGACCATCTGGGTGGTGATGCCGCTGTTTTCGAGCAACACGAGCGACCCGAGCCTCGGCGCGCTGCCCCCCTTTCCGAGCAACCTCACCTCGAGTGCCGGCGAATCGGGCACCGCGATGGTGATCGCCGGCGACGGCGTCTTCGGGGCGTAGTCGGCGAGCAAGGCGTTGACCTTCGTCAGCGCGGGCGATTCGGCGAACCTCTACAACAACATCGTCTCCGCCTTCAACCGCGGCCTCACGCCGGTGAGGAACGGCACGTCGTGGAACTCCGTCCTACCGCCGACCTACTGGGCCAACGCGCCGGTGCTGAATAAGGCCACCGCCGCGACGACCGGTGGCAGCATGGCCGCAGGCGATTACCGCTACTGGATCACGTCCGTCGACATCAACGGCGATACGTCCACTTCCGGCAACCAGACGACGTTCAGCAACGTCGTCGAGGCCACGACGACGGGGGGGACGTCGACGAGCGGCAACAACTCCGTCACGCTCGACTGGACGGCGGTGAATCCCCAGCGCGTGACATTGGGCACGGGCGCCATCTACGCCAAGAGCTTCAATATCTACCGCAGCCAAAAGCAGGCCAACGGCACGTGGACCGCGCCCGCGTTCCTGCAGAACGTGACCAACGGCCCGACCAACCCGACGACGACGTGGACCGACACGATCGCGACTCCGTCGGGCTCACCCGGCCAGCCGGTCTTCAACTACTACGCGCCCGGCACGGCGTCGAACTACTACGCCGCGTATTTCTCGGATCTCGGGGTGAGCTACAACGGCCTCGGCTACGGCTACCCCTACGCCGACAATAACGGCCAGTCCACGAACGTGCAGATGAACTACCCGGACGTCATCACGGCGTTGAACGTCACGCTCAATCCCTGGACGCCCTCGAGCACGCTCACCGTCACGCCGAGCACGGCCGACCTCGTGCAGGGCAGCCACTCGTGATCTCGGGCTCGGGGTTCAGCACGACTGCCGCCGACAACGTCGTCACGCTCTCCTCGGGCTCAGGCTCCGTCACCGCCGTCAACGGCACCGGCACGCAGCTCACCTACACGTTCACCACGAACCCGAGTCTCGGGGCGATCACGGCGGTCGTTGCGCTTGTCAACCTCTGACCCGTCCACAACCCCGAACACCACTGGCCGGTCGCGGCGCTTCGGGCGCTGCGGCGTTGGCGCGCACCGAACTTCGCGACCGCGAGCCGATGGGCTTCCTCGATGAGGGGGCGGATTTGCGCGTAGCTCGACGCCGTCGGCGAGAGGATCTGCACCCAGCCCATCCACGCGTAGACAGGATGCGGTGTGAGTACGTCGGGGGCCGCGAAGTCATGCCCGGTGTCCACCACGCCTCCCTTCGCGGGCCGGGCCGGGCGAGGCCCGAAGCGCTCCACGTAGGTCGCGGTTGAGACGCCAATCGAGACGCGGAAGACGCCTTCACGCGAGAGCGCAGAGGCGCGATCGTTCTCGCCGTCGCGCTCCTTGAACGTGCAGAAGTATACCCCGCTCGGCAGCGTTCGCCCCGGGTTGTAGAAGAGCGCGGTCTCTCCCCAGCTCGACTTCGGGACCACGCCGTCGAGGGTCACGCAGAGATCATCGATGATGGCTTGGGGCTTCATGGTGGATCGTCTTGTGGCTGCATTGCGGTGGCGACTACCTGCCGTGTACCCGAGGTCTGCCGACGATGCGACCCCACCTGCGTCATCATGGCCGCGGGCTCTCAAGAGCCCCCCGAGAGCGCTCAAGAATCCCGCCCCCCGATGTCCCACGCGCCGACGTCAACCATCGGCTCTTTGGTGTAAACCGCCTCCGAAGCGTCCCATTCTGCATGTCGTCGAGCGGCTCTGGCCCGTCCCAGAGCCCCGCAGACCTCCAGAGCCACCCGCCGGGGCTCTCACGCGAGACGCTGGGGCTCTGGCGCACAGCAGGGCGCTCCGGGCGCTCGGATCGCCACCTCGCGCAACCCCTGGTTCTCACGCCAGAAACGGCGAAAGCCCCGGTGGGGTGACCACCGAGGCTCTCTGTTGACCGCCTACGCACGCGATGCGTCGTAGGGTGAAATGGCTCCCAACGCTCCTCGTGTCACGCAACTGGATCGGCGAGGACCCACGCATCGCGTTCCGCATCCGGCGTCGCATCGGTCTGCCACGAAAGCCGCGGGCGGCGGTGCGGCGGCCCGAGCCTCCCCAACGACAGAGCGTCCTCGCCCGAGCGCTGGCGTGGCAGGAGCACATGCAGCGCACCGGCTCCACGCGCGCCGACCTCGCGAGGCGCCTCGGTGTACGCCGAGCATGGATCACGCAGGGCATGGCCGTCTTGGACGTCCCCGCCCCGGTGATGGACCCGATGCGGCGGCGGGAGGCGGAGGGCCGACCGGTGACGCAGGGGCTGTGGAAACAGGTGAACGGTCGGCCGCCGCAGGAGGCGCTGGACGTGCTCGTTCGGACTCGCAGATGATTCAGCGACTTGTCTCGCTGTGTGAGCTACTGTAATGAAGGGGATAACCTGCGTGCCTCACGACGCGACCATGCCATCGCGTACTTGAGTCGGTGCGCCGAACGAGTCACCCTAAGGATTGAAGTCGTATGGCATTTTGGCGCGCGTGAGTGTGGCCCCGTCAAGAATTGTTCCGGTGAGGTTGGCGGAGTGAAGGTCCGCTCCCGTGAGGTTGACTCTAGACAGGTTGGCCCCGGATAAGTTGCAGTTACCGTCGATGTGGGCGCCGGTGAGATTTGCCCAAGAAAGGTCGACCCCGGGGTGTCCTCGCGGGCAACGCGTCGTTGCGCGACGAGGTGGTGCCGTCGCCGCCGGAGGAGTCCGCGTGTGCGGCGCAGCAGCGGCGGTCGGAGCGGCTGACGCGTCGCCCTCGGGTGCGGCTTTTGGGGGAGCGGGCGAGCTGGGCCGAGCTTCTTCGGCGTGTGTTCGGGGTGGACGCGTACCGCTGCCCGGGGTGCGGCGGCCGGCTCGCGCTTCGGACGCTGGTGGTGAACCGGCCGGCAACGACGAAGATCCTGCGTGGTCTGGAGCAGGCGCAGGGC
>JBJTRH010000056.1:0-10461 GCA_046076065.1 Planctomycetaceae bacterium | reverse complement strand
GGTGAAACCGCGCCGGCTTGCCGCCCGCGATCACTTTCGTGTCGTGAATACTGAACCCCTTGCCGATCAGGAACAGCGACGTGGTCGCAGTGGGATCGACCCCCGGGGCGCCGTACCATCCCTGCAGCTCCGGCGCGAGGTCCGTGATGCCGGCGTTGAAGAGTTCGAAGCCGCCCGCGGTGTTCTCCCGCGGGATCTGGGCCTGGAGCGACTGGAGCGGCAGCTCGCGGGAGAGGGCGTCGACGCGGCGGAGCAGGAGGGCCACCTCGTCGCCAACGCAGGCCTGCGGGCAGCGGCCGCAGGCCTGCCCCGTGCTCCGCATCGTCCGCACGGCCTGCGAGAGCCGGATCGCCTGGGTCATGCCCGGGTCGGTGTCCTTGGGGTGGGTGAGCGAGAACCAGTCGGTGCGCACGTCGAGGTTGACCCACGGCACGAAGGCCGGCATCACGATGATCGCCACGCACTCCCGCTGCCCCGGCTCGAGCTGCCGCTGGGCGAGATCGGCGTCGGAAGAGGGACCGCAGACCGTCTCGCCGAGCGCGGCGAGGCTGCCTCGGGTGGGCGGCGTCTGCACGCGGGGATAGAACCGCCAGCCGAACGTGTCGGCGCCGTGCGAGAACCCGACGGCCGTCTTGTTGAGCTGCACCGTCGCCATCTCCATTTCCAGCCGCCGGGTGAACCGCTGCATCGCCTGGGCGTTGAGCGGCCCGCTCGCCGACGCCATCGCCATCGTGATCTGAAGCTCGCGGCGACGGGCGTAGGAGTCGTCGACGTTCTGCTCCTCGCTCACGGGATCGAGGGCGAACACTCGCAGCGGCCAGCGGGTGCGGACGTAGCTCGCGAAGGCGGCCCGGGCCTCCGGTGACGGATCGGGGCCGTAGAACGGGCCGGCGAATCCCTGGAACGGCGCGGCGTGGCCGCGGGCCATGGCGGCCTCGCGGGTGTCGGCGAGGAGCCGGTCGTTGAGCAGCGCCGACTCCACGAGGATCGCCCACGCGAGCACGGCGGTGGTGGTCCGGCAGATGGGCGTGGCCGGCTGGCCCGACTCGCAGCAGACGCCGGCAGGATCCCCGGCCGCGGTGGGCTGGGCGATGAGTTCGAGAAGAGGCTCGTCGCCGGTGCCCACGGCCGTGAAGAACCGGCAGCGGGCGGCGGCGAGGTCGCGGGTCTGGCGGCCGCGGACGAGCGCGGCCAGGTTCCAACCCGGAAGCTCCTGCCACACGTGGCCGCGGGCCTCGAGGGCAAGGAAGTCGTAGGCGGCGTCGAGCTCCTCGGCGAGATGGCCGCGAACCTGCATGTAGCCGATGCAGGGGCGGCTCTCGGGGCTGTTGACGAGCGCGGCGTGGGTGTCGCGGATCAGGATCGCAATCTGCTCGATGCCGGACACGTCGACGAGCTGCGAGAACGGAATCGGCATCCGCGAGCGGCGGGTCTTCATGCTCGGGGCCGACGAGGGGGCGATCGTGGGGAGCTTCGCCCGAAGCGACTGCATCGCGGCCATCACCCCCTGCCTCGCGGCGTCACGGCTCTCAGGAAGCGTAACCGCGTGAGCGGTACGGCTGCCGGATGACGGCGCCGCGGACGCGGAGGTGGAGCCGTTGCCGGCTGTGATCGTCGTCGCCCACTCGAGGCATTCGCGGTCGTTCACCGCCCACGTGAGCGCCGGGGCGATCACGTCGACGAGGTCGTTGATCACGAGGTTGCGAAACGTCGCCGGCAGGAGCTCGTCGCCGAGGCAAGGCTCGGCGATCACGGTGATCTCGGCGCCGTGGCCCTTTCGCGTGCGGGCTCCGGGCAGGATCGACACCGGGATCCGCACGAGGTTGAGTGCGTAACCCGGCGAGTCGGCGGAATCGTCGCCCTCGTTCACCCGCCGGAGCTCGGCAAGGTGGTTGAGATACCGGGAGAGCTGGTCGAGGTGCACGCTCGGCTCGAGGGAGAGGGGGCCCTCGTCAAACTGCATCCCGGCCGGGTTGGCCGGCATCGCGAAGGGGGCGGTGCGGGCGATGACCACCGGGTCGGTCCGGCCGGCGGCCTCGTTGCCGGTGGGGATGAGGCCCTGGATCGTGTTGATCACGCTCGCGGAGCCGGCGGCGTCGGGCACGGCCACGTCCTGCGCGGTGCGGCGGCGGCCCGAGGCCGACTGGAGCGCCAGGGCCATGCCGAGGTAGGCCTGATCGCTGCGGCGGATCGCGGCACTGGTGCGCTCGGTGAACTGGCCGAGCTGCTTCCGCATCTCGTTCTCGTATTCGAGGCGGGCCCGTGTCAGCCGGCTCTGGCCCCACACGTCGGGCTGCTTGGCGACGATCGAGCCGTAGCAGTCGAGATGATGCTCCAGCCAGTCGATCTGTCGGGCGAGGTCTTCGAGGCAGGGGTCGGCCACTGGGGGCGGCGGCGTGCGCTGGGCCGCCTTGAAGGGGGCGGCAAACGTGCGGAGCACGTGCCCAAGCTCGCGGGCCGGGGCGGCCGGCGCCGCGGCCACGAGGAGGAGGATCGCCCATGCACCGAACCGGCAACCGGTCGCCACGGCATTGCTCCCTGAGGCAAGGGGCTCACGAGAGGGGTGAGATCCCCTCAAGCAGATCGGCCGGTGCGACCGATCGATTGAGCACGGCCGGAGAAACCGGGGGAGTCGCGTGCAGGCTGCGCACCTTCTCGTTCCGGCCGTCGCCCGTTTGCCCCCGGGGAGCCGCCATGCCAGCGCCGTGCCGTGATCCGATCCAGTGCATCGTGCCGCCCTATATGGTGGAGCACATGGCCCGCGGCGACAACCCGCGGCTCCGCGAATGGGCGCTGGTGCACCTCGCCCGGGCGGCGGCGATCCGGGCGGTGCGGTCGTTCGCGCAGCAGATGCCGGCGATGATGGTCACGGCGTCGCCGACCGGCCGCAAGCATCGGCTCGTGTACGACGCCCGCAAGAAAGACGTGCTCCCTGGCAAGCTCGTGCGGAGCGAGGGGGAGGCGAAGACGGCCGACGTGGGGGTGAGCGAGGCCTACGACTACTCTGGCGACACCTTCGACTTCTTCTTCGAGGTGTTCGGTCGCAACTCGCTCGACGACGCCGGGATGTCGCTGATCTCGAGCGTGCACGTGGGCGAGGCCGATGGCCGCGATCGCTTCCAGCCGATGAACAACGCCTTCTGGGACGGCGCGCAGATGGCGTATGGCGACGGCGACGGCGTGGTGTTCCAATGCTTCACGCGGGCCCTCGACGTGGTGGGGCACGAGCTCACCCACGGCGTGCAGTCGTTTTCGAGCAACCTGCTCTATCGGGGCCAGTCGGGGGCGCTCAACGAGCATTTCTCCGACGTGTTCGGGATCCTCGTGCGGCAGTGGCGGCGGCAGGAGTCGGCCACGGAGGCGAGCTGGCTGATCGGCAGGGAGGTGCTCGTGCCGGCGCCCACGCGGCGGGGCATCCGCGACATGGAGCATCCGGGCACGGCCTACCGCGACGATCCGGCCCTCGGCACCGACCCGCAGCCGGCCCACATGAAGGATCTCTACACGGGCCCGGCCGACTCCGGCGGCGTGCACATCAACTCGGGGATTCCGAACCGGGCCTTCGTGCTGGTGGCGCAGGCGCTCGGCGGCCCGGCTTGGACCCAGGCCGGCACCATCTGGTACGAGGCGATGATGCAGCTCTCGCGGACAAGCCAGTTCGCCGACCTGGCCACGATCACGGCCCAGATCGCGGGCGACCGCTTCGATGCGGCGACCAAGAAGGCCGTCAAAGCCGCGTGGAAGAAAGTCGGCCTGTAGACCTCGAGCAAGCCAAGGCCGGCGAGGCTTGCTTGTGAAGTAGGTCGCTCAGCCCTGAGCGTGCAGCCACTCGTGGATCGGTTGCTCTCGGATCACGGCCGAGTGGCCCTGCCAGGTCTCCCGTGTTTCGCCGTGGCCGTCAGGGCCGAGCAAGAGCAGGTCGTCGCACCTGAGCGCGTGGCCTCCCTTGATCAAACCGCGAATTTCGCGGGCCCGAACCTTCGGGTCGTGGAGGTCGCTCGCCACTTGAATCAACGTCTTCACCCGCTGACCCTCGTGGATCACGAAATCGACCTCCGAGCGGTGTGGATCTTTCCAGTAGAACACCCGGCATTCGCCACGGAGCTGTCGGCGATGCAAGGCGACGGCGATGAGCGACTCCAGCAACCGGCCATGATTCGGGCTGGACTGAAACCCCGCCGCCCGCACGAAACCGTTGTCGATCGGGAAGGCCTTTTTGTTTGAAGCTGCTTGCTCGCGGGGCTTGAAGGAAAACCGAGGCACGGTGAACAGCACGAACGCCTGCTCCAGATGGCCGACATACTTCTTGAGCGTGTGGCCACTGCGACAGCCACTGGCGTGGCTCAGGGACGCGAAGGAGAACTCGCCGCCCGGGTTTGCCAGGAGGCAGGATGCGACGGCGTCGATCGCCTGCGGGGCGCGCAGGCGAAAGCGGCTCACGATGTCCTTGTGCACCACCGCCGCCAGGAGCGTGCGGAGATATCCCCCGGCATCGATGGCCTTGAGAACCACCTCGGGAAACCCTCCTGAGTCTGCATACTCGCGGCAGAGCGACCAGAGCTCGATCGAGGTTCTCGGACCTGGCCCCCGCGCGGCGAGGAACTCCGCGAACGAAAAAGGGAGCAACGGCACCGGGCGATGGCGGCCAGTAAGGTGGGTGGCGAGCTCGGAACTGAGCAGGTGAGCATTGCTGCCGGTGAGGACAAGTCGACGGCCGGTACGGTGGAGTCGATTCACCACCAGTTCCCACCCCGGCACGTTTTGGATCTCGTCGAAGAGGATCGCCTGTGGCTGGCCGTAGACCGTGTCGATCGCGGCCAGGAGGGCGTCGGTGCCGCGAGGGCCCGGACTGTCCGGCAGGTAGCCTTCGCGGCCCAAGAGCCGCTCGTCGTCGAAGTTCACATAGCCGCAGCCGCCCGCGGCCTGCTGGGTGAGGCGAGCGGCGTAGACCGATTTACCGGCCCGCCGCGGCCCCAACACCACGGTCACTCGCCCGTCGTCGAGCGGCAGGCTGCAATCGGCCGTGGTCCGCTGGACGTAATCCGCGGCCAGGAGCTGCTGCCAATCCCGCTGCTGGGTGAGCAAAATATCTCGAAACATGCCCAGAATCGTACTTTATGAGTTACCGTAATGCACGTTTTTCGCGAAAATCATGTAGTTTGCTGGTGCGTGGAGTCAGGGCCTTCGCTGCCTGGTTTCGCAATCGGGCAAAAGTGGCCACAGGTTGTCAACCTGTGGTGAAGCAGAGTTGGGCGTGGTGCTTGTGAAGGTTGCCAACCAGTACCCACGAGGGCCCTCAGGCCGCTTCCGGGAGGAGCCAGCCGTTGGTGAGCACGCGGAGGCCGTGGGTGCGTGCCGCGTCGAGCGTCTGCGGGGAGATCGACTCGCAGGCCACGATGCCGATCGCAACGTATCCGGCCGAGGCGAGCGCCGCCGCCCGCCGCACCGCGCGGGCGAGGTCGTCGGCATCGGCCGTGCATGGAACCTCTACGACGAGGTGCACACTCTCTTCGCCACGCCTGGCGACGGCGATCACATCGGCCCGCATCAGGTCGGCGAGTTCGGCTTCGGGCAGCCGTCCTTCGAGGCCCTCGACAAACTCGGTGCGATCCAGCACGCGGCACCGGCGAAACTCGCGGCCCAAGAAGGCGGGAAGGTTCTTCGCGACCTTGTCTTCCAGCATGTGGCCGTCGAGGCGATCGAGCCGAATCAGCATCTTCTGCTGGGTCTTCACGACGTCGGTGAGCGTGCCCTCCGTGCGCTTCTGGGCCTCGGTGAGCTCCTCCACCCGCTTTTCGGTCTGCCTCTGCGCGTCGGCAAGCTCCTCGACACGCTCTTCGGTCCGCCGCTGCGCTTCGGCAAGGTCTTTCTGCGAGTCGGCGAGTTCCTTCACGACGCCTGTGAGGGCGTGGAAGTCGGCCTGATTGACGAGGTCGTCGTGGGCCTCGATCACGACATGGGCGAGGAGATCAGCCTGCTTCTCGGGAAAGCCCTCGAGCAGCCGGTTGCGAATCTGCGGAATGCTGGCCATGGCGAGTCCTCCTAGTGAGAAGTATACGGCAGTGCGGCAAGGGTGGACGCAAGTATACTATTGTGTCAAGGGGCGGATCTGGGCCGGCCACGCAGAGCCCCTGCCGCCCGAGCGACACTTCGACGGCGGCCGCTACACTCGTGCTCATGGCCGACGACTGGTTCTACACGCGGACGGGTGAACGCTTTGGGCCCGTGCCGCTGGCGAAGGTGAAGGCACTGGCCGATGAGGGCTGGCTCGTGCCGGAGGACCTCGTGTGGGGGCCGGGCATGGCCGACTGGCGGCCGGCGGCGAGCGTGAAAGGCATCTTTCGCAGTTCGCTCGTCGACTCGCTCGCCTCGGGCGGCGGCGTGATCCCCGGCATTCGGCCGCGGCAGGATGAGCCTGGGGCGGCTTCGGCCGAGGGGGTGCGCCGGGGCATCGACCGGCTGTTCAGCCCGGAGTTCTTCGAGCACGTGGCACCACGGCACCTCGTGGCCGCGGGCGGCGCGTTTCTGGCGGCGCTCGGCATCGCATTCACCGCGATCGCGCCTTCGTCGCTCGGGCTGGCGCTGACGCTCGGCGGCCTGGCACTGGCGGCGGCCGGCATGCACGTGGAGGTGGGCTCTCTCGCGGCCCAGGCGGCGGCCAACGTGGCCAAGTCGCGGAAGGAGGCCCACGAGCGACGCCTCGAGACGCAGCGGCTCGCGGTCGAGAAGCAGCGGCTCGAGGTGGAGGCCGCACGGCTGGCCGCGGAGCGCGAGGCCCGCCAACGGCCGGCGCATGCCGCGCCGCCGCTCGAGCCGCCTGTGCCGGCGGCTACGGCAGGCGGGCCGCAGCCGGTTGCGCTGCCGCCGCCGATCCCGCGGGTGGTGCCCGCCGACTACTACGGTCCGGGCGAGCACGTGACGGTGATCACGCACCCGCCCGTGCAGCGGTGGAGCCCGGGCCTCGCGGCCGTCCTCAGCTTCCTCCTGCCGGGGCTCGGGCAGGTCTACAAGGGCCAAGTCATCAATGGCCTCGTCTGGTTCGTGCTCGTGGGCCTCGGCTACCTCGCCCTCGTGCTGCCGGGGCTCGTGCTGCACTTCTTCTGCATCGTGGGCGCAGCGAGCGGCAATCCGTGGAGTCCGGGCCGCACGGAGGTGGTGCGGGTATAAGCGGCCGCGCGCCGGCCTTTCGCTGCGACCTATTCGTAGAGACGGAACGGCACGATCACCACAGTACGATCGGCTTCAGACACCGAGTACCACACGGCCAGCGGAGGCTCGAAGCCGACACGCAGTTCGACGTCGTCTGTCGTTCCGTGTCGTGCCTCGCCAAATGCCCGCGGAGCGTCACGGAGGATTTCGTCGATGCCCCGAGCAGCTGCGGATACGAACGCGCGATCCGCGGCGGCCAGAAACGCCGCAGCCGGCCACGCTCGAGCAGTTGCTCCATGGGCACGTCGACCAGGTCGAGAAGGTGCTGCGGAACCTGCCGAGGACGGAAATACCCAATCACGCGGCCCGACGAGTCGCAGACTTCCGCGACGACGGCGGCCCGGCGGAGTTCCTGCTCGACGGATCCGTTGACGGTCACGCGCTGCATATGGCGGGGACTCCTTTCAGGACGTGTACAGAAGTGTACCATAACAAGCCGGTGAATGACAGCACCTGTGTCTGCCGGGATTGGAGCGAACGGGACCGCGGATTGACTGCGGATCCAGCGACCGCCACACTCGTGGCCACGGTCGACCGAGAGTCAAACGGGCCGACTTCGGCTGTGAGGCCGGGCGGCCCGAGGGCGGCAGTCGCATGAATGTCGAACGCGTGAAGTACGTGATCTGGGCCGCCGACATGGATCGGGCCGTGCGGTTCTGGCGCGACACGTTCGACGGCCGTCTGCTCAAGCACAACTCCGTGATCGCGGAAGTCGAGATCGCCGGGGCCGTGATCGGCATCCACTCCGGCGGCGAGGGCCGGCGCACCTGGACCGGCATCAGCCTCCAGGTGGCCGACGTGATCGTGGGCGCCGGGGCCGTGAAGGCGGCCGGCGGCACGCTCACGAAGGAGCCGGAGCCCGAGAACGGCGAGCCGCCGCACCTCGCGATGTGCATCGACACCGAAGGCAACGAGTTCATGCTCACCCGCCGACGAGGCTGAAGCGTCGTCGTGTGCGGCCCGCATCGCTCACGCGATTGCGGCTTCCCAGGACAGGGGGCGTTGCGGCGTCACGGGGCCCGCTTCCATACGGTTGCGCCGTCCTTGATCGTCTCCTCCACGCGGATCGTCTCGATCGTGGCCGGCGGCACCGTGAGCGGGTTGGCCGAAAGGATCACCAGATCGGCACGCTTGCCGGGCTCGATCGAGCCCTTCTGGTCCTGCTCGCCGTACATCCGCGCGCCGTCGATCGTGATCGCCTCGAGCGCCTCCAGGGGCGTGATCCGCTCGTCGGCTCCGATCGTCTGCCCCGACCGCGAGATCCGGTTCACGGCCGTGTGGATCGTGAACAGCTGGTCGAGCGGCGAGACGTTGAAGTCGGTGTGGTTCGCCGGCCGGATGCCCAGCGCCCGGGCCGACTTCATCGGGCTGATGCCGTCGGCCTGGGCCCGCCCGCGGTTGGCCACGTGCGTGTCGCCGAAATAGAAGCAGTGGAGCGTGAAGAACGAGGGGGTGATCTTCCAGGCCGCGTACTTCTCGAGCTGGTCGCGGCGGATGAACTGCGAGTGCACGCCCACCGTGCCCCGCGGCTTCGCGGGCTCGTCGCCCGTGGCGAAGCGGTGGGCCTCGAGCAGCGCGTCGATCGCCGCGTCGCCGTTGCAGTGCACGAACAGCGTGGCGCCGCCGTCGTAGACGTTCTTCACCCACTCGTTGAGCGTGGCCTGCGGGAAGGAGAGCTCGCCCCGCCAGTCCTTCTGGCCCGCGGGGCCATCGACGAGGTAGGGCGTGGTGAAGGCGGCGGTGCGGCCCTGGGGCGAGCCGTCGGACACGATCTTCACCCCGCCGATCCGCAGCCGGTGGCGATACTCCGGCTCGTTGGCCGGGGGCTTGCCGCCGAACACCCTGTCGATCTCCGTGATGAACGGGAGCGAGACCACGTCTAGCTTCAGGTCGCCGCGATCGGCGAGGATCCTCAGCAGGTCGAGCTGGTGCTTCATGGTGGCCCCTTCCTGGGCCGTCGTGATGCCGCTTGCCAGGTAATACTCCTGGCCGGCCTTCAGGAGGTCGAGCAGCTCGTCGTCGGCGGGCCCCGGCACCTTCGAGAAGATCGGCAGGAAGGCCGTCTCGAAGAGGAGGCCGTCGGGCTCGTTCGAACCCGGCTCGCGGCCGATCACGCCGCCCTCGGGCGTGGGCGTGGCGGCGGTGATGCCATAGGTGGCCAGGGCCTTCGAGTTGAGCATCGCCCCGTGGCCCGACACGTGCACGAGCATCACCGGATTGTCCGGAAACGCCGCGTCGAGCTCCTGCTTCGTGGGAGCCCGCTTCTCTGCGAGCAGCTCGGGGTCATAGCCGTAGCCGATCACGAACTTCCCGGGCCCGAGCTTCCGCCGGGCCTGCACGGCCTTCAGCGCCGCGATCACGTCGGCCACGCTCCGGCACGGGCCGGCCGGCGGCGAGGCGCAGAGCGCCTGCGTCTGCACGTCGACGAGCGACCAGAAGTGGCTGTGGCCGTCGACGAAGCCGGGCACGAGCGTGCGGCCGGCGAGGTCGGTGACCTCCGTGGTCGGACCCTTGTGCCTGAGCACGTCGGCCTCGGTGCCGACAGCCACGATCCTGCCGCCGGCGATCGCCACCGCCTCGGCGGCCGGCTGGGCGGGATTCACGGTGACGATCGGGCCGCCCCGGATGATGCGGTCGGCCGGTGTGTCGGCGGCCCACGGCGCGGGGCCTGCGGCGACGGCCGCGGCGAGGAGGATGACGTATGGCACGAAGCGCATGGCTGGCTTCCCTCGGGTGGGCGCGATGGCGGAGACTCTGCCGGCCGAGTGTAGTGAACGTGTCGCCTGGAGGGCCGCATGGGGGACGGCGGGGACGCTCGGGGGTGTGACGTTCCGGGCAGGCGCGGCCGTCGGAGGTCGCCGCCCCGGCGCCGGCAGGCCGATCTCGACAATCGGGAAACGGAGTTCCCGTGGGCGGAGGGGGCAGGATGCGCGTCGTTGCGGTGGGGCTGGTCGCGGTCGCGGCGGCGGTGCTTGCGATCGCCGCCGACGCCGCCGCCGGCATCGGTGTGGGACGACGTGCTCGTCGAGCCGGTATCGCTCTCGCAGCCCGGCCGCATGAGGTTCTACCTCACGGGCCTGCTCGGGGAGTCGTTCGCGACGCTCGCCGATCCGGTCTTCACGCAGCTTCCCGACCGCAGTTGGCTCAATCGGTCGGTGCTTACCGCCGGGGGGGCGGCCGGCGTGGCCATCGACCGCGACAACGGGCGGCTCCGCATCGAGGCGGAGGGCAGGGGACGCGACGATCTGACGG
>JBJTRH010000055.1:0-2828 GCA_046076065.1 Planctomycetaceae bacterium | reverse complement strand
GCGACGTCGATCACGCTCGAGTAGTCGCGGATCTGGCGACCGGCGGTGGCGGCAAAGGGTCGGCCGGCGAGGAGCGACGTGATGGCGGCAGGGACGAGGCGGGCCGGCTGTTCGTATGGGCCGAAGAGATGGAACACGCGGCCCCATGCAGTGGAGAGGCCGTGCTGGTTCGCTGCCTCGACGAGCTTCGCGCGAAAGGCGAGCTTCGCCGTCCCGTAGGGAGTCGTCGCTCCGACGGCGGCCTTGGCTTCGGCGAGGGGCGAGTCGGCCGGGGCGTACTCGACGCACGTGCCGGCCGCCACGCACCGCGTGCCCCCGCACTCCACGAAGGCCTCCAGGAGCCGGCTGCTGGCGTCGACCCAGCGGTCGTTCTCGGCCGACGTCCAGAAAATACCGTGGCGAGTATCCCAGGCGAGGTGCAGGAGGTGGGTCGGGCTCGTGCGGGCGACGAGCGCGGAGGCCGCGTCATGATCGAGCAGGTCAACGATGTGGTGCGAGAGTCGACCGCCGGAAGCACCGACCTGTGCGGCCATGTCGGCCGACGGCGGCGACCGGCCGGCGAGGCAGACCTCGAAGCCGCGATCCAGCAGCGGAGCCACCGTTTGGCGGCCGATGAAGCCGCACCCGCCGGTGACGAGCACTCGGCGGCTCATGGCGGTGACACCGGGCTGATGTGGTCCGGGTACGAGGCGTCGCGGGCGGCGATCACGTCGGGCGTCGAAGGCCAGAGGATGCCGAAAGCCGGGTCGTTCCAGCGCACGCCGCGTTCCGCGCCGGGGCGATACGGGACGGACATCATGTAGAGAAGGTCCGTGTCGTCTTCGAGCGTCAGAAACCCATGCGCGCAGCCGGGAGGGATGCAGAGGGCGTTGCGGTCGGTCGCCGAAAGGATCACCGCATCCCAGCGGAGCCACGTCGGAGAGTCGGGCCGGAGGTCGAGGACCACGTCGAAGACGGACCCGCGAATGCAGCGGACCAGCTTGTACTCGCCCTCATCGGCTGGCCGGTAGTGCATGCCGCGCAGCGTGCCCCGCCGAACGTTTCCGGAAAGGCTTGCCTGGCTGAGCGTGGCCGGAAGGCCGGCATGCAGAAACTCCTCCGCGCACCAGATCCGACAGAACGTCCCGCGGTCGTCACCGATCGCGGTCGTCTCGACGAGTCTCGCCCCCGCGACCCGCATCTCGCGGAACTGCATCAAAACACCTGCAGGGCGGGAATCGCGGTGACGAACCGGCCGCCCCAGGTCCTGATCTCCGCCAGCTGTTCGGCGATCTCCTCGCGGAGGTTCCAGGGCAGGATCAGCACGTACTCCGGCTTCCGCTCTGCGATCCGGTCCGGAGGCACGACCGGAATGCGGGTCCCCGGCAGCAGGCGGCCCTGCTTGTGAGGACTCAGATCGGCGACGAACTCGACCAGATCGCCACGGACGCCGCAGAAGTTGAGCAGCGTGTTCCCCTTGGCGGCCGCCCCATAGGCGGCCACGGTCCTGCCCTCGGCCTGGGCGTCGAGGAGAAAGCGGAGCACGTCGCGCTTGACCTTGAGCACCCGGGGGGCGAAGTCGCCGTATGTCGCGATGTCGAGCATCCCTGCCGCCTGCTCCGCCGAACGGATGTGCGCGACTGCCGGCGTCATGCCCCGGGGGTCGTCGGCATGCCGCCCGAGGACTCGGAGCGAACCGCCGTGCGTGGGCAGTTCCTCGATGTCCCAGACGGCCAGGCCGTGCGCCGCAAAGAGGCGTTCGACGAAAGCCAACGAGAGATAGGAATAGTGCTCGTGGTAGATCGTGTCGAACTGAACATTCTCGATCAACCGCATCAGGTGAGGAAACTCGATCGACACCGTGCCTCCCGGCCGCAGGGCGACGGCGATGCCCGCGGTGAAGTCGTTGATGTCGGGCACATGGGCGAGCACGTTGTTGGCCACGATCAAATCCGCCCGCCCATGGGCGGCGACGAGGCGACGGGCGGAGTCGGCGCCGAAAAACACGACCTCGGTGGGAACGCCACGTTCCCTGGCGACGGCGGCCACGTTGGCAGCCGGTTCGATGCCCAGGCAGCGAATCCCGCGATCCACGATGTTGCGAAGCAGGTACCCGTCGTTGCTTGCAAGCTCCATCACGAAGGACTCGTCGCCGAGGCCGAGGCGGTGGAGCATGGCGTCGCAGAACTCCCTCGCGTGACGCAGCCAGGTGGTCGAGTAGGACGAGAAGTAGGAGTAGTCGGAGAAGATCGCCTCAGGGCTCTCGAACTCCTCCAACTGGACGAGCAGGCACGACTCGCAGAGGTAGGCATGCAGCGGATAGACCCGCTCGCCCCGCCCGCTCTGATCAGCGGGAACGAGGGAGTTCGACAGCGGGCTCATGCCGAGGTCGACGAAGCTCGTGACCAGCGGCCGCCGGCAGAAGCGACAGGAACTCATGGCTCAACCGTCTCGGCCCTTGACTCCACATGACGGATCTGGGCGAGGCTCGTATTCGTCATGTCCCCGGATCCCGTGAGGAACTCCCGATACCAGTCGACCGTGAGCGCGAGGCCCTCGGCGAGCGGCACCACCGGTGTCCAGCCGAGTGTACGACGGGCTGCGCCACTGTCGAGCCGCAGCATCGTGGCTTCGTGTGGATGCTGACCCTCGGCGACCCGCCACGACGCATCGTCGCCCCAGCGGGCCGCGATCGCGGCGACCAACTCGCCGACCGAAGCGGCGGGCCCGGGCTGCGGACCGAAGTTGAACGCCGACCACCCCGCGCCGGGATCCTCCACGAGCCGCTGAGCGAGCAGGAGGTAGCCACGCAGCGCGTCGAGGACATGCTGCCACGGCCGCGTCGCTCC
>JBJTRH010000054.1:0-2060 GCA_046076065.1 Planctomycetaceae bacterium | reverse complement strand
CTCCGCGGATCCCGAGCTCCTGCGTCGCTGCTCGCTCGAGCGGATCACGCTCGGCGGCGAGGCGGCCGATGCCCGCTTGCTGGCACGGGCGGCAGAGGTGTTTCCCCAAGCGAAGATCACCCAGGTATATGCGACCACGGAACTGGGCGAGGTGTTTCGCGTCGCCGACGGCATGCCGGGGTTTCCGGCCGACTGGATGGGCAAGTCGCTTCCGGGCGGTGTTCGCCTTTCGGCTCGCAGGGACGGCGAACTGCTCGTGCAGTTGTCCCGCGACACGGCCGAGGTGGGCACGGGCGATCTGGTCGAGCGACGTGGAGACCGATTCGAGTTCACGGGCCGGCGGAGCGACGGGATCGTCGTCGGCGGAGCGAAGGTGTTTCCCAAGCGGGTGGAAGACGTCCTCCGAGGCGTGGAGGGCGTGGCCGATGCCCGCGTCTACGGCTTGCCGAGCGGGATTACGGGCGAGCTCGTGGCGGCCGAGATCGTGCTGGCGGAGTCGCTGCCCGACGGCGTCGCTGCCGATGGGGTGCGGGCGGCGGCTCTGACCGCCTGCCGCGCGGCCGTGGAACCGCACGCCGTTCCCCGGATCATGGACATCGTCAAGCGGGTCGCCACCACGTCGGCGGGCAAACTCCCCCGGCGGCCGGCCGCGACCACGGAGGGGGCCTAGGCCCATCCCGGCCGCCATGGCGGCGAGCACGTTCATCGTGTCGGGCGGCTCGCGGGGCCTGGGCCTCGCGCTCGTCGAACGGCTCATGTCGAAGGGCGCCCGTGTAGCCACGTTTGCGAGGCGGGAGTCGCCCGAGCTTGCCAGCCTGGCTGCATCCTACGGCACGCATGCCCACGTCGAGTCGCTCGATGGCTCCGAATCCGACGCCGTCAGGGGATTCGTGGAGCGGGTCGCTCGGCGATTCGGTCGCATCGACCACTGCATCGCCAACGCCGCGATCGCATACGAGGGCGTGTTGGCGACGACGCGCGACGCCGAGATCGACGCGCTGCTCGCCGTGAACCTCCGCGGGCCCATCCTGCTGGCGCGGGAGTGTGTCCGGCAGATGCTCGTGCAGCCTGCCGGCGATGCGTCGATCGTGTTCATGTCGTCGGTGGTGGCGGCGCGGGGATCGCCCGGGCTGTCGGTCTACGCCGCGACGAAGGCCGGCATCGAGGGTTTTGCGCTGAATTTGGCCCGGGAGCTGGCCCCGCGCGGCATCCGCGTCAACGTGGTTGCTCCGGGGTTTCTCGTCACCGAACTGTCTGCGAGTCTGTCGCAGGCCAATCGTGAGCGGATCGCCCGACGGACGGCCCTGGGCCGCCTGGGCAGCGCCGCGGATGTCGTCGGTGCGGTCGAGTACCTCACCCACGAATCCGCTTCGTTCGTGACCGCGGAAGTCTTGGCGGTCGACGGCGGGGCATGAGCATGACGACTGCTGACGTGCGTGACGCCCGGCGGATTCTCATCGTCGGAGCGGGCGGCTTCGGCCGCGAGGTGCTCGCCTGGGCCCGCGATGCCTGGCCGGAGGCTGCGACGAACGTCGCGGGGTTCCTCGCCGAGGAGCGGGGGGAGTGTAGTTCGCTGCCGATCATGGCGAGCCCCGCGTCGTACTCGCCGGAGCTTGGCGATGCCCTCGTGCTGGCGATCGGCATCCCCGACGTGCGCCGGCGTGTCGCCGAGTCGTTGCTGGCGCGGGGTGGCCGTTTCCTCACGCTGATCCATCCCACCGCGATCGTGGCGGCTTCTGCGTCGATCGGGAGCGGTAGCATCCTGTGCCCATATTCGATCGCCAGCGACGCGACGACGCTCGGCAGGTTCACGATCCTGAACTACCATGCCTCCCTCGGCCACGATGCGTCGACCGGTGACTTCAGCGTGCTGTCACCCTATGCGACGCTCGGTGGCGGGGCCCGCATTGGAGACGACGTGTTTCTGGGGCTGCATGCCTCGGTCGCTCCGGGCAAGTCGGTGGGGGCGTCGGGCAAAGTGAGTGCCAACTCCGCGTGCCTCGCCGACGTGCCGCCTGGATCGCTCGTGTTCGGCGTGCCGGGCCGGGTGACGCGGCGAC
>JBJTRH010000053.1:0-2054 GCA_046076065.1 Planctomycetaceae bacterium | reverse complement strand
AGAGCCCGCCTCACCCAGCGAGAGCGTGCCCGCCTCGATGCTCGTCCGGCCCGTGTACCCCTGCGACGTCCCCAACGTCAGCACCCCCGTGCCCGCCTGCACGAAACCACCGGAACCGCTGATCGCCGTGGCGATCGTCACGTCGTCCGACCGCTTGTACGACAGCGTCGCGTTGTTCACCACCGGGCCGCTGCCCAGCGTCCCCGTCGTGCCGGAGTTCCCCACCTGAAGCACACCGCCGCTCACCGTCGTCGTGCCCGTGTAGAGGTTGTCGCCCGAGAAGATCCACCTGCCAGAGCCGGCCTTCGTGACCTGGATCGACGTCGTGACGAAGGAGTAGGCCTGATCGGCGATCACCGACCGGATCTCGTTGTCGCCCGCGTTCGTGCCGTTGAGCACGAGCGTGCGGGCCGCCACCTGGTTGTCACCCTGATAATTGGTGTTGAAGCGACCGTTGTCGAAGGGGTTGGTGCCGGGGCCACCTGGCGACCGGTTGGCCGCGTCGAACACGAGCGGGCCGCTGCCGTTGCTCGTCACCGTGGCCCCGCCCGTCGCCGCGGTCGCCGGACCGGCGCCGATCTCGAAGTAGCGGTTCGTGACCTCACCCGTGCCGGTGTAGATCAGCTGGCCCGACTGATTGCCGTTGCCGAGACGGATCGGAAGGTTGCCCGCCCCCAGCGGGCTGGGATTGCCCACGTTCTCGACCCGGTCCACAGCCACGGCACCCACGAAGACTTGCATCTGCCCGAGGAAGACGTTCTCGCCGGAGAGCGTGAGGGTGCCGCCCGTGCCCCCCTTGCGGAAGTTGCAGGGGTCGGAGCCGATCTGGCTGATGGAGCCGCTGATGAGCAGGTTGTGCGTCAGGCTGCCGAAGCTCGCCGTGTACATCAGCGCCGCCGAACTCACGCTCGCATTGGTGAGCACGAGGTCGCAGGCGATCTCATCGGTCAGGCTGATCGCGTTGGCGGCGGCGGGGTTCGTCATCCGCACGTCCCCGTAGAGCACGAGCGGGCCGCCCGTCAGCCGAAACTGAACATCCTTCCCGGCCGTGCCGTCGTTCGTGAACAGGATCGCCGCGGAGTTGCCGATGATGTTCGACTTCACCGTGGTGACCGAGTTGTTGAACGACGACGTCTTGGCGGTACCGGAAAAACTCAGCGTGAAGGTACCCGAGGCGACCGGCGGCGTGGTCCAGTTGCCCGCATCCGACCACAAGGTCGTACTGCCGCCTCCGGTCCACGTGGTGGTGGACTGGGCCTCCGCCACGGCGGCCACGCCCAGAACCGCGAGAGCCAGCAGCATCCTGCCTGACGAAGCCACCATGGCCATTGCTCCGGAACCGTGTTCAGCAGGCCCTGCGACTGCCACGTCGCGCGGCCACCAGTCCGGCCACCACGAACGCCAGGCCGCTGACCGTCATGGTCGGCTCCGGAATGACCGAGAGCACCAACGAGTTGCCGATGACGTCGAACGTGGCCGTGTTGCCGCCGCCGAGATTCGTGTAACTGAAGTCACCCCCCACGAAACTCGTGGTGCCCGTCCACGATGCCAGGGTGTAGGTGCCGAGCGTAGTGGCGTTTCCGAAGTCGAAGCCAAAGCTCGAGCCCGTGCCCTTGGTGAAGTCGCCGGTGATGCTCGCCAGGTCGGAAGCATTGGCCGCCCCGAGGTCGTAGAGCCAGTCGGTCGCCGCCCCGGCGGCGGTACCTCCGTTCCAGATGAGGCCGCTCCCGAACGACAGCGTGCCGACGCCGCCGAACCCCGGAGCCACGACGCCCGACACCGTGCCGGCGGTGCCGACCACGCCCGTGCCTCCGAGGGTGGCCCCACTCGCCACCGTGACCGGATTGCCGGTCGCCGCCAGCGAGCCGTTCACGAACAACCGCCCCGCCGACACCGTCGTGCCGCCGGTGTATTCGTTGGCTCCACCGAGCACCCACGTCCCCGAACCACTCTTGGTGACCGCCACGAGAGATGGCCCGGCCGACGTGTTGACGTTGTTGACGATCTTACTGTTGATCGTGTTGGCGTCGCCGTTGGAGCCGTTGAGCGTGAGC
>JBJTRH010000052.1:0-7434 GCA_046076065.1 Planctomycetaceae bacterium | reverse complement strand
GTCGGTGGAAACCGATGCGGCGGCCGGGGGCGAGGTCGCCGAGCAGCTGAAGGCGGAGCTGGCGAACTACGAGGCGGGCAAGCCGTGGCGGGAGCGGCAGGAGATGGCGGAAGACGGCGAGGCGGCAGCTTCGCCGGCCGTGCCAGCCCCCAAGGCCCCGGCCACCGCGGCGCGAGACGCCAAGCCCCGCCGTCCGTTCGACGATTGACGCCCCAGGAAGCGTCACCGCGTAAGCGGTACGGCTGCACCACGACCGGCTCGTTTCAGGCGGCGGGGATCAGCACGCCGCGGGTGAACACCATCGCGGCTCCAGACTCCACGATCAGCGCCCGGGCCGCCGCGTTGGCCTTGTAGCCGAAGAACAGCGGCCGCACGTCCTCGCCGGGATGCGCGCCGCGGACCTTCTCCACGATGCGGAGAAACTTCGACACCTCCGTGGTGCTCACGGTCGCCTTCGTCTCGCAGACCACGACCACGGGCCGGCCGTCGATGGTGCCACGCACCACGACGTCGAACTCACGCACCGTGTCGTCCGCCAACGCGAGCTCTTCGGGGCCGGCCGATATCGTGGCGAGCCGCCAGTATTTCTCCAGCAGCTCCGGCACGAGTTCGCAGGCGAAGTCTTCGAGGTTGGCGCCGACGGCATTGGAGAGCCCGCCCACCTGCTTGGCGAGATCGCCTACCTGTCGCGTGAGCCCCGTGACCTGCGTGGTGAGCCCCGTGACCTGTGTGCCGAGCTCGGTGATGGCGTGCTGCATTTCGAGCTGCGTTTCTGCAAGCTGCTCCACGCGGTGCTCGGTTCGCTTCTGTGCTTCGGCCAGCTCCTCGACCGTGCTCGTGAGCCGGTGGAAGTCGCTGCGGGTCACGAGCTCAGCGTGCGTTTCCATGAGCACATTGGCGAGCACGTCGGCCTGGGGCTCCGTAAACACGGGCTGCAGCCGGCTGCGGATTTCGGGAACCGACACCATGACCTTGCCCTCCACACCGAGGAACTTCGCCCCGCCATCGGAGGCAGCTCCTATAGAGTGTACGGGCATACACTCCTAGTGTCAACCGCCCGCTAGGCCGAGGGCATGGCCTCGAGGTCGGCGGCGATCTCGTCCCAGAAGGCGATCCGCGCCTCGATGGCGTGGCGGGCGGCTGTGGAGGCCTCCGTCCACCTGGCGGCGTCGTCGCCGCAGAGCCGCGCCACGATGCGGCGGCAGATGGGGCCGTGCTTCTCGTCGTCGGCCTCGATGTGCCGCTCCAGATACCAGTGGAATCGCTCCCATGCCGGGTCGCGGGCGGCGAGCGACGACACGAGCCCGCGGAACATCTCGGGGATCACGTCTTCGCGGCCGTAGGTGAAGGCGGCGACGATGGCATGCGTGGCATCCGACTCGATGACCGCGAACGACCGTCCCACGAACGTCCGTGCCGCGTCGGGGGCACCCGCGTTCACCATGGCCTCGTCCACGACCGCGGCGGCCGAGCCCGATCGCGGAGCCTCACCACTGCCGGTGTGGGGCCGATGCGTGGCTCGCAGGGTGTCGAGCAACCGTTCGATGGGCCCGGTGTCGGCGCCGGCGCGGCGCATGCCGTCGAGGTAGAGCTCGAAGTGGGAGGCAGATCCACCTTCGGGGAGCTCATCCGACTCCTCGTCGAGCACGATTTCGTTGACGAGCCGCCGGGCCTCGGGGTCGGCGGAGGGCACCCATGGCACGCTCGTGCACGTGAGCCGCTGCTGCATGGCCTTGAGGAGGCTCTGGAAGTCCCACACAGCAAACACGTGGCTCTCCATGAACCACCGCAGCCTGGCGGCGGAGTTCACGAGCTTGTAGATGCGGTGCCGCACGAGCCGTTCGCGGGCGTCACCGAGTTCGATGGCGAGGCGTGTCGGGGGAGCGGGCGGGGCGGGGGGAGCGGCGAGGGCGTTCATGACAACACCGGGTGGGGTGACGGACATCCAGGGGCACTCTAGCACCGGAAGCCGGTGCGGGGAGGCTGGGGAATCCGACACGCCGCCGGCCCATCGCCGGCCATGCTACGACCGGCGGCAGCCGCTCAGTAGTCGCCTTCGCTGAGCTTGTAGGGCCTAGACGCCGCGGGAAGATTGTAGATCAACCAAGCGTTGGCCTGCGGTCCGTTGGTAGGGTACGTGCTGCCTTCGTACCGGCTGTCACTCGTGACGAGCTGGGCGAAGACGTGTGGAACGACAGTCTCCTTCACAAACTGGGTGTGCCCGTCGCAGAAAACGGTGGCCACGCCACCAGGGTGTGCGGACGACGGTAGACCCTGATAGCCAACAACGTTCAAGGTGGAACTATTGATCACCTTGCCTGCTGCCGGAGGACCAAGCATGCCAAACCCAGCCACAATGCCTGACGTTGCGGGGTTGGGAGCGACCACGCTGGCCGGCAGCGGCATCGTGGCGGACGTCGATGCCGGCAGAATGACGTCATAGCGAGTGTTTACACTGATCACCGTCCCGCACTTCTCCGAAAACAGCATGGTGTTCGTGGTGCCGTCACAGTTGCTGATGGTGTCCAGGCCCGTTCGTGCGGCCCCAAATGAGGCGGTGCCGATTCCGTCGAGCAGGACGCCGTCACCCTTGAACTGGGAGCTTGACGCTACCTGCGTCGATCCGATGTTCCCCGCGTAGCTCATGACCGGATTGCTGGTGGAGTCCGGTGGCGACGTCGGGCAGACGAAGAACGAGATATAAGGGTTTGTCGTGGAAGTAGTACCGCTCGCCGTAGCCTGCTCGAAGGAGCGGTACACGTCGGCCCGTTCCAGGTTCGGGAGCAGCGCGACGGGCCAGCCCACGCCGATCACACTGGCGATGGGACTCGAGGGCACGTTGGCACTCGGGTGCTTGTTCCGCCAGCCGGGCAGCGCCTGACGCTGACTGTCGTATTGCAGCGCGGCCGTGCCGAGTTGCTTGAGGTTGTTCATGCACGTGTTTCGCCGTCCCGACTCGCGGGCGGCTTGCACGGCGGGCAGCAGCAGGCCGATGAGCGTGCCGATGATCGCGATCACGACCAGCAGTTCGACGAGCGTAAAGCCCGACGACGAGCGGAGAGAAGTCTGACCGTGACGCATGAGAACCTCCTGTTTGATCCCGCGGCGGCCCGCAGGCCCCTTTCAAAGTATCGGACGGTGATCGGAACTTGTCCAGTTGCTCGCGTGGCCGAACAGGCCTCGGTCGTACTCGGCGATCAATAAGGAACGAACGTGTGACGGATCGTGACCTGTCGCACCTGCCGGCTGGAGGGCTCGTAGCAGCGGATGCGAACCTCGATCCCCCGCAGCGGCACCGGATACGGCGGCGAGGTTTCCGCCTCGGCCGGTTCGTCGACGAGGCCGTTGCCGTTGTCATCGAGCCCGTTCGTACCCTCGTCGATCAACGGATTGCCGGACGCATCGGAGTCGCCGTCCTCATTGATTCCGTTCGCCTCGTAGTGGGAACTCCACGTGTCGTAGACGGCGGTACCAGTTGCGACCGCCCCCAGCAGCGTCTTCACGTTCGGCGCGGATGTCCCGGCCACATACACGCCGGGTGACTGAAACGCTGTTGTGCCCGTCGGCGGGAACAGCATGAGCGGCGACCCGGGCCCCGGGGGCGAGCCGGCTGTCACAGCGCGGTTCCAGAACAGGTCCACGTACGCGCCACATCCGGCCGTGCCGGACCCCACCGCGAAGCCTGGATCGCCCGGCGTGACGGCACCCCCGGGCGAGGCCACCTGGATCGGTGCATCCGGATCGAGCACTCGCACATCGAATGCCAGCACGTTGTTGAGCACGATATCTTCGCCCAGTCGCGCTCCGGACAGGGGCGAGATTCCCGGCGGCGACAGCATCACGGGATACGGAAAGGCCAAAGCCGAGACAAGTCCCGTGGGGTTGTGGCCGTATCGGTTTTCCCGCATGGTCAGATCGCGGAGCGAGTTGGGCTTGAGGAACGGCTGCGACGCAGGGACCGTGGATGACACGAGGGCGCACGAGATGTCCGAGGACAGATAAAAACTGTCCCATGAGCCGACGGCGGACCACGGAAGCGAGTTGCCGGTGGATTGAAACGGATTCACTCCGACGTAGTCCATCACGAGCAGCTGGCGGCGGTAGAGGGTGAACAGCGTTGGCCCTCCCGGCAGCTGCTGCGTGGCCGGCTTGCAGAACCAGGCCACCTCGGCCACGGGCGACTCGATCGTGCCGGTGCCGAATCGGCCGACGAAGGGGGCATTTGGCGTGCGGGTCGTGAACAGGAGCGCGTCGTCGCAGTCGGCGGTGAGGAGGGCCGTGTCTCCCGAGGCCTTGATCACAGATGCGTTGGCATCGGTGGCCGGTCCCTCGAGCAGTTCGAAGTAGCCCTCATCGGCCTCGGGCCGCCGCGGAGGAATCGTCGGCGCCGTGACGCCCCCCAGATCCTGCCGAAGCCGCCAGCCGACGGTCCGCATCTGGTCGGTCAGCTCGATGACGGATCGGCTGCCAGTCACGCCCTGGCCGAACGCGCCGAAGAGTTGGGCCACCAGTCCCATCATGACCAGCGTGATCGTGGTGGCCACGAGCATCTCGACGAGCGTCATGCCACGGTGAACTGGCGACGACGGAGGATGAGACGTCACTGGATGATCCTCCGCAGGAGAATCGCGTCGCGGACGTTGTGATCCTTGCCGGTCTCGTACGCCACCGGGATCGAGCGATCGAAGATGAAAAAGCCGCGATGCCGCCGGATGTCGCCGGTGTCGGCCCCGAGTTCCTCGCCGGTGACAGGATCGAAGAACCCGACCGTGACCCAGACTGCGAACACGTGCGACCGCGTGGTGGCCACGTTCGCGAGCCGATTGGCCGTGAGGTATTGAAACTGCGGATTCCCGGCGGGGTCTGGGCCAGGGTCGGTGGTGTCGGCCACCATGACGGTCGACGTCGATCCGCCCTTCAGCGTCAACATCTGCAGCGCCGTCATCGCAGGCTGTCCCGGAGCCCCGGGCCGGCCGAGGTTCGACGACGACCAGTCGAGGTCGGCGTTGCCCGCGGTCGACGCTCCGGCCGGCCGGGGGCCGCGAAGCACGGCAGCCTCCCACACCCGCTGGTCGCTCACCGTGTTGAGGTTCACCCTGCCCGGCTCGCGGTAGGCGGCAAACTGGTTCAGCGGAAGAAGATCGAGGCCGGGATCGCAGTCCCCCGCGGAGACCCGCAGCGGATTCTGTCCGGACGGATCCTCGTCGACGGTGGTCGCCAGGCCGGCGAACCGCGACGGCACCGTGGTTGCCTCCAAGAGAGTCGCCAGGAAGTCGGGCTGCTGGTTGAGGCGGGTCGCCAGCTTTCCGAGCATGCCGTTGCCCGTGAACCCAGCGTACTGCTCGAGGAGTGAAGCCGAATCCCACGGGGGCACCAAGGCCAGTTCGGCGGCACTGATGTAGGGGCGATTGAGCCAGGGCATGCAGGCGACGCGGGGGGACGACTTCGGCTTGTCGAGGGCGATCGACGCCTTTGGCGATCCCGCAGCGGAATCGTCGAAGACACGCTTCCAGAAACTGCCCGGGATGGCGGTGTCGATGCGCCGCGACTTCTTTACGTAGGCCTCACGAGGGGCGTTGGTGATCGGATTGTTCGTGCGATCGACCACCTTGACAGCCTCGATGCGGTCGACCTCGAGATAGTCGTTGGTTCCCGACGCCGCTTTCTTCGTCGGATCGGCAAGCCGCTCGAGGACGATCGTGATCGCCGCGCCTTGGCCGGGCTTCAGACTGCCGGCGGCCGACCCCTGCATGTCGATCGAGAGTTGGGCGGTGTTCGGGAATGCCCCGTCGATGTCCACGGCGCCATCTGCCGCCGCCGGCTTCTTCGACTCGCCGAAGACGCAGAACGAGCCGTCGGGCGGCACCTGGCGGTTCGTGCCGGTGCTCTGCGGCTTGCTCCAGAACTCGCCGGTGGCCGCCTGATCACCTGGGGGTGCATCGAGCCGCACGATCTGGTTGGCGACCCGCAGCCGCCAGACCGGCGAGTTCTTGTCGCCGCCGCCGCGGGCGTCGAGGTTGAGCATGTTCAGCGGGACGTTCTTGGGCGGGGCGGGTGGTACCCCCAGCGCCGGATCGACCGCGTCGGGGTCGACCCACGCCGGCGTGTCCGTGCCTCCCGGCGAGAACGTGTTGCCATCGAGCGACTTGGACGACCACGGATGGTGCAGGCTGACGTAGACACCTCCGTCGGCGCCATCGTCCGACTGCCAGGCCAGCGCTTCGGTGATCAGGAGTTCCGGTCGTTCGAGTCCCCAGACCACGTCCGTTCCCGCGGTCCAGCCATCCTTGGGATTCCTGTCGTACGCGAATCTCGTCATCGTGGAGTCGACGTCTCGGAAGTCCACGACGTTGACCGCCCATTGGGCGGCGGCGTCGAGGGTTGCAGGATTGGCGGTCTTGTCGAGCAGCGCCCAGAGCAGCGTGTAGAGCTGTCGGCAGAGGAGCTGCTTCTCGGCGTCGGTCTGCACCGGCCGGTTGATGTCGAGCCGCCGGCCGGAGATCATTTCAGGAGCGAATACCTTCGCCCACTCGGTGTCGGCGGTGGCCTGGAGCGCGGCTTCGATCTTCGCGCGGGCATTTCCCACGACCGCCGTGGTGTCCCACGACTCGCTGGTGAGCAGCAGCCGGAGTCGTTCGGCATCGCGGCCGAGCAGCGCGGCAAGCCGGGAGGGCAGCTGCGAGGCATCCCAATCGTAGACCCGCAGAATACGCTCGAGCTCGTCGGGGCCGAACGTCGCATCGGCCGCGGACCGGCGGTCGAGCCGGATCTCGTACGGGTCGTCTGTCGTGTCGCCCTGCCACCAATGGGAACCCGACACGACCGGTTTGGCATACCGCATCCTCGCCACCACGCCGTCGGTGGGCGGCCGCCGATCGGCATACACCTTCATCCGCCCGCTCAGATCGGGAGGCGAGGTGTAGGAGTCGGGGTCGGCCTGCCACTGAGGGAATGGGGTGTTCATTCGCCAGTCGTCGCAGAGCGACCGCCGTCGGGCGGCTGAGCCATCGGTGGTGCGGGCTCGCTGCTGATCCTGCATGGCGCTGAGGGTGTCGTCGGTGCCCGAGACACCCGGCTTGGGATTGAGGCCACCATCTCCGTAGCGGCCCCAGGCGTTGTTCGCGGAGAGCAGCGGGCGACGCGATCCCGGATATGGCTGCGGAGTGGCAACCTGCGATGTCCCGGTCAGCAGCAGCCGAAGGGCGTCGCCCGCCCCGGCCGTGTCGCTGGCGATGAGCAGCACGTCGCCGAGCCGAACTTCCGCCGGCCCATAGCCGGAACCGAGCGGCAGCGCGGTGAACGTGGCTGCCGGAAGGGCGGCCGGCAGTTCTGGGGACGCCGAGGGCCACTGAAAGGCGGACGAGTTCTGCAGAAACGCCAGTTCCGCAGGCGATCCATGGGCGTTGACGTTGACCCGGCCGTCGAGGTCGAGGA
>JBJTRH010000051.1:0-7373 GCA_046076065.1 Planctomycetaceae bacterium | reverse complement strand
CGCCGCTGGACGTCGATCGCCGCGACCTGCCTGCCGAGACCTCGCAGATGGGTCGTGATCTCCTGGATCATGGTTTCCGTCACCGCCATGCCCTGAGGGCCTCCGAACCCGCGGAACGCGGTGGCCGGCGCGATGTTCGTGAAGCAGACGCGGCCCCGGATCTCGACGTGGGGCAGCCAGTAGGCGTTGTCCACGTGGAACATCGACCGTTCCATGATCGACGTCGAGAGGTCGGCCGCCGCGCCGCCGGCCGAGTGAAAATCGACGCGGTAGCCGAGGATCCGGCCCTCGTCGTCGAAGCCGACCTCCCAGGCGGTGCGGTAGGCGTGCCGCTTGCCGGTGGAGGCCATGTCGTCCTCGCGGACGTAGACGACCCGGGCCGCGCGGCCGGTCCGCTTGGCCACGACCGCGGCCATCACCGCCGGCAGCACGCCCTGCGTCTCCTTGCCGCCGAACCCGCCTCCCATCCGCTTGCACACGACCACCACCTCGTGCATGCCGAGGCCGAGCACGCTGGCGACCACGTGCTGCGTTTCCGTGGGGCCCTGCGTGGAAGAGTGGACGACGATCTGCCCTCCCTCGCCGGGAACCGCGAGGGCCGCCTGGGCCTCGAGGTAGAGGTGCTCCTGGCCGAGACTGTGAAACACGCCGGCGAGCCGGTGGGGCGCGGCGGCGATCGCGGCGGCAGCATCGCCACGGGCGATCCGCCGGGGCGGGCCGATGAACCGGCCCAGGTCGATCGCCCGCTCGATCGTGAGGATCGGCTCGGCGCGCTCGATGTCGAGCCGCACGAGTCGGCGGGCCTCGGCGAGGGCGGCCTGCGTCTCGGCGGCGATCACCACCACGGGCTGGCCCACATAGAGCACCTCGCCATCGGCGAGCACCGGCTCGTCCTTGATGATCGGTCCCCAGACCCTCGCGGCCGGCAGATCGGCCGCCGTCACCAGATCCACCACGCCGGACACGCGGCGGGCCGCGTCGAGATCGATGCTCCGGATGCGGCCGCTGGCCACGGGGCTCGGCACGAAGCCCACCACGAGCTCGTAGCTCCGCCGCGGCAGGTCGGCGATGTAGGCGGCAGCCCCGGTCACGTGCCCCACGGCCGAGTCGTGCGGGATCGTGCGACCCACGCTCGGCACGTGGGCCTCGGGCTCCGCGACGGGCTGGAACCGAGGGCCGCTCATCCGACCGCCGCCGTCTGCTCGTGGAAGAACTTCAGCAGCACGCTCCGCGCGAGCTGCAGCCGGTAGTCGGCGCTGCCGCGGACGTCGGTCAGGGGCCGAATCTCGCCGGCGGCCACGTCGCCCGCCCTGCGGAAGGTGGCCTCCGTGAACGGCTGGCCCGCGAGCGCCGCCTCCGTGGCTCGCATCCGCACCACCGTCGGCCCCACGCCGCCATACGCCACCCGCGCCGTGCCGATCTGGTCGCCCATGCGGCGGACGAGGATCGCGGAGGTGAAAGTGGAGATGTCGAGGTCGCGACGGCGCGACACCTTCACGAGCCGGAGCACGTCGTCGGGCCCGGGCAGCGGCATCCGCACCCGCACGAGCAGCTCGTCGGCCGCGAGATCAAGCTGCTTGTAGCCCTTGTAGAAGGCGTGGATCGGGATCGACCGCGTGACCGCGGCACTCGCGAGCTCGAGCGTGGCCTCGAGGGCGAAGAGCAGCGGCAGCGAGTCGGCGATCGGCGAGCCATTGACGATGTTGCCGCCGAGCGTGCCCACGTGCCGAATCTGCGGGCCGCCGAACGACTCGAGCACCGCCACCGCCTCTCCGCAACGCTCCACGCACACGCGGATCATGTCGGTCCAGGTAGCGAGCGGCCCCGCTACGAGCGTCGCCCCGCCGTCCGACTCCTCGACCGCGAGGCTTCTCAGCGCCGCCACCCTCGAGAGGTCGAGCCAGTGCCGTGGCCGGAGTTTCCCCTTGTTCCAGAGCACGCCCAGGTCGGTGGCGCCGGCCACGACGCGGGCGTCGGCCTCCCGGCGGGCGGCCAGTGCCTCCGTGAGCGACGCCGGGCAGGTGGCCCGCATCGCAGCGCTGTCGAGCTCACCGCGGACAGCGAGCGACTCCCGCCGCAGCCGCACGCCCTCCCGCATCCACGAGTCGTCGGCGAACCGCGTGACAAGCCAGTCGGCCTCGCCGCCGGCCCGCTCGGCCGCCTCGAAGATCGACACGTAGCCCGTGCAGCGGCAGAGGTTGCCGGCGAGTTCCTTCCGCCAGTCCACGGATTCGCCAGCCCCGCGCGCGTGGCAGCCGCCGGCGAGGGCCATCACGAACCCCGGCGTGCAGAAGCCGCACTGGGAGCCGTGGCAGTCGATCATCGCCTGCTGCACGGGCGCGAGGTCATCGCCCTGCGCGAGCCCATCCACCGTCACCACGTGGCAGCCGTCCACCTGGAACAGAAACCGGATGCAGGAATCGATCGGCAGGTAGCGGGGCGTGCCGTCCTCGACCGGCTCGGCCACGAGCACCGTACAGGCGCCGCAGTCGCCCTCCGCGCACATGATCTTCGTGCCCGCGAGGCCGAGCCGCCCACGGAGCCAGTCGCTGAGCGTGAGGAAGGCGTCGCCGCCGCGGACCTCGCGGCGCGTGCCGTTGACCCAGAGCACCAGGTGATCGCGCATGGGAGAATCGTAGCGTATCGCGAGCCGGCAGCGATCAACGCCCGGGGGCGGGATGCACGGGGCGCGGCGGCTACTCCCGCTTCTTCGCCTCCTTGTCGAGATACAGCAGCGAGCCCTTGCTGTCTCCGATCATGGCGAGCTTGTCGACCATGAGCTGGGCCTCGCTTTCCTCCTCAACCTGCTCGCTGACGAACCAGCTGAGAAAGGTCTTGGTCGCGTAGTCCTTCTCGGCCTCCGCGGCACCGTAGAGCTCATTGATGGAGCGGGTGATGGACTTCTCGTGCTCGAGAACCTTCTGAAACACCTCGGCGATGCTCGAATACTCGGCCCGCGGCGGCGCGATCGCGGCGAGGGTGACCCGGCCGTTCTGGGCGTTGAGGTAGTCGTAGAACTTCAGGGCATGTTCCAACTCTTCACGGTGCTGGACTCGGAGCCAATGGGCAAAGCCCACGAGCGAGACCGAGTCCGCATAGGCGGCCATGCCGAGATACGCGTAACTCGAGGCGTATTCACGGTTGAGCTGGGCGTTCAGCAGATCCTGCATGCTCCGGCTGATCATGGCAACTCCGTGTGGTGGAATGCCACAACTCTAGTCGAGGGCCCGCACGGAGGGTAGCCCGGCAGCGGAGCGGCACAGGACGTACATGCCCGTGACCAACGCCAGCAGGTGACTGGTGGAAGGCTCGGGGACGGCGACCACGCCCGCGGACACTCCAACGGGATTGTAGGAATTTTCGGCAACCGCGCCGTTCGCCATCATCTCGGCGATGTCAAGCACGTCGAACAGGCCGTCGTAGTTGAAGTCGCCCTCGCTCCACGATGCAGGCAAACCCGTCTCGAACTTCGCGCCCGCAAATGCGTTTGCCATATCGAGAATGTCGACGCTCCAGTCGAGGTTCGTATCCCCGGCGGCCGCGTAGGCGACCATCATGGAGCCATCGCCGTGCTCGAGCCATCCCACGGTTCGGGAACCGCCGCTGGCGGCTGCGGCGCTCGAGGTGATGCCCGTGGTGCCACTCCAGACGCCGCTTCCACGCCCCTGGCGAAGTGCCGCCAGCAGATCGTCCCTGCCCAGCCCTGCGTTCACGGTCAACGACGCGGTGCCGACGTCGGTCAGCCCTCCACCAAGAGCCTCCAATCCTCCGACGACGGCCTGCAGGCCGGACGCCACGGTGACGGTGCCTCCGGCAAGAGGGATCACCCGGCTCGCGCCGAGGGCCGACACGCTCGCGAGCTGCACCCGGCCGCCCCGCACCGTGACCGGGCCACGCTGCGTGCTGGCACGATCGATCACGAGCGTGCCCGTGCCCGTCTTCAGGAGCGGCGTAGTGCCCGAGAGAATCGCATACCCTGCCTGGCTCTGGGTCTTTACGCCGCTGCTGACGTCGATCTTGATCACGGAGCGGTCGACCGTGAGCTCGTACACCAATCCGGGCTGCCCGAAGTAGGGCCTTGGATCGGTGGCACTCGTGGGGCTGTCCATCGAATAGATGTCCCAGCCGGCCGACGTCGCACCGAGATCACGGTCCGGATTGAGTCGGACCTGCAGGAAACTTCCGCCGGCGTAGCCGGGACGCGACTCGTAGAAGTTCCGGAGATAGCCTGCGAGCAATCCGGCCGCATTCTCGTCGGAGAATGTGCGGGACAGGTGAATGCCCAATTTGATGATGTTGTCCTGGAGCTTGAGATTGTCGGCCCGATTGGCGAGCGAGACCTCGGTGTTGGCCTCGAGATGCTCGGCCAGCCGCGTGCTGCCGCTGGTGATCCCGATCGCCCAGAGGTCGGCATTCACCGTGCTGACGTTGCCGGTCTGCCGGACGATGTTGAAGCTCACGAAGGCCCGCTCGAGTTGGGCCGGATCCGCTAGCGGCGGCAGCTCGTAGGCGAGCACGGCAGATCGACCCGAAGCAACGCCGGCGGAATTCGTGCCGGACCCCACACGGCTCGTGTCGGGATCGTCCTGAACGATTCCGCCCTCGATCGAGGTGAAGTCGAGCTTGTCGCCCAGGATGATCTGCCGGGTGAACGGATTGACGCCCGCCGCCTCGCGGCGGAGGTCGTTGAGCCGGATCTGCATCTCGTCGAGCACCGTCCGCGTGGCGCCCGGCAGGGCGGCAGTCGGACCGGGCAGCAGAAGATTGTTCACCTGATACGGGTCGGCGGCGATGTCGTAGAGTTCGTCGTACTGGGCTCCCAACTCCGGATGCGTGAGGTAGAGGTGGGTCTGGGTGCGCACCGCATCCCAGCGAGGCACGTCGGGGTATTTGTCCTCCTTGAAGTACTCCGCGAAGATGGCATCTCGGCTGAAGCCGCCGGCGCCCTCACCGGTACCCTTGAGCAGGCCGTTGAGCGGCTTCCCCTGCATGGTGGGCGGAACCGCGATCCCGGCGGCGGTGAGGATCGTGGGGGCGAGGTCGACGGCGGCCACGAGCGCGTCCGAGGTCTGGCCGGGAAGCACGCCCGGCCCGCGCATCAGCAGGGGCACACGGATCGACTCCTCGTAGGCGAGCCGCTTGTCGCCCCGGCCATGCTCGCCCCAGAAGAAGCCGTTGTCGCTGGTGAAGATCACGAGCGTGTTCTTGTCGAGCCCTTTCGCCTCCAGCGCGTCGAGCACGCGGCCGATGTTGGTGTCGATGTCGTGCATCATGGCCATCTGGCCGAGCTGATCGCTGTTGCCCTTCGTGGCGTTGAGCACCAGTCCGCCGAAGCCCGGCCGGCTGAACACAGGCTTCTCTGCGTTGATGCTGAATCCGCCGTAATCCACCGACGCATTCGGGGGGCGGGTGAGTGCCTGCCCCGCATAGACGTCGCCGGAGGCGGTGTACTGCGGGCCCACGGGAGCGTGGACAGCCTTGAAGGAGAGCGTGAGGGCAAACGGCTCGGATCGCTTCCCGCCGACACCGTAGTCCTTGAGGAAGTCGATCGCGTAGTCGGTGAGGATCGTCGTCGTGTAGCCGGTCTCGTTCACCGTGCTGACGGCAGTGGCGTCTTTTTTGACCCTGAGCTGGGGATTGCTGTGAACGCCCTGTCCCTGGAACGCGGCCCAGTAGTCGAAGTCGGCGCGGGGCTCGAAGTAGGAATCCATGTGCCACTTGCCGACGAGCCCGGTGCGATAGCCCGCGGCCCGCAGGGTTCTCTGGTAGATCGGGAGCCGTTCGTCGGGCACCGCGTTGAGACGGTCATTGCCGTAGTACCCGTGCATCGCCGCGTACTGGCCGGTCATCAACGAGGCCCGCGACGGCGAGCACAGGGGACAGTTGACGAACGAGTTGCGGAAGGTGACGCCCTGCCCGGCCACCCGCTGGTCGAGGTTGGGGGTTTCGACGAACGGGTGGCCCGTCACGCCGAGCCCGTCGTGCCGGAGGTCGTCTACGTAGAGCAAGAGCACGTTCGGCCGCGACGTGGTCTGGCCATGGACGGCGCCGGCCGTCACGGCGAAGGCTGTCGCGGCAAGCGCGAAGGCGGCCCATCGCGACGGGGCACGCTTGTCGAGGGACCGTACCGACAGCAAGGTTCTCAACCTTCGCTTCCTTCGTTTGCGAGCGATGCGAATGCGGCATCTGCCGCGGACAGATACATTCCCTGGTCGAAGGCTCCAGTCGCCAGGAAGTCCGAGAGGTCAAGCTGGTCGATGATCCCGTCGTAGTTGAAGTCGCCGCTGCCCCAGCTCACCTCCGTCGGGCCGAAGGCACCGAAACTCATGATGAGATTGGCGACGTCGATCACGTCGACGACGCCATCGAGGTTCGTGTCTCCGGCCACCGCATACGCGATCGTCACCTGGCCCTGGTCGACGACGTAGCCGAGCGTGCGGCCGGGCATCGCCGCCTGCGACATGATGCCGCGGTCGCCGTCCCAGCCGCCGCCATTGTGGCCGTCGAGCAGCAGCTGCCGTACGGCCAACTCGGTGAGTCCCGCCGCCACCGCGAGACGGCCCGCCCCGATGTCGATGCGGCCCGCCGAATCCAGCACGAGCGTGGGCACCGTCATGACGTCGAGGCCGATGTCGAGCGTCACCCGGCCGCCGGCACGGACCTCGAGCCGGCCACGACCGAGTGCGGCGACGTTGCGAATCACCAATTCGCCCTGCTCCACGACGGTGCCGCCGGCGTGGGTGTTCGGGCCGTCGAGCACCAGCGTGCCCGTGCCGCGTTTGACGAGAGCCCCGACGCCGGAACGACCGCCCGGATCCACCGCCGTCTGGCCGGTCGCCACCGAGACGACGGCATCGGCCGTCGTCGTCGTCACCGTCGCCTGGCCGGAAACCGACGACGTGGCGGCCCTGATCGTCGACGTCCCGGGCGTCGCCGGTGCGGTGAACAGGCCTGCCGAGGAGATCGAGCCGCCGCCCGTCGACGTCCAGGTAAAGCCGGGCTGAACAGACAGCAGCGCGCCGAACTGATCCCTTGCTTCGGCGGTCATCTGCAGTGAGCCGCCGGCCACGACCGAAGCGATCGCGGGCGACACCACGACCGTGGTCGCCGTCTGCGTCACCGTGAGATTCACGGTGGAGGTCGTCGTCAGGCCGCTGGAATCCGTGATCGTGGCCGTGAGCGTATAGCCGCCGGCCTTAGTGAAGGTGGCGACGCTGGTCTTGGCGGCGTTGGTGCCGGTGGCGGAGAAGGAGACGGCCGCCGGGCCCTGCGCCGTCCAGCGATACTCGAGATTCGACTCACCGTGGTCGTCGGCGCCGAGCACGGTGAGCGGCGACGTGGTCCCCGTGACGACGGAGGTCGCTGCCGCGGCG
>JBJTRH010000050.1:0-4559 GCA_046076065.1 Planctomycetaceae bacterium | reverse complement strand
CGAGTTGGAGTGCCACCGCATCACGTTGTAGCGGAAGTGCACCGCCAGGCCGTTGTAGTAGCGGATCCGATGGCCGCTCAGCAGGTTCACCAGGATCGTGAAGGCCCGCGACACGCCGCGGCGGAAGGGCCCACGGAAGGTCGTGTCAGCCGGATACGGGATGATCATGTCGGCCTCGCCGATCCGACGGAAGATCGACACGAGGTTGTCTTTCGACTCCACGTTGTCGCCGCAGATCATCCGGTAGTACTTGCCGCGGCAGCGGAAGGCGCCCTCGGCGTAGTTCGAACCCACGCCCTGGTTGACTTCGTTGACGAACAGCGTGATCGGCAGGTCGGGATGCGTCCGGAGATACTCGACGATCACCTCGACGGAGCGGTCGGTCGAGCAGTCGTCGATGATCACGATGTCGTAGGTGATCCCGACCTCCCGCGCCGCCGCCACGACCGTGTCGAGCGTCGGGATGATCCCCTCCTCCTCGTTGTAGCAGGCCACGAAGAGCGAGAGGTCGCAGTCGTGCGTTAGTTCGGGAGTGAGGGCCGTCATGGGGCGGTGGTGTCGTCGGGAAGCGGCGGCCGACGCAGGGCGGCGGCGTAGGCGGGGCCGAAAATCAGCCAACGGAGGCCGTCGAAGATGCGTGCCACGAGCAGGAATTGCAAACGCCCCGTGTGCAGCCGCCCGTTCCGCTCCACGAGGTGGCCGCCCCCCACCAGCCGTTCGAGCCGCAGGTCGGCCACGCTTGCCGTCCCGTAGCGGCCGAGCAGGTCGGCGCGGGGGAGCCGCCCGCCGGCGTCCGCGAGCTCCTCGAGGATCCGGATCCGCAGCGACGCCACGGTGAGGTTCACGAAGTTGAAGTAGCCGAAGGCGAAGGCGAGCGACGCGATCGCGTTCATGCCCACGAGGGCGAGCGTGTCGACCGTCGAGACCGCATCCCGACGGCAGGCCAGGAACGTGATCGCGATCGTCGCCACCAGGCCCGCGAGGGCTCCGATGGCCAGGGCCGGATAGGGGCTTCTGCCGCGGATGATGCGGGCGGCGACCACGTGGGTCAGGCAGTAGACCGCCAGGCCGAGCACGGGGGCCACCGCGATGAGCGGACGATGGTCGGTGATGCCAAACAGTTCGTTCATGCGGGCTCAGCCTCCCCGCGGCATGCCGAGCAGCCGCCGCCACGTCGAGAGCACCGCCGCCCAGACGCGGCCCTTGGGGGCGAGCCGGTAGCCGTCGCCATCCTGCGTGATCATGCCCTCGTGCACCATCGCAGCGAGCCGGACCTCGACGGGGCTGGCGCCGGCGAGCAGACCGCGGAGTTCGTCGTGCGTGCAGCCCGCGTTGCCCGAGTCGGCCACGGCCACGAGCAGCGTCATGCTCGGGCTGCGATGTTCGAGGGCCGAGTAGGCGACGATGTAGGCGAGCGCGCAGGCCGTATGGAAGATCGCCACGTGGATCGCCTGCCAGCGGTCGGCCGCGGTGAACCAGCGGCCGGGCAGAAAGTGGGAGAGGGCGAGCCAGGCGACGAGCACGCCGAAGAACACGACCAAGAGCATGGCCGTCTGCCGCCGCGGCAGCGCGATCCGCCACCAGGCGAGATGGAGAAGGAATGCCGAGGTGAACACGCCAACGGCCAGGATCGCGGTCGCCATGACGCCTCAGTCGGGCAGGAGGAACTCGACGCCGGGCCGCGCGAGCCGGGCTGCGATACCCGACGACACGACCGGAGGCAGGCCGATGAATACCCGGCTTCCCGACGGCACGTCGCCCGGCGCGTGCACGGGCCTGCCGAGGTAGCTTCGCCCGGCGCGATTGGGATCCTCGTCGACGAAGAAGGCGATCGCGTCTCCCGCCTCGGCGGCCAGCCACGTGCCGGCGATCGAGGTGCCGAACAGGCCCACGGGCCCGGTGGAACCGAGCCCACGGAGCTGGTCGGCCGTCTGCCGCAGCCAGGCGAGGCTGCCGGCGATCCGCTGCCGAGCCGCGGACGCATCACCGGGCGGCGGGGCCGCCGGCCCGACGCCGGAGGCCGGTCTGGCCACGACGGAGAGTTCCTTCGGAATCCAGCCCTCGGCCACCGACACGATCTCGTAGCCGGCGGCCACGAGGACCCGCGTGAGCGACTCGGCGGTGAAGTGGGTGCGGTGGTCGGCGATCAGGAGCTCGAACGCGTTAGCCGGGTGGTGCGGCACCTCGATGAGGAGCAGGCCGCCAGGGGCGAGCTTCCCGCGGAGCGTCTTCAACACGTCGATCGGATCGACGATGTGCTCGAGCACGTGGATCATCGTGATCACGTCGAACGAGCCGGGAACGTCCTCGACGGGCCCGACGTGCAGCGGCTCCGTGTTGGGGATCGACTCGACCTCGGTACGATACTTCGCGTCGAACTCGGTGCCGGCCTTCGTCCAGCCGGGAGCCACCTGGCCGAAGGCGCGGATCGTGGCCCCGTTGCCACAGCCGACGTCGAGCATCCGCCCGGTGGCCTTCAGGCCGGCTCGATCGCGAAACGTCTCCAACAGCCGCACCGACCGCGACGCGGGCAGCCCGCTCGCCTGCTCGAACACCGCCTGCTCGGCGCCCGCGGCCTGATGGTAGATCGTGTACGTCTTGTAGATGTCGTCGATCTCGGCGAGGAATGCCGCATCGGCGGGCTTCTGCACCGCGCCGCAGGCCCGGCACACGCCGAGCCGTCCGCCCGCGGGCCACGCCCGGCAGTCGCTCGTCACGCGGCGGAGTTCGCGGTAGTCAGCCATCTCCTCGAGCGTGCCGCCGCCGCAGATGCCGCACGCCGCCTCGCCCGCCACCGTCGTCGCCATCAGGCCACCTCGTCGATCGCCGCCCACGGATCGGGCGGATCGAGCCCGAGTCTATCCCGCACCACGGCGTCATCGAGGGTGGTGTGTAGGGGCACGTGCTCCAGGCCCGCGGCCGACTCGGCGACGGTCCAGGGCCGCACGAGATTGGCCGGAACTTCCCAGCGGGCCGCCAGCCGCCGCGCGACGTCGGCGTAGGTCACGTCGGCCCGGGCGGAAACCTGCAGGATCGCCCCGAGCGGCTCGCGGGCCGCCGCCGCGATCACGGCCGCCGCGAGGTCGAGCGTCACCGGCGCGATCGGCAGGTCGGAGAACGGCCGCACCACCTCGCCCCGCGCGAGGGCCGACCGCCAGCCTTCGATCACCGGCAGCGTGCGGCCCACCACCTTCGTGAGCCGAACGACGGTCGCGGCGTCGCCAACGGCGAGCAGACCTTCCTCGGCGTCGGCCTTCATGCGTCCGTAGGCGGTCCGTGGGCACCGCTCCGCATCGACCGGCACGAACGGCACGCTGCCGTCGAACACCATGTTCGTGGAGAGGAACACGACCCGCCCACCAGCAGCGGCGATCCGCCGACCGATGTCCACAGGCGCTTCGACGTTGACCCGCCGGGTTTCGTCGGGCCGCGTGCGGCAGACTTCGGTCGACGTGACCGCCGCGCAGATCACTGCGGCAGCGATGCCCTCCGGCGGCCTCCACGAATCGGGCACGGCGGCCAGATCGAGCGGCAGCGATCCCGCGGTGCCACGGCGGCTCGTCCGCACGACCAGCGTGCCTGCCGCCTCGAGCCGCGTGGCGACCGCCGAGCCGATCGTGCCGTCGGCGCCAATCACGAGCACTCCGCCAGCCACGGCCATCGACTCGCTCCGCACGGAAGAAGGCCGGTCAGGCGTCGGCGAGCCGGACGATCGCCCGGCCGGCGAGCCGACCGGTGGTCATGTCGTCGATCGCTGTGTTGATCTCATCGAGCGTATAGCGGCGGCCCACGACGCCCGCGAGCGAGAGCCGTCCGTCCTGCACGAGCCGCACGTACCGCGGGATGTCGACCTCGGGCCGGCTCTCGCCGCCGTGCGAGCCGACGAGCCGCTTCTCGAAGTGCAGCGGCAGGGTCGAGATCGCGGCCGTCGCGCCCTTGGGCGGCACGCCCACGAGCACGGTTCGCCCACGGGCATTCGTGAGCCGGCTCGCCAGCGCGATCACGTCCACGTTGCCCGTGTTGTCGATCGCCACGTCGACTCCGTCGGCACCCACGATGCCGGCAATCTCTGCGGCCACATCGGCCGACCGCGAGTTGATCGTGTGGGTCGCTCCCAAGGAGCGGGCAAGCTCGAGGCGGTTGTCGAAGAGGTCGATCGCGATGATCGGGTTCGCCCCCGCAAGGGCCGCCCCCTGGATGATCGAGAGCCCGATGCCGCCGGCCCCAAACACAGCCACCGACTGGCCGATCGCCACCTGGGCGTTGGCGTTCACGACCCCGAAGGCCGTGGTGATCGCGCAGCCGAACAGGGCCGCCGCCTCGATGTCGAAGTCGGCCGGCACCCGCGTGACGCGATTCTCGGAGACGATCGCATGCTCGTTGAACGTGGTCACCCAGCCTGCGTTCACCGTGCCGAGCCGCGAGCCGTAGGTGGGCGTGACCGACTCGAGGCCGGCCCCCTTCCGCCAGTGGAGCACGACGCGATCCCCGGGCGTCACGGTCCGCACGCCCTCTCCCACCTCGAGCACGGTGCCGCAGCCTTCGTGGCCGAGCAGGTG
>JBJTRH010000049.1:0-11774 GCA_046076065.1 Planctomycetaceae bacterium | reverse complement strand
GTCGGCCATCGAGCCGCTGTCGTCGAGCACGACGAGGTGCGACCGCGACGCCCCTCCCAGCAGGCCTCCGAGCGGCCGCCGCCAGCGCGGCCCGGCGAGGGCCAGCACCACGCCGAGCACCACGGCCGTCCGCAGGGCGAGGAGCAGCAGCTGCCGCAGCAGCACCTTCGTGCGGGATTTCCGCTGGCCGGCCAGCAGGAACTCCATCGCCGCCCACCGCACCACCCGGTGCCGTAGGCGGCTGATGAGATGGATCAGCAGCGGCACCGCCGCGAGCGGCAGGCCCCACCAGAGGATCGCGGGATGGTCGAAGCTCGGCATGCGTCTTCGCCCCTCAGCCGGCGTGCCGCGCCAGGAACCGCACCAGCGCCGCCTCGGGCGGCTCGCCGGTGCGCACCAGCGCGTAAGCGCAGCCCGCGGCCACCGCATGGCCGCGCACCTCCGCGAGAAACGCCTCGAGCCCCGCGAGGTAGTCGCGCCGCAGCGCCCGCGGATCGCAGGTCAGGGATCCACCCGCCTCGAGCCCCTCGAACCGCGTCGCGCCGGCGAACGGGAAGTCGAGCTCGTCGTCGTCCATCACGTGCAGCACCGCCACGTCGTGGCCCCGGCCGCGGAGGAGCCGCAGGCCCCGCACCAGATCCGCGCGATCGCCGAACAGGTCGGAGAGCAGGATCACGAGGCCCCGCGGCGGCAGCGTGTCGGCGGCGTCGCGGAGCACCCGCAGCAGGTCCCCTGCCCCGGCGTTGCGGGCCGCCTCGAGCACCCCGCAGATGCCGTCGAGCTGCGATCGTCGCGTCCGGGCCGGCACGCTCGCCCGGAGGCGGTCGTCGAACACGCCGCAGCCCACGGCGTCGCCCCTCGAGAGCGCCAGCCACGCGAGACTCGCGGCCAGCGTGGCGGCGTGGTCATACTTCGACGGCCGCGACGTGGGCGTTGCACCGCCGGCGTAGTCCATGCTCGCGGAGCCGTCGACGAGCAGCGTGAGCCGCAGGTTCGTCTCCTCCTCGTACTCCTTCACGGTGAGCCGGTCCTGCCGGCCCCAGACCTTCCAGTCGACCCGCCGCAGGTCGTCGCCGCGGACGTACTCGCGGTGCTGCAGGAACTCGACCGACTGCCCCCGGTAGGGGCTGCGGTGGAGACCCGTCTTCGTGCCCTCGACGGCGTCGCGGACACGGACCGTGAGGTGGTGGATGCGACGCAGCGTCTCAGGACGCAAATATCGTCTGGAAGCGAGGGTCACGCGACAGCTCGTCCTCTCGTGCGGGGGTCGATTCGACGATCCGGGCGATCACGTCGTCGGGAGTGACGCCCTCGCTGGCCGCGGCGAAGCCGACGACGACGCGGTGCCGCAGCACCGGCGGCGCGAGGGCACGGATGTCGTCGGCCGAGACATGGGGGCGTCCGTGCATCACGGCCCGGGCCTTCGCCCCCACCACGAGCACCTGCACCGCCCGCGGCCCTGCTCCCCAGGCCAGCTGATCCGACACGAAGTCGGGCACGCCCTTCTCGCCCGCCCGCGTCTGCCGGACGATCGCCAGCGCGTAGCGGATCAGGTGGTCGCTCACCGGCACCTCGCGCACGCTCCGCTGCAGGGCCACGATGTCGGCGGCGCTGAGCACCGGACGCGGCTCCTCCGTCGGCACGCCGGTCGTCCGCCGCGCGATCTCGAACTCGTCCGCGAACGACGGATAGCGAACGAACACCTTGAACATGAACCGATCCTGCTGCGCCTCGGGCAGCGGATAGGTGCCCTCCTGCTCGATCGGGTTCTGCGTGGCGAGCACGAAGAATGGGTCGACGAGCCGGTGCCGCACGCGGCCCACGCTCACGTGCCCCTCCTGCATCGCCTCGAGCAGCGCCGCCTGCGTCTTCGGCGGCGTGCGGTTGATCTCGTCGGCGAGCACCACGTTGGCGAACACCGGGCCCTCGAGAAACCGCGGCTGCCGCACGCCCGTCGCGCGATCCTCCTCGAGCACGTCCGTGCCCACGATGTCGGCGGGCATCAGGTCGGGAGTGAACTGGATGCGGCTGAACGTGAGGTCGAGGCTACGGGCGAGCGTGCTCACCAGCAGGGTCTTCGCCAGGCCGGGCACGCCCTCGAGCAGGCAATGGCCGCGGCTGAAGAGGCAGATGAGGAGCTCTTCGATGACGTCGGCCTGGCCCACGATCACCCTCGAAAGCTGCTCGAGAATCCGGTCGCGGGCCTCGTGCAGGCGGTCGATCGGGGAGGTCTCGGGCATGGCGTCTGGGCTCCTGGAGGGTGGCGGCGGCGGTGGGGGCGGCGTCAGCGCTGAAAGATCGGCAGGGCGCCCCGGTCGAGCTGCAGGATCACGAGGTTGGTCGCCGTGGTGTAGACGGGGCCGATGTAGCCCTGCGGCCAGAACCGGCCGTCGCCGTCGGCCTGCGCCTCGGCCACGAGCCGGCGCTCCACCTGGCCGCGGTAGTCGTGCCAGTCGTCGCCCCCCTGACGATACATCACCTGCGCGTAGTAGAAGTGGGCGTAGTGCCAGTGGCCGAAGCTGTTGTTCGAGATCGTGCCCAGGTGCTTCCGCGCGTAGCCGAGCATCCGCGGCACGTGGGTGTCGTCCTCCTCACCGGCGTTGAACAGGCAGGCGATCGCGGCCGCGGAGATCGCCGGCCGTCCGCCGCCTCCCTTGGAGCTGTACTGCACGCCCCCGTCGGGCATGGTGCAGCGGTGGATGTAGCCGATCGCCCGGTCGATGATCTCGCGGGGCACGGGGATGCCCGCGTTGCGGCAGCCCCGCAGCCCCTGCACCTGCGTGATGGTGGTGGAGCCCTCGTCGAAGTCCTGCCCGTCCTTCGCGCTCACGTAGCCCCAGCCGCCGTCCTTGGTCTGGGCGCGGCCCGAGAAGGTCACGGCCCGCGAGAGCGCGGCCACGAGCTCCTCCCGCCGCCGCTCGTCCTCCTCCTCGCCGAGCACCTGCGAGAGGAAGAGCATCGCGAAGCCGTGCCCGTACGTGTAGCGATCATCGGTGGTGGGGTCGCCGATCAGGCCGTTGGGCCGGGAGCGGGAGAGGAGGAAGTCGACCGCGAGGCGGATCGACTCCGCATGGCGGCCCTGCGACGTGGTCGATCCCTCCATCACCAGCGCGGTGCCGGCCAGGGCCGTCATCGCCGTCGGGTAGCGGCCCTCGTTCGCCGACCAGCTGCCGCGCCGCGACTGCTTCGATTCGAGCCACTCGAGGCCGCGGGCGACCACGTCGCGCACCGGCTGCTCCGCCACGTCGGCGATCACGACCGCGGGGGCGACGGCGATCAGGACGGCGCACCAGAAGCACGGGCGTCGCGAAGCTGAGAGGCGGGCGGTCATGCCGCGATCATACGCCGGACGGGTCAGCGGGTGCCGGTTCCGGCCCGGACCGCCTCGGCGGCCCCGGCGGGCTGGGCATCGGCCTGGTGGGGCGGCCGCGGCGCCACCGGCCGGCCCGTGTACTCGAGCACGACCGGCCGGGTCGTGCCGTGCGTGCCCCGAACCGTGATCGTCGCCGTGTCGGGATCCCCCACGACCTCGCACCCCACGAACATGTGCCCGCTCACCCCCAGCCGCCGCTCGTCGAGAACGGCATGCCCGGTCCGCTTGTCGAGGCCGAGGAGGGCGAGCCGCGGGCCGTTCTCGGAGCGACTCTGCCGCGCGAAGAGCAGGAGCGGCAGACCGCTGGGCTGCGCCAGGTGAAGCCCCACCCCGCGCACCGTGGCCGGCACCGACCACAGCGGCCGGCCGTCGTCGGCCGCCACGGCCCAGACCGCCGCCGGGAGCGGGGGCGTCGACTCGCTCGCCGAGAGCATCGACTGCAGCGGCGCGAGATCGTCGTCGCCGGCTGCCTGCGCGTCTCCGCCGACCGCCGCCGCATAGACGAGATACCGATCCTGCCACCGCAGCACGTGAAACGAATCGGGGGCCGGCCCGAGTCCGGGCAGGCGCACCTGCCATGCCACGCAGGCGGCGGCACCGTCGATCATCGTGAGCCGGCCATCGGGCTCGGCCAGCGCCAGCCGTTCGCCCTCCACTGGCACGGCCCGCGACTCGCCGGCGAACTCGCCCACGGTGCGCACGCTGCGGTCCTGCGCATCGATCACGTCGATCCGCACGCGGCTGGCGAGGGGATGCTCGTCGAGCGGCACGATGGCGACCACATGACGGCCGAACGCGGTCATCCGCTGGCGGCGATCGGGCAGATCGATCTCCCGAAGCAGCCGGCCGTCGCGGGCCGACAGCACGGGGCACCGCGTCCCGTCGGCGGTGCAGCCGCAGAGCACCTCGTCGTCGCCGATCCACTCCGTCACCGGCCGGAGTCCGGACCGCTCCCACGCCACCTCGCCGGTGTCGGCATCGAGCATGACCACGCAGCCCGGAGTCGCGAACGACACGCCCCCCGCCCGCGCCGGCGGTCCCTGGATGGCGGACCGCGCGGCCTCGTCGGCCTCCATGATCCGGCGGCCAAGCGGAATGGCGCCGTTGCGGGCGACGCGGCCGCCGACCGCGGGCATCCCGACGACGACCGGCTCCTGCTGCCGGGCGACGTGCCGCCAGGCCACCCGGGGCTCGTCGGCCCGCGCGAGGAGATCGAAGGCCACCACGCCACCTCGGGTGCGCACCACGAGCAGGCGGCCGACGATCGAGGGCTCGATCGGAAACGACTGGCCGATCCAGGGCAGGCCGGCATCGGACCCGCCCGCTTCGATCGGCAACGGCTCGACGATCCGTCGGCCACACGCATCGCGGACGAGCAGGTGCCGCTCCTGCACGTCGTAGGCGATGCTGATCCCGGGCACGGGCGGATCGCTGGCGCCCGTGAGCGGGACCGACACGATCTGGCTGCCCACGGTGGCGGCGTCGGGGGCTCCACGCTGCCGGCGCACGACGACCTCGCCGAACGGCCATGCCTCCGCAGGATCGGCCGGCCGAGCGGCGGTGCCGCCGATCAGCCCATGGCGAAGCCGCCGGCGCGGAGTGGTCGCCAAGCCACCGCCCGGTGTGCCCGCCGCCGATGCCAGCCGCTGCTCGGCATCCGCGTCGATCGCGCGTTGCAACGCAGGGTCGGCCCGCGACACGACCTCGGCGAGCCGGCCCGCGAGCCAGCGATCGGGCCGCACCTCGAGGGCGGCATCGAAGGGATCGCGAAGCAACGCACCGCGGTCGCCCTCCGTGTCCGGACTGAGGAGCTCGCGGCAGGCGATCCATGCCGATGGCGGGTCGTTGGTCCGCAGAAAGCCGTCGACGACGGCGCGGAGCACGTCGGGATGCCGCGCCGCGGGGCTGCCCGCTTCGTGCCACTGCCGCCACGCCGGCGCCGCGGCGGTGAAGTCGCGGTTCAGGGCGAAGGTGAGCGCGTCGACGAGGTCGCCCGTGGCGGCCGCCGGCACCGGCGCCGCGGCGGCGGCCCGCAGGGCGGCGAGTCCGTCGGCCACCCTGCCCCGGTCGAGCGCCAGCTGCCCGCTCCACGAGTCCGTCCACGCGTCGCCCGGAGCCTCGCGGGCCGCCGTCTCCACCCGCGACTCGAGCTTCGCCACCTGATGGAACACGTCGACTGAATCCAGGCCCCGCGACACCACCTCGCCGCGGCAGGCGACGAGGTTGCCGGGCACGGCGCCGCCCCGCGTCACCCACTCGCCGAGCCGCGCGCCGTCGGCCAGCGCGAGTTCGACCACGGCGGGAGCGTCGGTGGGCACGAGGATCGTGTGCGGCGTCAGCAGGCCACGACCGCTGGTGCCAACTCCCTGCGGATGAGGTCGCTGCCACAGCCGGCGGCCCGCGTCGAGCGAGAGACACTCGACCCCGCCCGCCGACACCAGGCACGCGCGATCGCCCACCGCCCCGGCGATGTGCACCCGACCACGGGCCGGCGCCCGCCAGCGTGGGTTCCCATCGCGGAGGCCGAGGCAGATCACGCCATGGCCGTCGTAGGCGGCCAGCAGCACGGCGCCGCGGACGATGACGGGATACGGATCGCGGCCGCGGAGCGACGCCACCGCGTGGGCCTCGACGGCCGAGGAGCGTCCGCGGAACAGACCGGCCACGTCCGCCGGCTCACCGGTCACGTCGATCGTGGCGTAGCGATGCGCCCAGAGCAGATCTCTCGTGGCCAGGTCGAGCGCCACGACCACGCCGCCCCCGAGCGGACACACCAGCACGCCGTCGGCGGCGGCGGGCGTGAGCCCCGCCAGCCTGCGGGCCGTCGCCGCCGGACCGCCCTCGGCATCATCGCCGGCCAGATCGGCGAGCGGCTGCGACCACCGCACCGTCCCGCTCACGGCATCGAGGACATCGAGGAGCACGCGTCCGCCCCGCTCCACCAGCACATACAGGTCGCCGCCAACCACCAGCGGCGCGCCGAGATACCACGTCTCGCCGTCGCGACCTTCGCCGGCGCCCGCTGGCAGCCGCCACCGCACCGTGCCGCCGGCGATGTCGTAGGCGGTGAGCGAGGTGCCGCCGGGTCCGCCCGCCGGAGGGCCGCCGTCGCCCGCCACGAACGCCATCCGCGCCGTTCGGCCGGCGTGCGGCCCGTGCCGCTCCACCGCAAACACGCTGGCGCCGTCGCTTGCCAGGCCGCCGCTGGTCGCATCATCGAACACGCGGGCGAGCGAGGCCTGGAGTTCCTGCTCCGAGACGACGGCGACCGAGGCCCGCGCCGACTGCAGCCAGAGGCGGCGGCCCGATTCGAAGTCGATGCCCAGGATGCCCAGCGGGGTCGGCGTGACGATCAGGTCGCGAACCACCACGACACCGGCTGCCGGCATCATCGGCCCCTCGTCGGGCCCGGCCGCCCGCCGGCGTCGCTCGAGCAGCCTCGCCTCCTCGGCGTGTCGGGTCACCGGCACCCGGTATCGGGGGGCAAGGAGCGGTCGCGACGCCGCGGTGATCGCGTTCCGCGTGGCGTCGCCTCCCGGCTGGAGCCAGTCTGCCGACTCGCCGGCCCGCGGCCGCACATCCCGCAGTTTCACGTCGCGACCCCCGAGCCGCACCTCGGGGAGACCATCGTTCGTGACGTCGACCATCGACGACGACACGAGGCGTCGCATGGTGTCCACCGCGGCGCGGGTCGGCCCCGCGATCCCCACGGCATCGAGCCGCTCGACCCAGCCCGCGGCGGAGAGGAGGTCTCCTGACTCGATCGCGAGAAATGCCGCGATCAGCGCGGCATCGCGGCCGGCCGGCGTGGCGAACCACCGACGGGCGACCGCCACCACCGCCTCCTGATCACCGGCCTCGAGCGCCGAAGCCAGCGCCCGTTCGGCGCGGGCCCGGAACAGGAGTTGGTAGGCATCGCGAGCCGGAGCCGGCAGGGCCGCGACGAGCGCCATCGCCTCCGCCCGGATGCTCCGCCGGCTCGCGCCGCGACCGGTGCCGCCGAGGAACGCATCGGAGCCGCCTTCGAGGATGCCGTCGATGGCGACGACGGCGGATGACCAATCCGCCCGGTCGAGCAGCCGCCGCGCGCGTTCCAGATCGCGCTCGAGGCCTCGATCACTCGGCAGCGTGAGCGTCGCGTCGTCGACCGCCTCGGCGTCGGCATCAAAAGCGGCCGGCTCATCGGCGACCGGCTCGTCGTTGGCCTGCGGGATCTGGCCGAGCGCGGCCCAGTGCTGAGGGTCCGGCCCGCCACAGGCAGCGACTGCCGCGATGAGCGCCATGGCGGCATGGCGACGGCACACGTTGAGCACGGCACGGTTCATGGCATCGCGGCATCCGCGTCGACGACGACTTCTGTCCGCTGCACCCCGATCGTAGCAGGTGCCCACCGCCGCCGTCCGGGCGGTAACCACGGCGGTGCCATGCCGAGCTGGGCCGGCCCCTGCCCGCCCCGACGGCCGCCGCCACGCCCCCGCCACGACCACGATTCTGGCAGTCGAGCCATCACCCCCGACGCGGAAACCGGTCCTGAAATCGAGCGTAATACCGGCCAAAAGCCACCTTTTCGCCGGGCCCCGGGGCAGCGGGCCTGCCGTCGCCATGCCGTCGAACCCGCTGTTTTCCGGCTCCGAGCGGGTTTTTCTGGTTTGCATTTTGAAACCCGGAAAGTCTAATCGGGCCTCGTTCGGCGTTTTCAGCCGAGATTTTCAAGACGCGGCGGGTCTTCTGCCGCTTACGAACCTGGTCTCATTTCGGAGGAACTGGCGATGGCGAAGAAGTCGGGAAGCAAGCCGATGACGAAGACGGAGATCATGCGAAGCATCTCCGAGACGACGAACCTTCCGAAGAAGGACGTCGTGGCGGTGCTCGAGGCACTCACCACCGAGATCCACAAGTCGCTCAAGGGCTCGGGCATCGGCGTGTTCTCGATCCCCGGTCTCGTGAAGATCGAGCGGCGGAAGGTGCCGGCCCGTCCGGCGCAGAAGGGCGTGAAGAACCCCTTCACCGGCGAGCTGCAGGACCGTCCGGCCAAGCCGGCGAGCGTGAAGGTCCGCGTGCGGGCCCTCAAGAACCTCAAGGCGATGGTCTCCGGCTGAGCCCGACGCGGCTCGACCAGACGATCGACATCATCCGAGACGGGCGACATCCCACGGTGTCGCCCGTCTTTTTTTCTGCCGCGTGCTGCGGCACAGCCCTGCGGAATGCAGGCTGGTTCCGGCCGCGAACTGACCTGTCGCGCCCCTCCCCGCCGTGGTACGGTCCCGCCCCTTGAACCCGGCCATCCCGGCCCGGGTGTGCCTGCGGAGCCCGCCGATGGGATCGATCCGGGAGGAGCTTCGTCGCTTCGAGCGGCGCCGGCTGCGACCGCTGTTCCGCCGCTTCAAGCGCCGCCGCGCGGATCCGGCACCGGCCTGCTTGCAGCCCGGAATCGATGCCCGCATGGCTGACGACCATGAAGAACTGATCGTGGCGCTCGCGCGGGCGGAACTCCGCCGCCGTGCCGCGGGCCATGCGGCGGATCCGGTCCTGGAGGCGGCGACGGCGGCGGGCCGAACCGAAGCCGAGCGGCTCGTGCGGTCGCTGCTGGATGCCGACGAGAGGCCGGCGGCCGCACACGCCCCACGGAGCGAGGCGGCGTGATGCAACGGCGGGCCGGCGTCATCGACGTGCTCGCGGATATCCGCAGCCTGCAGGATCCGCTCTATGCGGGCCGAGGTATCGGATCGCACGCCGAGTTCCTGCTGGCAACGCTCCGCGACCGCGGGGCCGGCCGCCTGCGCATCGTCGGTCTGGTCGATCCCGAGCGGCCCCCGCCCGCCGCCGGCGTCGCGGCGTCGTGCCACGAGCTCCGCCCCGTGTTCGCCGCCGATCCCGGGTCGCGATCGGTGTTCCTCTGCCTGTCGCCCATGACGCACGACACGCGCCCCCCCGCGCGGCTGCTCGATCGGGTCGGTGTGCGGGCGGCCGCCGTGGTCTACGACTTCATCCCGCTCGAGTTTCCCGACCGGTATCTCCATTCGAAACCCGCCCTCTACCGCTACACCGCCGCGGCCGCCTGGCTGCCTGCATACGAGGCGTTCTTTCCGATCTCGCATCACGCGGCCGCCGAACTCGCACGCCGCCAGGGCATCGCTGCGGCCCGGATCGACGTCACGGGCGTCGCGCTCCGCGAGGCCTTCGCCCGCCGCCTCGGAGTCGGCGGCGCCCGACGCCCCGATGCGGCGGCCGACACGTCGATCCTGTTCATGGGCGGTCCCGACGAGCGGAAGAATCTCGACGCCGCGGTGGCGGCCTTCACCGCCCTGCGGGCGGCCGGGCGGACGACGCTCCAGCTCGCCGTCGCCGGCGACTATCCGCAGGACTGGCGGGAGCGGGTGCGGGCCCGCTGCGGCAGCTCCGCCGCCGGGCTCGTGTTCCTCGACCGTCTCAGCGACGAGCATCTCGCCGACTGGCACGCCCACGCCCGCGCGACCGTGATCGCGTCGCGGGCTGAGGGCTTCTCGCTGCCGGTCGTCGAGTGCATCGCCTCCGGAAGCGTGGCGGTGGTGTCGGACATCCCGGTGCACCGCGAGCTCGTCGTGGATCCCGGCGTCCGGTTCGAGCCCGAGGATCACGCCCGACTCGCGGCGATCCTCGGCAGGGTGCTCGACGCCCCGGCGGAGCGGTCACGGCTCGCGGCCGCCCAGCATGCCGTCGCGAGCCGGTTCACCGCGCAGGCCGTCGGCGATCGGTTCTGGGACGCATTCGCCCGACGATTCCTTCCCGCCACGGCGAGCCGCCCCACGCCGCGGCCCCGAAGGCGGTCGATCGCGTTCGTGACGCCTTTCCCCCCGGACCGCACCGGCGTGGCCGACTATTCGCTCCGCTGCGTCGAGGCGCTCGCCCGCGACGTCGACGTCGACGTCTACACGGACCAGCCTGCGCCCATGGCCACCGCGGCGGTGCGGCAGTTTCATCCGATCACCGCGGCCGCCTGGCTGCGGCCCGACTACGACGCCACGATCGCCGTGGTGGGCAACTCCAGCTTCCACACGCGGATCATCGAGCTGCACCGCCGATTCGGCGGCCCGTGCATCGTGCACGACAACCGGCTCGCAGAGCTGACGGCCTGGTGGAAGGGGGCCGAGCATCTGCGAACGCTCGCGGAACGGACGCTGGGCCGTGGGGTCCGCGCCGAGGAGGTGTCGAGCTGGCTTGCCGACCCCGGCGGCCTGCCGACCCTCTTCTACGACGAGATCCTCGACACCGCCCGGCCGCTGCTCGTGCACAGCCGCGGCATCCAGGAGCACGTCGGCCGCCTCTATCATGCGCCGGCCCACTACCTCCCGTTCTGCGTGTATCGGCAGTTCACGCGGGCGGACATCTCGGCCGAGGCCCGCCGCGCGGCCCGCGCGACCCTCGGAGTGCCGGATGACGAGGCGATGATCGTGACGCTCGGGATCGTCGACGCGGTCAAGTCACCCGCCGTCTGCGTCGATGCGGTCGCGGAGCTGGTGCAGCGTGGGATTCCGGCCCGCCTCCACTTCGTGGGCGAATGCTCGAACCACGCGAGGGAGGCGCTCGAGCAGCAGGCCCGAGCGGCTGGCATCGGCGGCCGCCTCGCCTTCGCAGCCGGCTGGCTCGACGAAGACGGCTATCGGCGGTTCGTGGTGGCGGCCGACGCCGGGGTGCAGCTCCGCACCCACTTCTTCGGCGGCCTGTCGGGCGCCCTGATGGACTGCGTCGCCGCCGGGCTGCCGACCGTCGCCAACCAAGACCTCGCATCTGCGATCGAGGCCCCGGCCTACATCGCGAGGGTTCCCGATCGCCCCTCCTCCGCGGCCGTGGCGGAGGCGCTCGCGGCCTGCCTCGCGAAAGGCTCCGACCGCTCGCGGCACGACGCGGCCCGCGAGGCGTTTGCCGCCGCCCACGGGTTCGACACCTATGCCCGCAGCCTGCTCGATGCGGTGCTCGATCGGCCCGAGGACCGATCCGTCAGCGCCGCCACGCCCGCGCGTGAGCCCGCCATCGGCACGGTGACGGGCTTACCCCGCGTGTTCGTCGACGCCTCCTACACCGGATCCGCAGCAGCCCATTCGGGCGTCGCACGGGTGGTCACGCGCACGTCGGAGGCGATCTGCGACGTGGCGGCCCGACGGGGCGCGGAGGCGCACCGCGTCGCGGTGAAAGATGGCACGTTCGTCGCGCTCGACGCGGCGGGCGGGCCGATCCGGTTTTCGCGCGGCGACATCCTCCTGCTGCCCGATGCCTATTGGGTGTTTCCGGACGTCTGGCCGGCGGTCGAGCGGGCCCGGGTCGCCGGGGCGACGGCCGTGCCGGTGGTCTACGACCTGATCCCCCTGAAGCATCCGGAGATCTACGGCCTCGACGGGGCGCGGATGCTGCGTCGCTATCTCGA
>JBJTRH010000048.1:0-7671 GCA_046076065.1 Planctomycetaceae bacterium | reverse complement strand
CCTCAACAACCACAGACCAGTTGATGACTCCGTCCTTGACCTCATCGACCAGAAACCATGCCTCACTACCATCGACACCCCCATCACCTTTCGCGAAATCAAATGTGCCATCAACAAACTCAAAAAAGGGAAAGCACCTGGCCTCAATCGCATCCCCCCCGAAGCTCTCAAAGCAATGGATGACGTATCCAAACGAACAATACACAAACACGTCTCTGACTTCTTTGTAGGAAAAACTGATCACAAAGCATGGAGGAAAACTCAATGTGTCCCAGTACCAAAAAAAGGAGACCTTAGCGACCCAAACAAATGGCGCGGAGTTATGTTGATGGACATGTGCAGTAAAGTGTTCTTGTCAATCATGATAGCCCGTGCGTTCCAAGACAAACATGGTACTCGTTTCCAATTCGGCAGCACCCCTGAACTCGGATGCAGAGATGGGCTCTTCACCCTTAAAGCCGGCGAGCAGGTTGCCGAGGAATAGGCCCACGATCAGGCTGAACGCATCGGCGCCCCACTTCACGAACAGCGGCCCGATCATGAACTCCGTCCCGGCGGTGTGCTCGCCGGCGTACATGCCCCAGAAGGCGCTCGGTCCCTTGAGGGCCTTCTGCGGCACCTTCTGCCGCTCGTACTCGGAGCTCGCGTCGTGCTCCAGTTCCTCGACGTCGTGCAGCAGGTCGCTCATGTCCGCTTCCCCGTGACGGTCTTCTCGTACTTCCGCACGTCGTCGAGCCAGGCCTCGCCGACGGGCACATTCCTGGTGTGGCAGAAGTGATCCCAGACAGCGCCAAAGGGCAGGCTTCTGGCCTCTTCCTGGAGCGCGAGCCGGGCGGTGAGGTCGCCCTCCTTCTCGGCCCTGCGGATGGCCGGCGGCTCCAGCAGCGCGATCAGCAGGGCCCGCAGCATGTTGCGGGTGCCGATCGCCCAGGCGGCGATCCGGTTGATGCTGGCGTCGAAGTAGTCGAGGCCGATGTGCACCCGCGACGGGTCGCCGCAGGCCACGATCTCGCGGGCGATTGCCAGGAGATCGTCGGTCAGCGTGACCACGTGATCGCTGTCCCAGCGGACGCCGCGGCTCACGTGCAGGAGGATCTCCGGCAGGTACACAAGCACACTCGATATTTTGTCGGAGATGCTCTCGGTGGGGTGGTAGTGGCCCGCATCGAGGCAGAGCAGCTTCTTCCGGGTGATGCAGTAGCCGAGATAGAACTCGCTCGATCCCACGGTGCAGCTCTCGCTGCCGATCCCGAAGAGCTTGGGCTCGACCGCGTCGAGGTTGTGCTTCGGCGAGAGCGGCTTCTCGAACACGGCGTCGAGCGACTCGGCGAGCCGTTCCCGCGGCGCGAGCCGGTCGGCCGGCGTGTCCTTGAACCCGTCTGGCACCCATACATTGGTCACGCAGGGCGTGCCGAGGGCCTTGCCCATGGCGGCCCCGATCTCCCGCGACCGCCGGCAGTGCTCGATCCAGAACTTGCGGATGCCGCGGTCGGCATGCGAGAGGGTGAACCCGTCCGCGGCCTTGGGATGCGAGAAGCAGGTGGGGTTGAAATCAAGGCCCACGCCGCGGCTCTTCGCCCAGGCGATCCAGTTGGCGAAGTGCGAGGCGTCGATCTGGTCGCGGTCGACCTTCTTGCCGCCAAACTCGCCGTAGAACGCATGGAGATTGAGCCGGTGCTTTCCGGGGATCACCGCCAGCGCGGCGTCGAGGTCGCTGCGAAGCTCATCGGGGGTGCGGGCCCGGCCGGGGTAGTTGCCGGTCACGGCCAGGCCGCCACCGACCGCGCCCCCCTGATCTTCAAACCCGCCCACATCGTCGCCCTGCCAGCAATGCAGCGACACGGGGATCTTCGCCAAGGCCGCGAGAGCCTTCTCGGCGTTCACCCCGAGAGCCTCATAACGCTCACGCGCCAGCTTGTAGGCGGCTTCGATCTGCTTGGCGGTGGGCATGCTGTCTCGCTCGGGTGGTCGCGGAGCGCTCGGGGCCGTGATCCGAACCGCCACAGCCGTTCGTCTCGCCCGCCCCGTGAGCCGGGCCACGATTCTGCCTTGCGTCGGGAAAAAAGCCAACCGTGAAGCCCCACGGCCGGCTCGGCAGCCTTCCCTACGCCGCAGCCTCGATCATGCTGCCGTTGCACCACACCCGCGCGCCCGTCATCCGCGCCAACGCCAGCGACTCCGGCGAGATCGCTTCGCAGGCAATGAGCGGAATCGCAGCCAGTCCAGCCTTATGAAGCGTCTTTGCCCGCCGCTCGGCCCGCACGATGTCTTCCACGTCCCCCGTGCACGACACCTCGACGACCACATAGGTCGGCACGCCGTCCACCAAGCCCATCACGACGGCATCAGCCCGCAGGAAATCATCCACCTCGCGGGCGTCGACGTGCGGCTCCATCGCGTCGAGAAGCTCATCGTTGCTGACAAGCCGACCGCGGCGGAGAAAACGGCCCAAGTATGACGTGACCCGGTCGCGGAACTGCAACTCGAACGTGCGGCCGACGACCGCATCGGTAAGGATCGTGAGCCGCTGGATGGCGAGCGACATGTCCCGCTGGGCTACGGCGAGCTGCCCCACCTGGCTTTCAGTTTCCCGCTGAACCACGGCAAGTTCCGCCACCCGTTCCTCGGTCTTGGCGTGAGCGGCACGACGTCACCTGGCCGTATCCGCGCTGGCTGTGATACGCGAGCGTCTCTCGCGATCGCCGTCAGTCGCTCAGTTCGAAACGGAACTCGTTCGGGCCTCGAGCCACCACCTTCGCTTTCAGCGGCGAGGTTACTGGAGTGCCATAAACTGCAGGCAATAGTGATTTTGACTTCTTATATGGCGAGTCCGCCTTGGCATCCGGATCCACGATCGACTTTGAAATGCAGACAGCGTGTTCTCCAACCATCGCGCCATCGGCTTGAGCAAAGGTGCCGAGCACGAAACCCCCACGCGCGTCCGTGGTTCCCATCGAGGGCCGCGTATTCTGCGGAATGAACAACACTCGAGCGCCTTCACGGGAATACCTTGGTACAGCGCCGTTCCTTTGACCGCCACCGGTCGCACACGACGATCGCCAGCCCACAGCCACCGAACTCCGCACAAGACACAAAGCAACGCAACCGTACCCACGTAGAACCGGACTCGCGGGCTTCTTTCGAGACTCGCCCGAAAGACTTGGAACAATTCATCCACCACATATCGTAAGTACATAGCTGAATGCCATTCACTCGATTGTTCCAACAGGCTGACCATCTCGACGATCGCCAAGTCGTTGATACGTCATGTAATCGATCATTTCATTGAGGAAACGTGTCGATCCGTCGCAGAACACGAACTGGCAGCCAAAGGGGTGCCTCGACTTGAATCCCTGTTCGCATGCCCACTTGCCCCCCCAATGCGCTGCAACGTCCGTATTCACGGCATCGAATCCCGTTTCACCCGGACAGGATGGATAATTGATGGGTGCCGACGTGGCGATCCAGAGGCTATTCGGATGCATCCACCCATCCCGTACATGCCATGAGCACTTCGGCCGGACTTCGCCGAGCGCTATTGTCATGCTGGTTCCATCACGTATGCCAGCGATACTCGTGCCCCATGCGAGATGACTGAACACGCCGGAAATATTTGCACCCGTCAGGTCATGTCCGTGAAACGCCGAGCCGGTCCCAAAGACGTTTCCGCTCCAAGGGCCTTCCGCAAACAGTTGCGAACCCATACTCGCCCCATAGTTTGACGTGGCTCGCTTCTGGTTTTGGGTTGATGTGCCAGCACGCCAGTACAGTAGGTTGCCTCCCCAGTACTGCGCTGCGTCGTCGCTTGGACAGATGAGGACATTCATCCATATTTCATGAACGAACTGTCCGGATGGAAGTTTGCTCGTGTAGTCTGTATAGCCAACGAAATCGCAGGCCTCATAGAGATTCACCTGCTCCAAGTACGGCAGGAGTGGGACAAGGAAACTACCGTGCTTGGCGGGGCTGAGGTTATCCCAGCCCGTCCCCATGTCTGCGTTGCCCACGGGAAACTTGCCGTGGGAGAGGTGATGACTTTGAAGTGCCAAAGTTGCTTGAGATTGTTTGCGCATGCGATTCTTCGGCCTGCTTCCCTGGCGCTCGGGACTGCAGGCAACAGCATTCCAATCAGGGTCGCGATGATGGCGATCACGACCAACAACTCGACGAGACTAAACCCCTGCAGTCCGCAGTCTCGGAGTCGCCGCGGCCTATCACCATGCGTCACTGTGAGGATTCTCATCCAGATGTCCCTCGGGCTCTGCATCGGCCTCCGCCGTTTTCGTAGCCATGCTTGAACATCGGACAAGCGTAGCCACGAATTGGCTACGGACCGATGTCGGCTTCCCGTGAATGGGTTTGACTGGTTGATCACTGTGGGAACTTCCCGAGTTGGAACTGTGCTCGAAGTAATCGTCCGCTGGTGCATTGCGGTCGCCGCAGCCCGAAGCGGCCAGCGACTCCGCAACCCTGCACATCCGACCACCCATCGCCCGGCGATTACACGGTTGCCGCCCTTACGTGGACGGTGTATGGCCGTTGACCCCAACGACGTACGCAGTGCGCTAGGGATGGGCGACATCGCCCTTAGGGTGGGGTAACGTATCCGGGCATGTATAACCCCAGATACAGCGCCTCAGACAACTATTTCCAGGGCCTCGTGGACGCCGTCCGCGGGGGTGACCCGCGGGCACGGGAACTCCTGCTCAGCCATGCTTCGAACCGACTGCTCGTCCTCACTCGCCGGATGTTTCGCGGACGCCCGGGCCTGCAGCGGTGGGAGCAGACCGACGATGTCTTCCAAAACGCCATGTTGCGGCTCCACCGGGCTCTCGAGACCACCGAGGTTGAGGACGTACGGCACTTCTTCAACCTCGCAACCGTCCAGATCCGCCGGGAACTCATCGATCTCGGCCGCAAGCACTTCGGGCCCCACGGCATCGGCCGCAACCACCACACCGACCACCAGCCACCCGATCAGGCCGGCGGCACGCTTCACGCTCTGGAATCCGAGCCATCCGACCTCGCCGAATGGACGGAGTTCCATGAGCGGGCGCATCGAATGCCAGACGAGGAGCGCGAGGTGTTCGACCTCCTCTACTACGAGGGACTGTCGCAAGACGAGGCAGCCGCCGTCCTTGGTATCTCTGTCAGAACGATTCGCCGCCGCTGGAACGATGCCAAGTCCCGGCTCCATGGGGAGCTGAGCGATGGATCGGTCGAGGCGTGAACTGCTCTCCGAGTACGTGCTCGAGTGGGAAGACGGCTTCCTTGCCGGCCGCGACATTCCCGCGAAAGACCTCGCCTGGAAACATCCCGAGCTGATCGAACCGCTCGCCCGACGCATCCGCGTGCTGAAGGCGACCTCGTGGATCGACCATCCGTCCGATGATCACACCGCTGATGAAGCCGAGTCCTCTCCGCCCGGCGGGCGGGTGCTCGGCGGCCGCTACCGGCTGGATGAGCGGATCGCCGTGGGGGGATTCGCGGAGGTCTGGAAGGCCTTCGACGCCGAGCTCCGCCGCGTCGTCGCCGTAAAGATTCCCAAGGCCGCGAGGATCGCCCTCAATGATGCCTTCATGGCGGAGGCCCGCCGCGTGGCGAGGCTCCGGCATCCTTCGATCGTGGCCGTGCACGACGTCGGCATCGACGGCGACGACTGCTTCATCGTGTCGGACTACATGGACGGCGGCAGCCTTGCCGACCGAATCGCGAGCGGTCCGGTCGAGCGCCGACAGGCACTCCGCTGGGTGGCCCAAATTGCTGACGCCCTCGACTACGCGCATCGCAACGGCGTCATCCACCGCGACGTGAAGCCGGCCAATATCCTCGTCAACCACCACGGCGACGCCGCGCTCGCAGACTTCGGCATCGCCCAGTCGGCCACCAAAACTGGCGAGTTTGCCCCGAGCATGGGCACGCTGCGATACATGGCCCCCGAACAACTCGAGGGCGGCAGCAGTGGCCCTGCAGCCGACGTCTACAGTCTCGGGATCGTGCTGCACGAGGTGATCGCCGGAGCCACGCCGCACTCCAGCGATGCGCCCGCTGCGATTCGCAACGAAGTCATGGGACCGCGCGACCTGCCGATCTCACCGGCAACGCCCCCGCGAGTCGCGGCCATCTGCCGTCGTGCCATCCAACGTGATCCCGCCCGACGTCATGCATCCGCCGCAGCGTTCGCCGCCGACGTCCGGGAGGAGGAAACCAGGACCGCTCCTCTGAGCTCTCGGTGGAAGTCGGCGGGCGTGATCTGCGGACTGGCCATCGTCATGGCGGCGGGTCTCACGACTGTCAGTCGCCTGCCACGACCGGCGACGCCCCGCTCCCAGCCGTCGTCGCCGCCACGCATCGCTGCTGCACCGCGAGCCGCTCCGGCGATCGCTCCACGTGTCGGCACGCGGTCGGCGGATGTCATGTTCTTTCGCGTCGAGGACTCCCTGCCCTACGTGACGGAGTCGCACGATGTCGGGCTTTTTCAGGAGTGGCAGGCTCCACCACGCACCTATCTTGGCCCAGTCAGCAACGGCTGCGAGTGCTTCGTCATCTATCGCTTCGACTTCACCGCCCCGGTCTCCACGGCACAGCTCATCGCGGGGTCCCGCTGCTGGGACTTCACCACGGAGGCTGGAGGCCAAGGCCGCGGATCGGCAGCGATCGATGCGTCTGGCGACGGCGTGGCGTGGTCCACCATCGGTGACACCATCTCGACGCAGGCATGGGGAGAATGCTGGACGCTCGACGAACCCCTGCCCAAATCCGTGCTGGGTCGGCAGTCGCTCTGGATCCGGGTTCGGCTCTACAGCGAGGGCTGCCCAAACGTGGGATACAGCGTCGCCCAGTTCGGCCGCGACCGTGACGACCCGTCGCAGCCCACCTTCAGGATCATCGCCGAGCTGGAGCCTCACGCGCTGCAGGAGTCGGCACCCCGCACCGACTGAATCCCACCCGCCCGCTTACCCCGCCCTCGGCGCACGGCCACCGTCCCTGCTACGCTGATCGAGCGCGGGGGGGTTGCACACCCGTGCGAGCCCCCGCGGGCCGATCATGCCCGCCACACCTTCCCATTGGAGCCGTCACCATGCCTCTGCGTCGTCGTCATGCCGTGCGAAACCTCGCGATCGCGTCCGCCGCCCTCATGAGCGTGGCCTGCTACTCCGGCCTGGTGGTCGCGGCCACGCACCTCTGGGAATGCAACTACTGCCACCAGCAGTACCAGGGCGCCCAAGCGCCGGCCTTCGCCAAGTGCCCTGCGAAGAACATGAAGCAGAACCACTGGTGGATCAGAAAGAACTGAGTGGCAGCGGGTGGGGTTTCGCAATCCTTCCGCTGTTTCGCCAGCGTTCTGAGTTGGCCGCCGAGGAATAGCGGCTGGGAGCTACATCCGCACGCCCGTGCCGCTTACTCGGCGCCGAGCGGCACCGCACACGACGGAAAGGCCTTCAGCACCTTGGTGTCGCCGGTCACGAGTTTCACGCCCAGCGACGTAGCCAGCGCCACGTACTCGCAGTCGTAGGCCGAGCAGTCGCTGTCACGCACGAGTTCGAGCACCAGCCGCGAATAGACCTCGTGCTCGGCTCCTGCCAGCAGGTCCTCGGCCTCTGCCTGAAGGTCTCGGGCCATGTCGAAGGTGAATGCCCGGCGCCGCATATATCCGGCAAGAATGTTGCG
>JBJTRH010000047.1:0-4222 GCA_046076065.1 Planctomycetaceae bacterium | reverse complement strand
GGGGGGATGGTTCGGCGTCGCCCTCAGCCGGAGCCGGCGGCAGCACCTCGTGGAGCATGCGGGCGATCTCGATCGACTTCTTGATGCCGCCGTCGAGTTCGAAGCGGAGCTTGGGCGTGTAGCGGGTCTCGATGCGGTCGGCGATCCGCGACTGGAGGAATCCGGCCGAGCGGGCGAGGCCCTGGAGCGCGAGTTTCTCCTTCGCCGGGCCTCCCATGATCGACACGTGCACCACGGCCGAACGCATGTCGGGGGCCATCTCAACGCCCGTGACCGTGACGTCCTTGACCCGCGGGTCGCGAACTTCCGTCAGGATGGCCATGCTGACCACCTCCCGCACCGCCTCGGCAGCCTTCAGCAGTCGTCGCGTGCTCACGACAGCGTCTGCGCGACTTCCTCGACGCGATAGCACTCGAGGATGTCGCCCTCCTTCACGTCGTTGAAGCCGGCGAGCTTGATGCCGCACTCCAGGCCGTCACGAACCTCGCGGGCGTCGTCCTTCTCCCGCTTCAGCGACTCGATGCCGTAGTCGCCGAGCACGCGGTTGTCGCGGATCACCCGCAGGCGGGCGTTGCGGGCGATGATCCCCGCGATCACGCGGCAGCCCGCGATGACGCCGAGGCGACTGATCGAGAACGTCCGCTGGACGAGGGCCCGGCCGAGCTCGTTTTCCTTCTTCTCGGGAGCGAGCATGCCCTCGAGCGCCTTCTTCAGGTCGTCGGTCACCTGGTAGATGATGTCGTAGCGACGGACCTGCACGCCCTTGTCCTCCGCCAGCGACCGGGCCCGCTCGTCGGGCACGACGTTGAACGCGATGATCACCGCGTCGGAGGCGTCGGCCAGCTGCACGTCGGCTTCCGTCACGCCGCCCACGGTCGCCTGGAGGACGCGGATCTTCACTTCCGGGTGGTCGAGCTTCTGCAGTTCCTTGAGAATCGCCTCGATCGAGCCACGCACGTCGGCACGGAGGATGAGGTTGAGCGTCGGGGCCTTCTCGGCGCCCAGGCGGTCGGCCAGGTTCTCCAGCGTGACGTGGACCGGGGCGCTGGAGAGGTGCGACTGGCGGCGGATGTCGGACCGCTTCAGCGCCACCTCGCGGGCCAAGGCGATCGACTCCACCTCCTGGAACCGGTCGCCGGCGCCCGGCGGCACGTCGAGCCCGGTCACGAAGACCGGGCGGGCCGGCCCGGCCTCGGTCACCTTTCGCCGAGTGAGCGTGTCGAACATCGACTTCACGTGCCCGGTCGCCTCGCCGCAGACCAGCGGATCGCCGACGTTGAGCGTGCCCTTCTGCACGAGCACGCAGGCCACCACGCCGCGGCCCTCGTGGATCGAGGCGTCGAGGCAGACGCCCGCCGCCATGCGGTCGGGATTGGCCCGCAGGTCGTGCAGCTCGGCGATCGTCAGCAGCGTGTCGAGCAGGGAGTCGACCCCCTCGCCGGTCACCGCGCTCGTCTTCACCACTTCCGTCTCCCCGCCCCACTCCGTCGGCAAAAGCTCGACGGCGGCGAGCTGCTGGTAGACCTTCTGCACGTCGGCGCCCGGCAGGTCGATCTTGTTGATGCAGGCCACGATCGGCACGCCGGCGGCCTTGGCGTGGCTGATCGCCTCCTCGGTCTGGGGCATCACGCCGTCGTCGGCCGCGACCACGATCACCGCGCAGTCGGTGACGTTGGCGCCGCGGGCCCGCATCTGCGTGAAGGCCTCGTGGCCCGGCGTGTCGACGAAGGTGATCGTCTTGTCGTTGCGGTCCACGGAATAGGCGCGGATGTGCTGCGTGATCCCGCCGCTCTCGCGGGCCGCCACGTCGATGCCCAGGATCTTGTCGAGCAGCGACGTCTTGCCATGGTCGACGTGGCCCAGGAACGTGACCACCTGGGCCCGGGGCTGGCGGAGCGTGGGATCCTCGTCGACGGCGTCGAAGCCGACGAGCAGTTCCTTCTCCAGATCCTCGGCGGTCTTGATGTCGAGCTGCACGCCGAGTTCCGCGGCGAGCAGTTCGACCGTGTCGCGATCGAGCACCGTGGCCATGCTCGGCATCTGCTCCATCCCGAACGACAGCAGCTTCTTCAGCACGTCGCTGGCGGAGAGACCGATCGCCGCCGAGAAGGCGCGGACGTTGCACGGCACCTGGATCGAGGCAGTCGTCTTTCGCGGGGCGGCCGTGGAGGCGCCTCCCTTGCGGGGCCGCGAGCCACGGCGGCGACGCCCGCCGAACTCGTCGTCGCCCATGCCGCCGCGACCGTCGAACACCCGCCTGCGGCCGATCTGCCGCTGCTCGCGGCCGCCGTCATCCTTGCCGTCGCCCGGCTTGGTCGGCGTGCGGCGCGGCCGCACGCCCGGGGCCATCGGGGGCGGCACGGCCGCGGGGCCACCGGTACCGCCGCGGAGCAGCCCCGACGTCCGCTGACGCGTGGCGTCGGCGGCCCGCTGCTGCTCATGCTTCCGCATGTGGTCGGCCAGCGGCTTCGCACCGCCGGCCTTGGCGCTGCGGATCGCGTCGAGCGGCAACTTGACGTCGGGCTTCTGGGCGACCGGTTCCTGCGAGGCAGCACGCGGCGTGATCGGGGTGCGTCCAGCCGCGGGCACCGGAGCGAGCTTGAAAGCGGGGCGAGGCACCGGCTTCGAACCGTCGCCGCCGGGCCGGACCGTGGGCCGCGGCTTCGGCTCCGTGGCCACCGGCTTCGGCGGCGAGGGAGCCTCGGGCGGCTTGCCCTTGCCGGCGACGCCCGCAGGGGCGATGTAATCCTCGCGCTTGAGGGTGCCGGGGGCGGCCGGCGGCTTGGCAGCGGCCGGTGCGGCAGGCCTCACCGGGGCGGCGGCTGGTCGCTCAGGCGGCCGCGACTTGGCGGCGATGAACTCCTTGAGCTTCGCCACCTCCTCGTCGGTCATGCTGGCGAGTGCGGAGCCCTTGTCCTGAATGCCGGCGCGCGTACACAGGTCGACCAGCTCTTTGCTGTCGAGCTTCAGTTCCTTCGCCAGCGTGTAGATTCGGACAGCCACTCGACCCTCTCTCGCAACGCCTCTCGCCCGTCCACCTCATACGCCTGATCCCGACAATCACGACTCGGCCGCCGATTCCGACGCCGGCTCGGCGGCCGATTCCGTCGGCTGCTGGGCGGCCAGCGCATCGGCCGCGTCGGCGTCGGCGGTCGCCTTCGCGATCCGATCCGCCTCGCGCTGCTTGCGCCGCTCGTCGGCTGCGGCCGCCTCGACCTGGCTGGCCCGCTCCTCCGCCTCCGCAACGATCGCGTCGACCTGCTCGGCGGTCAAGTCGCCCATCTCCATCAGATCCTCGGGCTCGATCACCGACAGGTCGTCGTAGGAGAGGAAGCCCTCGCCCACCAGCCGTTCGGCGACCGACTCGTCGAGGCCCTCGATCGACGAGAATCCCGCGATCGCCCGCTCGATCTGCTGGTCGAGCTCCTCGCGGGTCATGATCTCGATGTCCCAGCCGCAGAGCTTGCTCGCGAGCCGCACGTTCTGCCCTCGCCGGCCGATCGCCAGCGAGAGCTGGTCCTCGCGGACGAGCACGATCCCGCGGCCGAGCATCTGGCAGAGGATCACCTCGTCCACCTCGGCGGGCTGCAGGGCGTTGGGCACGAGCACCTGGAGGTCGTCGTTCCAGCGGACGATGTCGATCCGCTCGCCGCCGAGCTCCTCGACGATGTTCTTGATGCGGTTGCCGCGGACGCCCACGCAGGCCCCGACGCAGTCGATCCGGTTGTCTGAGCTGATCACGGCCACCTTGCTGCGGTAGCCGGGCTCGCGGGCGATCGCACGGATCTCGATCACGCCGTCGGCGATCTCGGGGATCTCCTGCTCGAAGAGCCGCTGCACCAGCTGCGGGCGAATCCGCGACAGGATGATCTTTACGCGGCTGCCGACCTTCCGGACCTCGAAGATCGTGGCGCGGATCCGCTCGTTTGGATGGTACGACTCGCCCGGGATCTGCTCGCTCCGGGGCAGGATCGACTCCTGCGTTCCGAGTTGCACGGTGGCCGTCGCGCCCTCGAACCGGGTCACCACGCCGGAGACCATCTGCCCGACCTGCTCCTCGAACTCGTCGTGGATGGCGTCGCGCTCGGCTTCCCGGATCTTCTGGATGATGACCTGCTTCGCCGTCTGGGCGCCGATGCGACCGGACAGTTCGGCCGTGTCGATCGGCTGACCGGCATGCTGCCCGCTCACGCGGCCATCGGCGCGGTCGATCGTGACCGTG
>JBJTRH010000046.1:0-2049 GCA_046076065.1 Planctomycetaceae bacterium | reverse complement strand
GCTCGTCTCGCTGCCCTACCTCGAGATGACCCGCCGAGTGATGGCGTCGTTCGGCGGCCGCTGCGATGTCGTCGACGAGGCCACGTGGTCGATCGCGCCCTCCGGCTACACGGCCACCGACTACGCGATCGAGCCCGACGCATCGGCCGCGAGCTACTTCCTCGCCGCGGCTGCGATCACCGGAGGCTCCGCCACGATCGAGGGACTGTCGAAGCGGAGCATGCAGGGCGACGTCGGCCTCTGCGACGCGCTCGAGCGGATGGGCTGCCGCGTCACGTGGCACGAGTCCGCCGGCTCCACCGACCGCGACGCTGTGACCGTGGAGGGCCGCGCCGCCACGGGCATCGACGTCGACATGAACGCGATCAGCGACACGGTGCCGACGCTCGCCGTGGTCGCCCTGTTCGCGGATTCCGCGACCACCATCCGCAACGTCGCGCACATCCGCGACAAGGAGACCGACCGGATCGGCGACCTGGTACGAGAGATGCGCCGCCTCGGAGGCGACGTGGTCGAGCACGCCGACGGTCTCACCATCCGCCCAGCCCATCTCGTCGGCACCGGCGTCAGGACCTACGACGATCACCGCATGGCCATGAGCCTGGCGCTGGTGGGGCTGCGGGTGCCCGGCGTGCTGATCCATGATCCCGGGTGCGTCGCCAAGACGTTTCCAGGGTATTGGTCGAGCCTGGGAGCCTTCGCCGGCTTCACACCGGACTGGCACTCCGGCTGACCGGCCGTGCCGTCAGTGGACGGCGTCCACCCGGGCGAGCATCTCGTCGGCGCGGGCGAGCAGTTCGTCGGCGCGGGCCGTGGTGACCTCGTGGCCGCCCGGGAGCATCGAGGCGTCCATGGCCACGAACCCGCCGCCGCAGTGCTGGCAGTACACCTTCGCGCCGAGAAGCGAGACATCGATCTCCAGCCGTCGTCCGCACACCGGGCAGCCCTGGTGGAAGAAGACGTTGGTCTGAGGGTCACGGCGGCGGGACATCGGCGTCGTCTGCGTACGAGTGAGTCGTGAGATTCCCCGTTTCCGCCCGCATTTTACTGGGCTCCCCGCCGGCCGGCAATCGCGGCTGCCGGCCCGACTCTCGAAGCTCGTTTCGCCCGGCATGCACGCGCACTAGACTGACGGGCGGCGTCTCTCGCGGCCCGAGTTTTGGCATCCAGCCCGTCCGGCCCCTCCGCCTCATGCTCCACCGGCCGCTCCTCACGCCGCTCGTGCTCGGCTTCTGGCTGGTGACCACCGGCTGGCTCGTGACCACGAAGATCGTGCCGGTCTTCAACCAGGGCCTCCCGCCCGGGCATCAGGCGCTGTTCGCCTCCGGAGATCGGCTGATCCCGGTCGCCTGGACGGTGACGTGGAACGAACGCCCGCTGGGCTGGGCGTTGTCGATGGCCCACCGCAACGAAGCCGGCGGACTCGCGGTGGACACCCGGCTGCACTTCGACCATCTGCCGCTCAACGACATGCTGCCTTCCTGGGCGGGCGTGATGGTTCGCCAGATGGCCCAGGACGACGGGCTGGTCACACTCGATGCCCGCGGGCGGCTCGACATCGACGCGGCTGGCAGCCTGAGGACGTTCGCGTCCACCGTCTCGATGCCTGGTGCCGCACAGGAAGTCGTGCTGACCGGATCGATCAGTGGCGGCGAGGCGACGGTGGTCATCGAGGCAGGCGGCATGCGATACGACGTCGTGCGGCAGCTGCCGAATCACGCGATGGTCGGCGACGAACTCTCGCCGCAGGCCACCATGCCCGGACTGTACGAGGGCCGAACCTGGACGGTGCCGGTCTACAGCCCTCTCCGGCCGGGCCATGCGCCGATCGAGATTCTCCACGCGGACGTCGGCCCGGAGAGCACGCTCTTCTGGCAGGACGGCCTCGTGCGGGTGCACGTCGTCGCCTACCGCGAGGATCCCTCGGCACGCCGGGAGCCCCGCTGTCGTCTGTGGGTCGACCTCGCGGGCCGGGTGCTCAAGCAGGAGGCGGCGATGCTCGGCTCGAAGATGACCTTCCTGCGCCGCACCGACGAGGCGGCGGCGTGG
>JBJTRH010000045.1:0-7599 GCA_046076065.1 Planctomycetaceae bacterium | reverse complement strand
CCAATCCGCTCACCGCCGCGCATGGCGTGGTGCATGGGCAGGCGGTGGGCGTGATGCTGCCCCACGTGGTCCGCTTCAATGGGCCGGCGTGCGGCCGGGCCTACGCCGACCTGCTCGACGACGTCGCGATCGCGACGGCCCCGCCCGATGCCGGCGCCACGCTCGCCGACTGGCTCACGGGGCTGCTCGCGGCGGCGCGGATGAAGACCTCGCTCGCGGCGTGCGGCGTCGACGCCCCGGACATTCCGGCCCTGGCGGCCAAGGCGGCCCAGCAGTGGACGGCCGGCTTGAATCCACGGCCCGTCACCGCGGCCGACCTGGCCGCCCTCTACGAGGCCGCCCGATGAGCGGCTCCCCGCAACGCCGGCTCCACCTGCTGATGGCCGCGGTGCTCGCCGCGGGATCGGCCGCGCACGCCGCCGACGCCGCCCGCGCCCCGGCCGACGCCTGGCCCGTGGCCCGCGGCTGCGTCGAGGGCACGGGTGCATCAGCCGCCACGCTCCGCCTGCCCCTCGTGGAGGCCTGGCGGCGCGAGTTCGACGGCACGGCGTTCGGCACGGTGCCGGTGATCGCAGGCGGCGTGGTCTACGTGGGCGATCTCGACGGCACCTTCCACGCCCTGTCGCTCGCCGACGGCACAGACCGCTGGTCCTTCAAGGCCGAGGATGCCGGCTTCCCGTCGGCTGCCGCGCTCGGCGGCGTGGGCGACACGCGGTTCGTGGTCGTGGGCGACGACGTGGGCGTCGTGCGGGCCTTCGACGCGGCCTCCGGAGCGATCCGCTGGACGTACGAGACCGACGGCGAAATCTCCGGGGGCCCCACGGTGCTCGACGGCCCCGACGGGCCCCGCGTGCTCGTCGGTTCCCAGGACGCGTCGCTCGCCTGCCTCGACCTCGCCACCGGAGCACGCGTCTGGAAGCACGAGATCGCCGACCAGATCCGCTGCTCGCCCACCGTCGCCCGCACCAGCGCCGGCGACCGCGTGTTCCTCGCCGGCTGCGACGGCAAACTGCACGTGATCGACGCGGCCACGGGCACCGAGACAGGCTCGGTGCCGATCGACGGACCGACGGGCACCACGCCGGCAAGTCTCGGTGACCGCGTGTTCTTCGGTACCGAAGGGGGCATGTTCTTCGCGATCGACGTCGTGAAGGGTGAGGTGGCCTGGCGGGCCGCGGCGACCGCCGCCGGTCAGTCGTATCGCTCGAGCGCGGCCGTCGCCGGCGATCTCGCGATCGTCGGCTTCCGCGGCAAGGCGATCGAGGCGTTTTCCGTGGCGGACGGCGAGCGGACGTGGAAGCGGCCGATGCGAGGCCGCGTGGAGGCGTCGCCCGCGGTCGCCTCCATGACCGGACCGGACGGAGCACCGGCCCGGGCCGTCGCGATCGTCGCCGACTCGGCCGGGACGATCGCGGCGCTGGACGCGGCCACCGGCGAGCCCACCTGGGAGTTCGACGCCGGCGGCGGCTTCGGCGGCGGCGCCGCGGTGGCCGACGGCCGCGTGGTGCTCGCGTCCGACGACGGGATCGTGTGGTGCTTCCGGAGCGGCGACTGATGGGCTGGTTTCAGGCCGACCTCCGGCTCGCCCCGCGCCGCCGCGGCTTTCACCTGATCACGCCCGAGGTCGAGGCAGCGGTCCGCGACATGCCCGCCTTTCGCGTGGGCCTGCTCCATGTCTTCCTCCAGCACACCTCCGCGAGCCTCTCGATCAACGAGAACGCCGACCCCGACGTGCCGCGGGACCTCGAGATGGCGTTCACCACGATCGCGCCCGACACCCTGCCCTACGTGCACACCTGCGAGGGACCCGACGACATGCCGGCCCACGTGAAGTGCTCGATGATCGGCGCCGCCCTCACGATCCCGATCACCGACGGCCGGCTACGCCTGGGAACCTGGCAGGGCATCTATCTCTGCGAGCATCGCGATCGCGGTGGAGCCCGGCGGATCGTGCTCACGGGGCAGGGCGACCTCTGACCGGGCGGCAGGATCGCCCTCGGCCGCCTATGATCAGGGTGTTCCCTTCTCGCAGGAGCCCGGCATGCGACTCGCCGCCACCGCCCTGATCGTCACCCTCGCCTCGATGTCGTTCGCGGAGGATGCCGTGCGCAAGCCAATGATGATCGCCGAGGCGAAGCTGCCCGCGGGCTTTCCGGGCCCCGGCCCGGTGGGGGAGGTGATCGTGAAGACGTATCCCGCGCATCGGCTGGCCCGCGTCCGCTCCGCAGGCCGCGGTGGCGACGGCTCCTTCATGAAGCTCTTCCGTCACATCGAGCGGAACGAGATCGCGATGACGGCCCCCGTGGAGATGGAGATGGCCGTGGACGACCGCGGCCGGGCGGAGGCCGACACCACCTCGATGGCCTTCCTCTACGGCTCGCCCGACACCGGCGCGGCCGGCCCCGACCCGGCGGATCCCGACGTGGTCGTCGAGGATGTCCCGGAACTCACCGTCGTGTCGCTCGCGGTCCGCGGCTCGTACCAGCAGAAGCGGTTCGTCGAGGTCACCGCCTCGCTCGAGTCCTGGCTGGCCGACCATCCGGAATGGGTCGCCGCCGGCCCGCCGCGGTCGCTCGCCTACAACAGCCCGTTCGTGCCGGGGCTGCTCAAATACGCGGAGGTGCAGATTCCGATCGCCGCCGCCCGGAAGACTCCGCCCCAGCCGTAGAGTCCTCCCGGCCCCCGCGATGCGTCGCAGCGGTGCTGGGCTGCATTTTCGCCATTTTCCCGCCGATTCTGCTCACGTGAACCATCCTGCCACGGCCCCCGTACTATTGGCTGCGGCCGGGTGAATCCGGCCCGGTCCACAAGGCCCCGAACGGGGCGAGGAACGGCATCATGGCACGCAAAGATTCCCTTCAGAACCTGCGGGCGATTCTCGTCAAGCGGAGGGACGCGCTGCGAAGCGCGCTCGCCGGCGACCTCTCGCTGCTCAAGGAACTCCGCAGCGAATCGCCCGGCGACGTGATCGACGCGGCCTACGATTCCGCGCAGGACGAGATCAGCTCCCAGCTCGCGGAGGTCGAGAGCCGCGAGCTGGCCAACATCGAGAACGCGCTCGAGCGGATGAAGGCCGGCACGTACGGCCAGTGCGAGGTCTGCGGCGGAAGAATTCCGCTCGCGAGGCTCAACGCCCTCCCGTATGCCACGGTGTGCATCGAGTGCCAGCGCGAACTGGAGCGGTCAGGCTCGTCCGGCATCGGCCGGCGGTCGGCGGCCGACGAGGACGCGGGCGAAGAGACGGTGACGGGCGAATTGGAACTCTGACCTGCGGCGGCGATATGCTGCCGGGTCGAGTTCCCCGTCCCGCCGTCAGGATGCCCCATGGTGTTCCGCCTGCCGTGCGCCGCGCTCGTCGTGGCCGTCCTGATCATGGTCGCCGCGCCCACGCGGGGGGATGAGCCGGCCCTCGCGCCCGTCGACGCCGCCGCCACGCGGCCGGCCGAGCGGATCGATCCGATGAGACAGGTGCGGCTGTCGGCCGCCGAGCGGGAGCGGCTCTACGAGCAGGCGGCCCGCGACGCCGAGGCCCTCGAGAGCCAGGGCCGGCAGCTCCGCCGCCTGACTGACCTGCTCCGCCCGGCCGTCGTCCACATCGACGCCTCGAAGCCGCTCTCGCGCCCGCGGAACGGCAGGCTCACAGAGGCCGAGGCGGGGTCGGGCGTGATCGCGCAGGTGGCGGGCATCACCGTGGTGATCACCAACCGCCATGTGATCAACCGCTCCACGCTCGAGAACATCGCGGTCCGGCTCGACGATGGCCGGGAACTCACGCCCACACGGCTGTGGGCCGATGCCGGCACCGACATCGCCGTGCTCCAGATCGAGGCCGACGACCTGCAGCCGGCACGGCTGGCCGACGGCGACACGGTGCGGATCGGCGACACAGTGCTCGCCATCGGCAGCCCGTTCGGCCTCTCGCACTCCGTCACGCTGGGCATCGTGTCGGCGAAGGGCCGACGCGACCTCGATCTCGGCGACGGCAACGTCAAGTTCCAGGACTTCATCCAGACCGACGCGGCCATCAATCCCGGCAACAGCGGCGGCCCGCTGGTGAACCTCCGCGGCGAGGTGATCGGCCTCAACACGGCGATCGCGAGCAACTCCGGCGGCAGCGAGGGCATCGGATTCGCGATCCCGATCCCGATGGTGATGTTCGTGGCCCGCCAGCTCGTCGAGCACGGCACGGTGCCCCGGGCCTACCTCGGCGTGGCCCTCGACAAGAGGTTCGACCAGCACGAGGCCGACCGCCTCGGCATGCTTCGGCCGGTCGGAGCCCGGGTGGAGACGATCACCCACGGTGCGCCGGCCGACATCGCCGGCATCCGTCCCGACGACGTGGTCCTCGAGTTCGACGGCCGCCCGGTCGAGGATGACGACCACCTCATGAGCATGGTGGGGATGACGCCGCTCGACAGCGCCGTGGACCTGACCCTGTTCCGCGGCCGCCAGCGGATGGTGGTCCGGCTGAAGGTGGCGAGCCGGTCCGACTTCGAGTGAGGCCCGGGCGGGTCAGGTGGCGTCGGCGGCGGTCGCGAATCCACGCAGGATGCAGTCGATCACGGCGGCGGGGTCACAGCCGACGAGCAGGTCGCACGTGGGCCGCGACCGGCAGGTCTGCCGGCGGTCGATCACGAGCATGCCCGACGTGAGTTCGCCGGAGGTCTCGACGTCGGCGACCACGCTCGTCCGCTCGAAGAGCTCCGGATTGGTGAGCGCCACGAGGCTCACGGCATCGTGCAGCCAGATCCCCTCGCTGCCGAGGAGTTGGCGGTGGGCCCGGAAGGCGTGGGGCAGCATCCGCCGCAGCAGCCGTCCCGCCCGCGAGAACTCGCGGGGAAGCTGGTCGAGAATCTCGAATCCCAGCAGCACCTGCGAGGTGGTCTCCTGGGGCACGACCGTTTTCGCCACGGGCTCGCGGAGCACGCGGCGGGCCGCCTGGGGGTCGGCGTGGAAGTTGAGGTCGGCCACGGCCGACGCGTTGCCCGCGGCGTGCGCGGTGCCGCCCGAGATGACGACGCCCGCGATCAGCTCCGCGATCGACGGGTCGCGGGTGAGCACACGGGCCACGTTGGTGAGCGGCCCGAGGGCCAGGATCGTGATTTCCCGGGGATGGGCCTTGATGCTCTCCCAGATCACCTTTTCGGCGGCATGACCGCCGTGAAGCTGGACCCGCGGCAGTTCCGCACCGCCGAGGCCGTCGGCCCCGTGCATCGCATACGGCGCATCGGCCGACGCGCCGTCGCCGGGGGCGACCCCGAGCCTCGGGAGCCGGGGCGGATCGAGGAACGACACCACCGACTGCACGTTGGTGGTCGCGAGGTCGGGGCCCACGCTGCCGCCGACGGCCGTGACCGCGACCACCTCCAGCCGCGGATCGAACAGGGCCATTGCGAGGGCGGCGGCGTCGTCGATCCCCGGGTCGCAATCGATGATCACCTTGCGGGGCGTGGTCGGCGGCACTGCGGCGGAGCTCCTCGGTCGTCGGGTAGGCTTGGTGGGGTCGGTCGACCGTCCGACGCCAATCGTACCGCATCCCGCCGCCCCCGCGGTCCACGAGCCTCCTTCCGCATGACCGAGCCGCCGGCCACCTCCGCAGACTGCTCGCCGCCCGACGCGGTGGCGTGGACTGCGGGCCTGAGGCGGGGCGACCGGAGGCCGACGGACGACGTCCGCCGGCTCGTCGAGGCCGTGCTCGCCGGGGCCGTCGATCTCGACGCGTTCGGCGCGTGGCTCCTCGCGCTCGCCGACCTGGGCGAGACGGCGGCGGAGATCGCCGGGGTGGCGGCGGCACTGCGGGGCCGCATGCTGCCCGTGCCGCGCGGCGCCGCGGTCGTGGCCGACACGTGCGGCACGGGAGGCGACGGGTCGGGGTCGTTCAACATCTCCACCGCGGCAGGGATCGTGGTGGCAGCCGCGGGCCAGCCGGTCGCCAAGCACGGCAATCGCGCCGTCTCCAGCCGCACCGGGTCGGCCGACGTGCTCGAGCGGCTCGGCGTGAAGGTCGACGCGCCGCCGGCCGTCAGCGGCCGCTGCCTGGCCGAGCTCGGGCTCTGCTTCTGCCTCGCCCCGGTGCATCATCCCGCGATGGCCCGGGTCGGCCCGCTGCGGCGGTCACTCGGCCGTCCCACCGTGTTCAACCTCGTCGGCCCGCTCTGCAATCCCGCCGGTGCGGGCGTGCAGGTGATCGGCGTGGGCCGGCCGGCCGCTCGCGAGCCGATGGCCGAGGCGGCCCACCTGCTCGGCGCCGCGCGGGCGGTCGTCGTGTCGGGCCACGTGGGCGATGACGACACGAAGGCGTTCGACGAGGTGAGCCTGTTCGGGCCGACGGACGTGATCGACGTGACTCCCACGGCAACGCGACGCGACCGCTGGACGCCCGAGGACTTCGGCCTCTCGACGCTGCCCGTCGCCGCCCTCGCCGACCTCGAGGTGGCGGGCCCCGAGGAGAGCGCCGCGGCGATCCGCGACGTGCTCGGCGGCGGCCGCGGCCCGCGGCGCGACGTGGTGGTGCTCAACGCCGCGGCGGTCCTCTGGGCGGCCGGTCGGGCGGCCGACAAGCCGGCAGCCCGGGCGGCGGCCGAGCAGGCGATCGACTCGTCGGCCGCCGCCACCATCCTGGCCCGCTTCGCCGCACTCTCGCATGAAACAGCCTGAAAAGACATCCATATGACGCTCGCCTCACGGCCGCATGGGAGACCCTCGTGATGCGCCTCCTCGTCAGCGCCGTGATGCTCGTCGCGTCGGCGGCCGTCGCCGCGGAGCCGGCGAAGAAGCTCGTCGTGCCCGGCGAGGTGTTCGCCGTCGAGGGCCGCACGGCCTTCGTGTTCACGCCCGCCGCCGACGCCGTTCCCCCGGGCCCCAGGCCGTGGATCTTCTACGCCCCGACGCTGCCGGCGTATCCCGACGCGGTCGAGCAGTGGATGCACGAGCGGTTCACCGCGGCCGGCGTGGCGGTCGCCGGCATCGACTCCGGCGAGTCGTACGGTTCGCCCGCCGGCGTGACGGCGATGGAGGCCCTGCACGCGGAGATGGTGCGGCGGGGCTACGCGAACAGGCCCGCGTTTCTCGGCCGGAGCCGCGGCGGACTGTGGGCGAGCTCATGGGCCATCGCGCATCCGGAGCGCACGGCCGGCGTGGGCGGGATCTATCCCGTGTACGACTGGCGGAGCTATCCAGGGATCGAGAAGGCCGCACCGGCCTACGGGCTCGCGCCGGCGGAGCTCGCGGCTCGAGCCGCCGACCTCTGCCCGATCGAGCGGATCGCCGTGGCCGCGAAGGGAGGCGTGCCGTTCTGGATCATCCACGGTGACGACGACGCGGTGGTGCCCATCGGCCCGAACTCCGCCGAGCTGAAGGCACGATACGAGGCGGCGGGGCGAGGCGACCTCGTCACGCTCGAGGTGGCGAAGGGCCAGGGACACTCGATGTGGGAGGGATTCTTCCGCTGCGAGGATCTGGTGGCCTTTCTCATCGCCCGCGCGAAGGCCGGAGCGGCCGACCAGCCGTAGAATCCCGACATGCTCCAGCTCGACGTGATCCAGCCCGAGCCCGAGCATGCGCCGCCCGGCGGGGTCTCAAAGCCCTGCTGCGCCCGGG
>JBJTRH010000044.1:0-4351 GCA_046076065.1 Planctomycetaceae bacterium | reverse complement strand
CGCGAGCATCTGCGAGAGCGGGAAGTGCTTGCCGACGTCGCGGAGAAAGGCGAGATAGCCGACGCCCCGCATCCAGTCGGCGTTGTTGACCACGTGGACGCGATCGCCCGCGTCGGCGAGGACCGCGCGAATCTGGCGGCCCACAGCGGCGATGTTGGCGTCGAGCTCGGCGGGCGAGAGGAGGTTGCGCTCGTCGCTGCGGCCGCTGGGATCACCGATCATGCCGGTCGCACCGCCGACGAGGGCGACGGGCTCGTGGCCGGCCCGGGCCACGCGGCGGAGCAGCACCAGAGCCACGAGGTGCCCCACGTGCAGGCTGTCGGCCGTGGGATCGAAGCCGGCGTAGACGCGGCGGCCCGGCGTTGCGAGCCACTGCCGCAGCGCCGTCGCATCGGTCGACTGGTGGACGAGGCCCCGGGCCTCGAACTCGGTGACGAGATCGTTGGGCATGGCTACCGCCAGAGGTCGCCGTCGGCGAAGGGGTGGGCGGGGCCGCCGAGCTTCGGCGTCGGCAGGGCCTTGAGGGCCTGCTCGGCGAGCCGCAGGTCCTCCCGGGAGGTGATCTTGAGGTTGATGGGCGAGCCGGGAACGACGGTGACAGGCTGCCCGATCCGCTCGACCAGCGAGGCCTCGTCGGTGGCCTCGCCGTCGCGGTGGGCGGCGTAGGCCCGCACGAGAATCTCCCGGGCGAAGACCTGCGGCGTTTGCGCCTCCCAGAGGCTCGTGCGATCGACCGTCTCCGTGATCACGTGGTCGGGGCCGACCCGCTTCAGCGTGCCCACCACCGGGATCGCCAGGATCGCGGCGCCGGTGCGGGCGCCGGCGGCGAACACCCGGTCGATCCACGCCGTCGCCAGGCACGGCCTCGCGGCGTCGTGGATGGCGACCATGTCGATCTCGTCGCCGAGTTTCTCGAGGCCATTGCGAACCGACTCGGCCCGCGTAGCGCCACCTTCGGCGAGCGTGATGCCCATGAAGGCGAGGTTGGCGCCGAACTTCTCGACGAAGGTCTGGCGATCGTCCGGCGACACCACCACGACCACCTGCTGCACGTCGTCGCGATCGGTGAACTTCTCGGCCGCGTGCAGCCAGACGGGCCGGCCGGCGAGCGGGGCGAACGGCTTCTTGTAGTTGGCGTCCTGGAAGCGGCTGCTCTGGCCGGCCGCGGCCAGGATCACTCCGAAGCGGGGCATGGCACCTCCGCCTCGACGATCACCTGATCCATCAGCATCCGCACCACCGCCTTCGCGGCGGGCTTGTCGCGGAGCCAGCCGGCGAAGTTCTCGCCGCGGGCGGCGTAGAGGTCGTGGAGCCAGCGGGGGGCGTCGGCCTTGAGCCAGTCGCGGAACCGCAGCCAATTGGGATTGGATTCGCCATAGACCTCGCGGGCAACCCAGCAGAAGCCACCGCCGCCGCCCAGGCCACCGCCGCCAAGTCCACCGCCACCACCGCCGAGTCCACCGCCGCCGCCGCCGAGCCCGCCGCCACCACCGAGACCACCACCGCCGCCGCCGAGTCCACCGCCACCAAGCCCGCCACCGCCGCCGCCGGTCGAGGATCCGGTCCCGCCGGCACCGGAACCCGAGAAGTTGAACTGGGTCACGTTTCCAACCCCCGAGAACAAAGGCTGGCAGCGGATGCGAACGTATCGTCGGTCGGCCGACACGACGGCGTCGCACGTGATGTTCGTGCCTTCCGGCAAGGTCGTGATCACCGGCTGGTAGCCGACGGCCCCACCGCGGGCGAACGGTGCCGAGGGGCCGACGACCGGCTCCGGCCCGGTGCGGCTCTGCGACATTCCCGCAGCGGCTTCGGAGTCGTCGATCGCAGCGAGCTGCTGGGCGAGCACCAGCCTGCTGACCGTCTTCTGCAGGGCGATATCGTGCGCGATCTGGGCGTCGAGCAGCGGCTCCGTGCGCCGGCCCTCGGGCACCGCTACGGCGAGCGCCTGGTCGTCCGCGGTGACCGGTACCTGCTGCTTCAGCCGTCGCTCCCGGTCGGTGCCTCGGTTGAGGATCATCTCCACCGTGATCGTATCGGCAGCCACCCTGCCGGCCGCACGCCGGACGAGCACCTTGTAATCGCCCGGATAGCCCGCCGCGGCCACGTACCGCTCGCGGTGCAATCCGGCAGCCTGTTCGCCGGCGGAGCCCGCGTCGCCGAGCAGGGTGCCACCGGACTTCGAGCGCGGCGACGACCGTGAGCAGACCGTGCCCGCGGGCTCCTCGACGAGGAGGTCGATGTCGGCGTCGCCGTTCCACGAGACGTCGATGACGAGGTCGCGGACGAGGGCGGCGTCGACGGCCGCCTGGAATGCCTTCGCCTCGTCGGTCCTGCCGGCGGCGGTCAACGAGTCGATCGTGGCCTTCGACAGGCGAGCCGCCCGGGCGACGATCTCACCATCGGCGGCTGGCCACTCGTGGGCGAGGACGCCGGGGCATGCCCACTCGAGCGACGCGGCGTCGTCGGTGCGTGCCGCCACGGTCATCGCAAGCGCGTAAGCCTCGCGGCAGGTGGGATCGAGCCGCACCACCTTCCTGCACACTCGCAGCGCCTGGCGGTCCGAGCCGAACCGCGAGAGGTAGTAGGCGAGCCGCAAGAGGTCAGCGCCACTGGTGCTGAAATCGGCCGTGGACAAGAGCACGCGGTCGATCTCGTCCCGCGACCTCCCGGCCGCCTCCATCGCCAACGCCAGCGACTCGTACATCCACGGTTCCGCATGTCCCGTGGCGATGGCGGCCGAGAGTAGGTCGACGGCCTTGTCGAACCGGCCGGCGCGTCCGAGTTCTGCCGCCGACACGCGGAGTTGCGCCATGCGGGCGGCGGCCTCGCGCACGTCCGCGACCTCCTTGCGATCGGTCGCGTCGCGTGGGCCGAAGTAGTCGGTCAACGCCGTGACTAGGTTCTCCGCGTCGAGGAGCGATTCCGGAAGGCCGACTCGGTCGGCGGCACCGTCGGCGCGAGCCTCGGCCGCCGTGCGGACGACCGCCTCGTCTCCGCTCGTTCGGGCGACGCGGTCGCGGGCAGCGGCGACCTGGAACGGCCCGCCGGCAACCGTCGATGACGGCATCCGCGACTCCACGACGATGTCCATCGCGCGGCGCACAGTTGCCTTGGCGAGCGGCCTCTGCCGCAGCCAGGAGGCGAGTTGTTCGCCGTGGGCACCGTAGGCATCGCGCAGCCATGCAGGGGCTTCGGACGTGAGCCATGCGCGGAAGATGGTCCACCGCGGATCGTGCACGCCGTAGACTTCGCGAGCCACCCAGCAGAATCCGCCTCCCTGCACCTGGTTCCCGAAGCCGCCGCCCGGCTGGACGCCGTTGTTCTGCTGCTGAGGGTTGGCCCCGCCAAGGTTGAACGGATTGATGCCGTTCTGCACGCCGATCGGGATGACGAGATCGCCGACGGGATAGGCCTTCACGATCAGGTCGGTCGACGCGGCCTCCTTCGTGGTGATCTTGAGCACGTCATTCTTGACGACGTAGGTGAGATCGTTGGCGCCGAGCACCTGGCGAAGCGCCGACCTCAGCGGGATCCCGGGCAGGTTCTCGGTGATCGTGGGCTCCTCCAGATCGAACCCCTCGAGCGCCTTGGTGTCGAACACCACCGGAATGCCGTACTGCGCCTCGATCGCCGCCTTGAGATCCTTGAGTGAGTTCATCTCGAAGCGGAAGCCGGGGCCGGTTTCGGTGTCGAGCGCGTCGTAGATCTTCTTTTCAGGCGTGCTCAGCGGATCGTAGGCCTCACGCCGATACTGCTTGCGGCGGTCGCTCATCCGCCGCCAGATGGCCGCGGTCGGGTAGATGATCGGCGGGTCGTCGGGAAACGGGATCCCGGCGACATCGACGAGGTGCAGCTGGTCCATGAAGCCACGTTCCTGATCACGACGCGTCCGGTAGTTCTCGGCGTCGTACTCGCGGATCTTGGCGACGAGCGAGGCCGTGCGACCAAGCTCGCGGGCCGGCATCGGGATGGGATAGTTGGCGTAGAGCTCGCCTGTCTCCCGAAGGATCTCGTCGCCGACGATCCGCTCTGCCTCGAGGAAGGCCGTCGAGGGCTCCTCGTAGCCGGTGATCGCTTCGCCCTGGATGATCTTCGGGTACCGCTCCGACTGCGAGTAGCCGACGCGGATGCCCTCCTCCACGAGCGCGTGATAGCGGTCGGCGAGCGACTTGAACCGCTGTTCCCGACGATTGAGTTGGTCGACCAGTTCGAGTTTCTCCCGCGCAACGGCTCGCCGCTTTTCGGCGTCGAGATCCCGCTGTGCCTTCTCGCGGCTCCTCACGTCCGCCTCGCGGATGCGGATCTCGATCTGCCGCCGCAGGCGGTCCCGCAGGCCGGCATCGAGGTC
>JBJTRH010000043.1:0-2941 GCA_046076065.1 Planctomycetaceae bacterium | reverse complement strand
CACGGCGTCACCGTCGAGGTCGCCACATTCCGCGCCGACGGCCCCTACTCCGACAAACGCCGCCCGGATTCGATCACGTTCGCAGACGAAGCCGCCGACGCTCGCAGACGGGACTTCACGATCAACGCCCTGTTCCTTGACCCGTTCAAGCCCGCGAGTGATGCGACCCGCGTGATCGATCACGTCGGAGGCGTCGACGATCTCCGCGCTCGCGTCCTGAGGGCCGTCGGAGACCCGAACGCACGCCTCGATGAAGATCACCTGCGGGCGCTGCGAGCGGTGCGATTCGCGACCAGGCTGGGCTTTGCGATCGAATCCGGCACCGCAGCCGCCATCCGCGCCCATGCGAACCAACTCCGCGGCGTCAGCCGCGAGCGCATCGGCGACGAGATCCGCCTCATGCTCACCCGCCCCACGCGACGCGCCTCGATGGATACGCTCGTGGCGCTGACACTCGATGTTCCGGTGTTCGACCGCGTGGCCGATCCTTCCAGCCCCGCTTCCGTGGGCGAGCACCCGCGTCTCAACGCGGACGTCGATCCCGCCGGCGCGCTCGCTGCCACGCTGATCGATCGCTGGAGCGACGACCTGCTCGCTTCATCTCCAAAGGGTGAAGGTGCGAGGATGGAAGCCCTTCGCATCATCCGCCACGCGTTGTGCCTCAGCAACGACGAACGCGATGACTGCCTGGCGACGCTCAGCTCATTGTCCAGCATGCTGCACACGTGGAACATGCTCGGGGTCGCCGGACGCAAACGCCTCGCATCCGGAAGGCGCTTCGACTCGGCGCTCGCGATTCTTGCGACAATCGACGCGGCCGTGGCTGATCGCATCGCTGGCGATGTTCGGTCCTTATCAGGACAATTCGGTGGTATCAGTCCGATTCCACTGCTCAGCGGGGATTCGCTCGTCGCCGCGGGCCTCAAGCCCGGACCTCGATTCAAGCAGATCCTCGATCAGGTCTACGACGCCCAATTGGAGGGTCGCGTGGCCACCGCGGAATCCGCTTTGGCGTTGGCGATGGAACTCGGGGGAAAGCCGCGAGTCTAACCTTTCGCGAACGCCAGCGCGAAATGCCAAACCGCGACGGCGGATCGCCGGTACAGAAGCCCGTTGATCGCGTGGAACGGTGCTGGAATGCAAGTCGTGGGCGATCGAGCCCGCCTGACGTGGAGGTTTGTCGATGTTGCAAAGTCTTCGCAAGACCCTTAGCAAAGCGCTACGAGGCGTCGCGTTCGCCGCTGCCATCCTGGCGACCCCGTCCGCTCTCGCTCAGGATTCCCAGACGCCCCCCCGCGTCTACTTCATGGAGCTGACGGGTGAGTTCGGCTACGACATCACCCAGACTCCCATCCGTGATGCGATGCGCGACGCCCGCAATCAGAACGCGGACGTCGTGATCGTCAAGATTGACACGACTCCCAAGCAGAGCGAGTTCGAGCGCCTGCCGGACGACAAACAGAACTTCGATGAACTCTTCCGCGCTCAGGAAGTGCTGCCGATCTTCACCGACGAGATCCGACGCGAGTGGTCCAAGAAGCCCCGCATCGTGTTCTGGGTCAAGAAGGCGATGGGCGGCGCCGCGTTCATCCCGTTCGTCGCCCCCGAGATCTACATGACCTCGGATGCCAAGGTTGGCGGCATCGGTGGCATCGGCGTCATGCTCGGCAGCACCGGCGACGAGGTCGTCCGCCAGAAGCAGTACTCACTCCGCATGGCCCGCGCCGAAGGTTACTTTATCGCCGGCGGATACGACCCCAAGATCGTTCGCGCCATGGCCGAACCGAAGTATGTCCTCTCGTATCGCCTCGAGGGTGGCAAGCCCGTGTTCCTCGAGCGTCTGCCCGAACGCCCCGACGAGTTCGTGCTCACGACCGATGAGCCGGATTCGATGGAAGCCGAAGTCCGTGGGCAGACCCGCTCGGTCCTGACGCTGACCGCTGATACCGCTCGTGCCATCGGCGTCTCCAAGGGCACGGTCGACAACCTCGACGACCTGCTGTTCCAGCTGGGCCTCTCTCGAAGCCACACCATGATCCAGGGCCGCTCAGCCCGCATCATGGAAGGATGGAAGCGGGATATTGAGCTCGCTGCCAAAGAAATCCGGAAGGGCGTTGAAGAGCTTTCCCGGGGCGCGGAAGGCCAAGGCGGAAACACCTTCGAGGCTCGAACTCAGGCCCGCGGCAAGCAGATCCGACAGATTAATGACATCATCGCTCGCCTGAAGCGCTTCGGCGAGGCTTTCGGGCCCCGCTGGCACAACGAGAACGGCATCCCGCCGATCTCGCAGTTTGAGACCCAGAAAGAGCAGCTCGAACTCCAGCAACTCGTGGACAAGAAGTAAGCGACACCGGCATCTCATCGAGCATCCAGAACCAGACGCAACAGGGAAACCCAATGAAGTTCCGTCAACTCAAATCCAAAATGCTCTCCGCCCTCGGCGCACTCGCGATCGGCCTCGCTGTAGCGATGCCGGTGTACGAAGCCGATGCGGCAACCCGTGCCAAGCTCACGATGAAGGACGGCACGACCGTCGAAGGTGATCTCTTTCGCGAAGTCGATGGCCTGATCTGGATCAAGGTCATGGTCAACGGCAAGGAAGAGACGAAGATGTTCACGTCTTCGGACTATTCCAAGTTCGAGAAGCTCGGCGACGCCGCTCCCGCTGCGGCAACGCCGGCTGCGCCGACCAACCCCGCGAAAACCGACCCCAAGCCCGCCGAAGCCGCCCCGGCTTCGACGCCCGCACCGACCGAGTCCAAGCCGCGCACGGGCAATCGGGTCCCCCGCGCCGCGGTTCTCACTCTTGGTGAGGGCGGCGACAAGGACATGGTCGGCATCTACGTGATGTCCAAGCCGCTCCGCGACGCGATCCCGCTGCTCAAGAAGGACAACGTCGACATTGTCGTCTTCCGCGTGAACTCCGGTGGCGGCGCGTTGC
>JBJTRH010000042.1:0-4875 GCA_046076065.1 Planctomycetaceae bacterium | reverse complement strand
ACGCGGTCGGCGAACGGTGAACACGGCGGCTTCGCCATCAGCTCGTCGTCCTTCACGAAGTCGATGCCCGCCAGCGCGAGCGTGCGGACGGGGTCGGCGGTCTGCCGCGGCGTGAGGCCGATGCTCGGCTTGATGATCGTGCCGATCACCGGCCGGCCCTCGACGCCCGCGAGTCGCCGCGTGCCCTCGATGCCGAACTGCGGGCCAGCGAACTCCGCCGCGAGGCCGTCGGGCACGATCACGTCGAGGAGTTTGAGCCCCGACAGAAGCCGGAGTTCGAAGAGATTCCCCGCCACCATCGCGGCGATCGCTGGCAGGCTCGCCGACACGTTGTCGACCGGAAACGCCACCCGCACGCGGCCGCGGGCGTGGCCGCAGTTCGGCTCCTTCGGGGCCGCGGCACCCGGCAGCGACGCCGCTTCGACGACCCCGAGCGGTTCGATCGACTCGACCGTCGCCCCGTGCCGCGCGACGAGGTCGGCCGTCTCGCCCGGCACCTTCGTGAACGTGCCGGTCGACTGCTCGCCCGCGATCGACGCCGCCGCGGCTTCGAGCGTGGCCGGGGTCTCCACGAGATACTCGGCGATGATGTGCGAACCGGCCATCGGTCATCCTTTCGGGATCAGTGTCTCACGAATCCACCGCCGGGAGCTCCACCCGCCGCACCGCGTCGCGCCAGCCCCTCACGAGCCGCTCGACCTCGTCCGCCGGCATCCGCGGCTGGAATGTCGTCACCGTCCGCGGCAGCTGCGAAAAGTTGTCTGGCGAGAGCTGCCAGCCGAGGCCGAGCATGCCCATCATCGCGGCGCCGAGCGCCGACGACTCGGGCACATCGGTCACGGCGAGTGGCACGCCGGTGAGGTCGGCCACGAACTGCATCAGGAAGGCGTTTCGGGTCGGTCCCCCGTCGGCGAACACGGCGGCGGGCACGACTCCGGCCTCGGCCGCGAGCATCGCGAGCACGTCGCGAACCTGGTAGCCGATCGCCTCCAGCCCCGCCCGCACCACCTGCGCCCGGCCACTGTGAGACGTGAGGCCGACGATCGCTGCCCGGGCGTTTGCTGCCGTGTAGGGCGGGCTCAGGCCGGCGAACGCGGGCACGAGATAGACCCCGCCGTTGTCGGGCACCGATGCGGCGATCGCCTCCGATTCCGCGGCGTCGGCGATCAGGCCCAGCCGGTCGCGAAGCCAGGCGATCGTGGCGGCGCTGGAGTTGATCATGCCCTCCAGGGCGTAGGTCGGGCGACCGGCCATCACCCAGGCGAGAGCCGTGGCGGCGTGGCCGGCCGAGATCGGCCGTGTGTGGCCCGCATTGAAGAGGATCGACGTGCCGGTACCGAAGGTGGCCTTCACCGTGCCGGGAGCGAAGCATCGCTGGGCGAAGAGCGACGCCTGGGAATCACCGATCACGCCGACGATCGGCACCGGCCGGGGCAGCACGCCCCCCACCGTGGTCTCGCCGTACGTCGCCGCGCTCTCCCGCACCTCGGGAAGCGCGGCTGCCGACACGCCGAACAGGTCGCAGAGGTCGGCATCCCATCCCAGACGGTCGATGTCGAAGAGGAGCGTGCGGCTGGCATTCGTGGAGTCGCCGGCGCACTCGCGGCCGTCGGTGAGCCGGTGCACGAGGTAGGCGTCGATCGTGCCCACGAGCGCCCGGCCCTGGGAGAGGGCGTCTCGTACCTCGGGCTCGTCGTCGATGAGCCGGCGAATCTTCGAACCGGAAAAGTAGCCGTCGAGCGAGAGGCCGGTGCGGCGGTGGACGAGGTCGCCCCTCCCCTCCTCTGAAAGCCTCCTGCAGAGGTCGTCGCCGCGACGGTCCTGCCAGACGACCGCCCGTCGCAGGGGCCTTCCCGTCGCCCGGTCGAAGAAGACGAACGTCTCCCGCTGGTTGGCGATGCTGATGCCGGCGATTTCGGGGAGGCGTGCCGCGTGCCGCTCGGCAATCGTCGTCACGACCGCCTGCACGTTCGCCCAGATCTCCTCGGCGTCGTGCTCCACTCGCTGTGGCGCGGGGCAGTGCTGCACATGGTCACGGGAAGTGCGATCGACGACCCGGCCCTGGTCGTCGACGAGGACGGCCTTGGTGGCCGACGTGCTCTGGTCGATGGCGAGGATCAGCGGCATCGGTCGCGCGGGGCGCGCAGCGTTGTGATGCGGTCCGCAAGCCCCTCCATCGTGAGGCCGTAGTGGCGGAAGATGTCGGCCTGGCTGCCCGTGACGGTGTCAGCGTCGGGCAGGCCGGCGATCGCGAAGGGGACGTGCACGCCGGCCTGGAGCAGCACGGCAGCGCATGCCTCGCCGAGGCCGCCATGCACCGAGTGCTCCTCGACCGTGAGCACCACGCCGCAGTCGCGGCCCGCGGCGCGCACCGCCTCCACGTCGAGCGGCTTCACCGTGGGTACGCTCTCCACGCGGCAGGAGATGCCCTGCGACGTGAGATGCTCAGCCGCGAGGATCGCATGGATCACCGTCTCGCCCGTTGCCAGGATCGCGGCGTCGTGGCCGTCGCGGAGCCGGCGGGCGCGGCCGAATGCGAACGGGGCGGCGTCGCTGCTGGGCAGATCGAACATCGCCGCCTTGCCGAATCGCAGATAGACGGGCTTGGTGGTGACCGCCGCCAGCCGCACGGCTGCCCTGGTTTCGGCGTTGTCGGCCGGGGCCACGATCGTGATGTTGTGGATCGCCCGCAGGGCGGCGAAGTCGTGGAGCGAGTGGTGGGTGCTGCCGAGCGCTCCGTAGCTCACGCCCGCGCTGATGCCGACGAGCACGGCCGGCACGTCGCTGTAGCAGACGTCGTTCTTCACCTGCTCGAGCGCCCGGGCAGCGAGGAAGCAGGCGGGCGACGTGGCGAAGGGCGTCTTGCCGCAGGCGGCCAGGCCGGCTGCGATGCCCACCAGATTCTGTTCCGCGATGCCGACCTCGACGATCTGGTCGGGCAAGGCCTGGCCGAAGGGACCGAGCTTGCCTGAGCCGCGGGAGTCGCTCGTGACCGCCATCACCCGGCGATCGTCGCGGGCGAGCTCGACGAGCGTGTCGGCGAAGGCCTCCAGGTTGGCGCGGCCCATCGTGAGGCCGAGCCGTGTGGCCACGGCCTTCGCGTCGGGCGAGAACATCGACGGAGCGGGGGCGCTCATGCTCCGGCCTCCCAGGCGGCCAGCTGTCGCTCGAACTCCGCCTCGGCGCGAGCGAACTCCTCGGCCGACGGCACGCCGTGGTGCCACTTGAGCACGTTCTCCATGAAGCTCACGCCCCTGCCCTTCACGGTGTCGGCGATCACGCACACGGGCACGCCCGTGGGACCGGGCCGCGTGAGCACCTCCTCGAGGGCCGCGAGGTCGTGACCGTTCACGCGACGGACGTCCCAAGCGAAGGCGGCGAATTTGGCGTCGAGCGGCTCGTTGCTGCACACGTCTCGCGTGGCGCCGGTGATCTGCAGCGAGTTGTGGTCGACGATCGCGGTGAGGTTGTCGAGCCGATGGTGCGCTGCCGCCATCGCGGCCTCCCAGTTGGAGCCCTCGGCGAGCTCGCCGTCGCCGAGGAGCGTGACCACGCGGATGGCGTGATGGTCGCGTTTGCCGGCGAGTGCCATGCCCACGCAGATTGGCAGGCCGTGCCCCAGGCCGCCCGTATTCATCTCCACCCCCGGTACCTTCCGCGTGGGGTGGCCGATGAAGGGCGAGCGATAGTGGCAGAGCGTGTCGAGCGACTCCCTGGGGAAGAAGCCCTTGTCGGCGAGCACCACGTAGAGCGCCTCCACCGAATGGCCCTTGCTCTGGACGAAGCGATCGCGGACGGCATCGTGCCAGTTCGAGGGTGTGATCCGCAGCACGCGGTTGTAGAGCACGTTGAGGATATCGATGCACGACAGGCTGCCGCCGGTGTGGCCGGCGCCGGCGTGCATGATCGCCCGCACGGTATCGCGGCGATACTCGATCGACTTCCTCGCGAGGTCGCGGTCGGTCAGCGCGGCGACGCTCACGATTCGCCCTCGTGCACGTGGACATCCCAGCCGAGGTAGGTGCCGAGGGCCTCCTTCAAGACGCCGGCGGTGTTGGAAAGCGTCATCACGACGTGGTGCTCGAAGCCCTCGCGGCAGACGTGCTTCAGGAGCCGCTGGAGGCCCGGCACGTGGGCGACGGCCCGGGTGCCGAAGGTGTCGAGCGGGTCGTCGGTGAGCCGGCCCTCTCCCACGTAGGCCCGGATCCGGCCCTCCGCGTCGGCCGTGGTGATACGGCCGAAGGTGAGCGGGCCGGCCGGCGTGCGGCCCTCCATCGCCCCGTAGGTGTTCTCCACGCCGAGCGTGCTGCCCAGGATGGGGGCGGTGGCGATCTTCGCGTCTGGGAGGAACGTCTTCGCCCAGTTGCCGCAGTGGAACAGGGCACACTTCTCGTCGTCGTCGCCGTAGTTGTTGTTCCAGTCGACGAGGGCCGCGGGCGAGTCGGCGGCGAGCTGCATCGCATACATCGTCAGCGTGCCGGTCACGTCGACCTCGCAGGCGCTCGGCATGAACCGCTCGCTCATCATGCTCATCAGCGTGCAGACGTTGCAGCCGAACGACTGCTGCACAGAAGTCCAGCACTGGATCGCCGTGGCGTCGATGGCGTTGGCCTCCATCCAGCGGGCGAGCACCACGCCGAGGGTGGCCATCTGCAGGAGTTTGGCGTCGGGGACTCCCGGAGCGGGGGCGTAGCCCGTGATCTCGGCGAGCTTGGCCCGCACGGCCGGGTCGTCGGCGGAGATCGCCGCCGCCTGCGTGACGAACTCCGAGAGGTCGACCGTCGTGACATTGATGCCGTTTCGCTCCAGGATCTTCTCGCTGTAGCGGACGGTGTTGAAGGCGCCGGGCCGGGCACCGACGGCCCCGAGCCGCAC
>JBJTRH010000041.1:0-51509 GCA_046076065.1 Planctomycetaceae bacterium | reverse complement strand
ATCAATCCCACGTTCCCGGAGACCGACGTGGCGATCGTGATCGGGGCCAACGACGTGGTGAATCCGGCCGCCCGCACCGATCCCACGAGCCCGATCGCGGGGATGCCGATCCTCGACGTGGACAAGGCGAAGACGGTGGTGGTGGTGAAGCGGTCGCTGTCGCCGGGCTTCGCCGGCATTCCCAATCCGCTGTTCGCCGCCGACAACACGCTGATGTACTTCGCCGACGGGAAGAAGGCGATCCTGGATCTCACAGCGGCCCTTCAGCGGGGCTGAAGCACCGCCGTCGTCGCGACGCCGGCCATCCATGGCCCGGCTTTCGCTCCGCCCGGCGATGCCACAGCCAAGGTGTGCCATGCCGGGCACGCCGCCCTCCCGGCGGCGATCTCACGGCGGCTCTTCAGCGGGGCTGAACTGTTCAGGAAGCCGCCATCGCGTGAGCGATGCGGGCATGCAGCCAAGCCCTGCGTGACGCAGCCGTACCGCTCACGCGGTTACGCTTCCTGAAGGACGCCGGAAAATGATCGCTCGGTCGCTTCCCAGACGGTGCAGCTCGGCTCGTAGCCGAGGTCCCGGCGGGCGGCGGCGATGTCGAACCAGTGGTCGGTCGCCATCTCCTCGGCCAGAAAGCGTGTCAGCGGCGGATCGGAGCGGAGCCCGAGCGTGTTCCAGACGGTTTCGGCGACCGTTGCCAGGGCGAGGGCCGTGGTCAGCGACACGCGGCGGCGCACCGGCGGCAGGCCATGGAGCGCAAGCACGCGGCCGATCCAGTCCCAGAGCGGCACCGGCGCGCCCTGGCTAATGAAGTAGGCCCGCCCGCCTGCCGAGGGCCGCGTGGCGAGGGCGTCGGCAGCACGGATGTGGGCCGTCACGCAGTCGTCGATGAACGTGAGGTCGACCAGGTTCTTCCCAGCGCCCACCTGCACGAGCCGGCCGGCCCGGGCCCGCTCGAGGATCGTGGGCACCAGGTTCGTGTCGCCCGGGCCGAAGATCAGGTGCGGCCGCAGGGCGATCGTCTTGAACTCGGCGCCGTGCGCGGCGAGCACGGCCCGCTCCGCGGCGGCCTTCGTCTCGGGATAGAGGGCCGGGTATGTGGGGGGATACGGCTGCGACTCATCGACGCCCCGCAGGTCGTGGTCCGCAGCCACCACGCTCGGGGAACTCGTGAACACAAGCCTGCCCACTCCCGCGTCGCGGCAGGCCGCGAGCACGGTGTCGGTCGCGGCGACGTTGCCGCGGACAAACGCCTCACGGGGCCCCCACATCTTCACGTGCGCCGCGGTGTGAAACACGCAGTCTGCGGCCGAGAAGGCCTCGGCGAGCCGCGGGCGGGCGTCGCCGGCGGTGAGATCACAGACCACGCTGCCGATCCCGGAGGCCTCGGCCCGGGGGTTCGGCCGCCGGCCGACCGCGACCACCTCATGGCCATCGGCACGCAGACGCTCACAGATGGCTCCCCCCACGAAGCCGCCCCCGCCCGTGACCACCGCCCTCATGCCGGGGCCTCGGCCACCGGCCCGCCGCCGTCGACCTCCACCGGCGTCTGCGTGGCCGCCCACTCGGCGAGACGGTCGCGGAAGATCTTGGCGTTGTGACGGGCGTCGACCGGAAACGAGTCGTGGAAATAGAACCGCGTGATCGTGGCCGTGACCGGGTCGGCGGCACCGATCGCCCGAAGTTCGCCCGCGAGGCGGCGGCGGGCCTCGGCGCCGAGCCGTCGTGACCGCGGCTCGACCGCCAGGGCCGGCCGGCCCTCCACGGCGATGAGCGCGGTGCGCCGCACCTCGGGATGCCGATTGAAGACGTTCTCGACCGGCACGCTGTGGTGGACGCGATCCGGCGTCGTGACGACGTGCGCCTTCCGCCCGCAGAACCAGAGGCGTCCCTCGTCGTCGAGGTAGCCCATGTCACCCATCCGATGCCAGACGCGGCCGGCCTCGAGAATCTTGCTGGCGGCATTCGCCTCCGGGCGGGCGAGATACTCGCAGCTCACCGTGCCACCACTGACGACGATCTCGCCGATCACCCGCTTCGGGCAGTCGCAAAGCGACGCGCCAGCGGGATCGCCGACCGGCAGGACGACGCGGAGCGACACGCCGTCGATCGCGCGGCCGACGGGCGTGCCCTGCTCGCCGGTGAGGGCGGTGATCGGCGACAGGCTGCTGAGGTCGGCCGCCGCAGCGAGCGTGACCGGCAGCGCCTCGGTGGCACCGTAGGGCGTGAAGCTCTCCGCCTGGGGGCAGGCGTTCCGCACGAGCTCGATGGTAGCCGACGACACCGGCGCGCCCGCCATGAACACCCGCCGCAGATTCGGCAGCGAGGTGCCCGTCCGCCGGCAGTAGTCGGCGAGCTTGGTCCACAGCGCCGGCGACCCGAACGACGTCTGGTTGCCGAGGTCGCGCATCACGCGAATGATCTGCGCGGGCACCAATGACAACGGCCGGCTGGGGTCGAGCGGCGGGAAGATGCTCCCCACGCCGAGTGCCGCCGTGAACAGGCTGAACACGGGCAGGAGCGGCAGATCCTGCTCGCCTCCGCGGAAGCCGAACTGGCCGCGGAACACGGCCAGCTGCTCCGTCAGCATGCGGTTGGTGAAGATCACGCCCTTCGGCCTGCCGGTGGCGCCGGACGTGAAGGCGACGAGGGCGGGATCGTCGGCCTGCCGCGTTACCGGCGCCGGGCGGACGGCCGCGGGGCGGCGCAGCCGCCGCAGCGGCGTGGCGCCGAAGAGCGAGACACGGCCCGCGACGATGCAGAACCGCAGGGAGCGAAAGACGTCGGATGCCTTGAGCCGCAGCAGATGCGCCCGCGGCACACCGATGAAGCCGGTCGGGGCGGCCTCCCGCATGCAGGCCACGACCGCATCGACCCCCATGCCCGGGTCGATGAACACCGGCACGGCCCCCCGCCCCATCACCGCGTAGCTGAGCGCCAGGAAGTCGACGCCCGGCCGCACGAGCATGATCACCCGCTCGGCGGCCCGCAGCCCGGCCTCGGTGAGCCCCCGCTCGTAGGCGTCGATCCGGGAGGCGAGGGCGGCGAAGTCGATCGCGTCGTAGCGGGGCCGACGGCTCCAGCGGGGAAACGACACCTTGGTGACCGCCGACACCCACGGCGCCGCGGCCGCGGCCGCCTGGAGCGAGCCGTAGAGGCCGCTTCCGGTGGTGGCGGGCCGGGACGGCGCGGGCACGGCTTCCGGGACGGGCGCGGCCGGCCGCTTCGCGACCGCCGGCAGGACGGCCGCGGCGGGCACGAGCGGCCGCAGGAACTCGTGGACCGCGGCGGTCGACTCGCTGGCCGCGTCCTCGAGCACCAGGTGCGAGGCCTCGGCGATGCGGATGACGTCGGCGTCGGGAAACCGCGCGGCCACTCGGTCGAGAATCGCGGGCTGGAAGCAGGGATCCTTCATGCCCCACACGAGCCGCACCGGCTTGCCCGCCAGCGCCGGCAGCCGGACCACGAGATCGTCCATCAAGGCCGCCGTCGGATGGCTCGCCGACAACGGGATGTCGCGGACGAATCCCCAGATCGCACGGCGGCTCTCGGCGGTGCGGTAGGGGCGGTGGTAGGCCTGGCAGACTTCCTCCGGCAGCGGCCGCGCCGCGCCGAGCGACGTGAGCAGCGAGACGAATCGGGCGGTGTGCTGCGTGAGCATCCGGCCGATCAGGGGCGACGCGGCCCGGCGGATCATCGCCGGCAGGAGATCCATCTCGGCGAGCGTGGTGTTGAAGTACACGAGCCGCTCGACGCTCTCGGGCCGCCGGACGGCCAGGCCGGTGCCGAGCGGCCCGCCCCAGTCGTGCATGACGAGCGCGAATCGCCCGACGCCGAGCCGGTCGAGGAACTCCTCGAGGTGGGCGATGCGGTCGGCCGCCCGAAAGAGGGCGTCGCGTGGCCGGTCCGACAGCCCGCAGCCCACGTGGTCGGGCACGATCACCCGGAACTCGTGCCGCAGGCCGGCGACGATGTTCCGGAACAGGAAGCCCCAGGTGGGGTTGCCGTGCAGGCAGACGACCACCGGGCCGCTTCCCTCGTCGACGTAGTGCATCCGGTGGCCGCCCACCGTGACGAACCGCGAGGGAAACGGGTAAGCCGGGCCATAGGCGAACGGGATTCCGCTGTCGCTGGCGTCGGCTCCGCTCATGGGGCGTTCATGCCTCGATCATCGGCCGCCTCCGGCGGCTACCACTCGAACGCCAGGAACCGCGTGTTGAGCCCGCTCCCGAAGGCCGTGAGCAGGATCTTCTCGCCGGGCTGGATGCCCTTCTCCTCCACGCCGATCGCAAGCGCCGCCGGCAGCGCGGCCGACACCATGTTGCCATACCGCTTGTAGATCGTGAAATCCTTGTCGAAGTCGAGGCCCATCTCCTGGTAGAAGGCCTCGTTCACCTGCCGCCCCACCTGGTGGCAGAACACGTGATCGACGTGCTCCTTCGACCAGCCGAGCGACGCGGTCACGTCGGGAAACGCGCGGCCGCCGAGCTTGGCGGCGGCGATCATCAGCTGGGCCGCATCGGACGTCATGATCGGCGCGATCTCCTCCCCCTGCCCCACGCTGAAGTCGCCATTGCCGATGCAGAGCTGGTGGTGCTGCGACGCCGAGCGGGCGATCCCGCCGACGAACCGGTGGCGGCTGGAGGAGATGCTGTCGTGGCAGAGCACCGCCGCCACGGCCCCGCAGCCGAGGGTCAGCGTGGGGAGCATCTGGAGGAGCTTCTCGCGGGTGATGCCCTGGTCGCCGAGCAGCTGGTCGCAGGTGGTGTGCACGACCTTGGAGATGTTCTCGCCGGAGCAGAGGATCCCCGCCTTCACGGTGCCCGCCTCGATGAGGTGGGCGAGCATGATCATGCCGTCGCTGAAGCCGATGCAGGCGTTGGTGATGTCGAGCACCAGCGACTCCTCGGGGATGCCGAGGTTGTGGTGCACGAGGCAGGCGGTGGCAGGCTCGAAGAAGTCTCGCGACACCGAGCAGTTGAACAGGGCGCCGATCTGATCCGGCCGCAAGCCGGAGCGGTCGAGGGCCTGCCGGGCCGCCGCGGTGGCCACGGAACTGGGCGTGACATCGGTGGCCCACATGCCGCGGGTGCTCACGCCGCTGACCCGCTCCAGCGTGCCGGCCGGAACCCTCAGCCGATCGTAGGCGGGGGCGATCCGGGCCTCGATCTCGGCGGAAGACAGGAGGGTGTCGGGAAAGTGCAGGCCGAACGACTCAACGCAGACGTGCTCGAACCGAAACGAAATCATCAAGCGCTCCTTCAGTTTTCCGGCGTCCGCTCCCGCAGGGCTCGTCGCCCGCGTGGGACACCGGCCGGACACTCGCCGCGTCCGGACCGAAACCGACCGTTCCCGACCCACGCCACAATAATCGATCGGACCGCCGTTTCGCAGTCACAGCCGTTTCGCGGGCAAATCAGCGCCACCCGGCCGTCGGACTGGAACCGCAGCCATCTCGGCGCGGCGATGAGCCATCACCGCCGGAACTCACGCCAACGCGAACTGAAGTCGCCGTCCACATCCCGGGCGACCCATCAGAAGTTCCCGCCGCCGACCGCCTCGCCGCCGCCCATAAAGCCCGTCCACAGGGGGTGGGGCGTGACCTCGATGCCCACGATGGAACGAATCATCTCCGTCGCGTGAACCTGAAACGGTCGGCTCGACGACTCGACGAGCAGAAGGTCGCCGACCGTACGCACCGTCGCGGAGGGATCGGCTTCGGGCCCGAGGTGGGTGTTGCAGATCTCGACGAGTGCCTCCTCGAGGTCGCGACGGATCGTCGCGTCGGAAATGGCGTGGACTCGGACGGCTCGCGGTCGGTTCTCCGCCTGATCGGCAGCTGGCGACGGTCCCAAGTCCTGATCGAATCCATGTCGGAGCAGGTCCAGCAGTTCCTCGTGCACTTCCTGGGTCTGCAAAACGACCAACGCATTCGTGTGGGGGACGAACACGACGGAGCCGGGGCCGCCCTGGAGATCCCACGTCGTTGGCTGGACAACCCGCTAGATGAGGTTGCAGAGTTCGGTCGGCATGCAGTCCGTCGGCAGCGGATAGACGGCGATCGCCTGGTGCAACGCCGCGCCTTCACGGGTCGTGACCAAGACTCCGCCATCCACGACCTGGTAGGCGAGGTCGGCACTCCGCAGCCACGCGCGGAGCATGTGACGGTAGGTGGCCCCCACGGGAGGCCCGGAGAACGCAGGGTCTTCCCGATCGAATCCTTCGAGGCTCTTCGTATCGAACGTCACGTCGATGCCAAGACGCTCCTTCAGAAGTGACGCGAGTTCTTGCAGCGACGTCCCTTCCGCGGTGAACCCGCCCGCCGGCAGTGGTGTGTCGAGAAGAGACTCGACCCGCCGATCCTGTTCCGTATGCCCCGGCACCGTGACAGCGTAGGTCGGCGTGGCGTGCGTCACGTTCGGCTGAGGATGAACGACGACCGTGGCGGCTGCAGCCGGAAAAGGCTCGGCGGCCTGACCTGCTGCCTCGAGATCCGACATGACCACGAGGGCCGCCAGCACCGTGGTCAAGAGAGTGGCGATCGTCATGGCAGTGAGTTCTCCTCGGCCGAGGCCGACGTCCGATGCGTCATCCCTTTCCCAGAAGATAGTGGACTCCCTCCAGCGGGGAGTCAACGGCCCCGAAGCGGCCGGCGCTCGCTTCGGCGGTCCGGCGAACTGGCATCGCCGGACACCCGACGCCCCTGCTACCCTCCCGCCCCGCCCATCCGATCCGTTTCACGGGAGCCTTCCTTCATGATGCCGTCCTTCGCCCGTCGCTCCTTCGCGCTCGCGGCCTGCCTGCTCGCCGTTGCCGCGGCCGCTCCCCGCATCCGTGCACAGCAGCCCCAGAATCCCGCCGACGCGATCGTGGGCGACTGGCGGCCGGCCGACATGAACGTCACGGTGCGGATCTTCCCGGCCCAGGGCCAGTACCTCGGCGGCATCGTCAAGGCTGACAACCAGGAACTCGTCAACAAGGAGATGCTTCGCGGAATCACGTTCGACTCGACCACGAACACGTGGAAGGGGGAAGTGTTCGCGATCAAGCGCGGGCAGTTCGTGCCGATGACGATCCGGATGACGCAGGCCGGCTTCGAGATGGTGGCCGGCTCCGGCATCATGTCGAAGACGATCGAGTGGTCGCGGGTGCAGTAGATGGCCGCGGGCGTCAGGACCGAAGCACGTCGGCCCAGAGCGCGTCGGACACCAGGAGCCCCTCGCGGGTCAGGCGGACGCGGTCGCTGTCGTCGATAGCGAGCCCCGCATCCAGCCAGCGGGCGAGCGACGGGCCTGCCAACGCATCGACGTCGAATCCGCTCACCTCGCGAAACGTGGTTCGCGCGATGCCCTCGCGCCGCCTGAGGCCCACCACGAGCCGTTCCCGGGCCGCCTCCTCGTCGGTCATCGCGTCGACGTCGCCCGTGGCGTCGTCGCCTGCGAGCACCTTGGCGATCCACGTGGTCGTGCTGCGATGGTTCGTGATCCGCGTGCGGCCGTCGAATCTCGCCGCGCCCGGCCCGAAGGCCTCCCACGGCCGGCAGTCCCAGTAGGCCTCGTTGTGGCGGCACCGTGCGCCGGGCCGCGCGAAGTTCGACACTTCGTAGTGCTCGAAGCCCGCGGCCTCGAGTCGGTCGATCGCCGTCTCGAACATCACCCGCTCGAGCGACTCCGCGACCGGCCGGAGCACGCCCTTCGCTCGCTGCGACTCGAACGCGGTGCCCTTCTCCCACGTCAGGCAGTAGACCGACACGTGCTGCACCCCGAGCCCGATGGCGGCATCAAGATCGGCCTCGACGGCCGCGAGCGACTGCCCCGGTGCCGCGGTCATCACGTCGAGGCTCACGGCGAAGCCGGCATCGAGCAGCATGCCGGCAGCCCGGCGGACGTCATCAGGGGCGTGGTCGCGGTCGAGCACGCGAAGCGTGGCCGCATCGAGCGACTGCCCGCCGAGGCTCACCCGCGTGACGCCAGCCGTCCGGAGGGCGGCCACGAACTCGACCGTCACGTCGAGAGGATTCGCCTCCACCGTGACCTCCGCCCCGGCCCCCGGCACCAGCCGCGTGCGGAGGATGGCGAGCAACCGCTCGATGCCGGCGGACCCGAGGTGCGACGGCGTGCCGCCGCCGAGGTAGAGGGTGTCGAGGTCGAGCGGCGAGGGGATTCGCCCGAGTTCCCGCTCAACGGCCGCGAGATAGCGACCGACGAGATCATCGCGGCCCGCAACGAGCGTGAAGTCGCAGTAGCCGCAGCGATGCCGGCAGAAGGGCACATGCACGTAGGCGTGTCGCGGCGATGGCATCCTGTCGTCCTAGAGGGAGCGGCGATCATCGTCCTCGGCCTGACGACCGGCCAGCGCTGGCTCACCCCAGCCGCGTCGGCCGCGTACGGCCCCGCTCAACTGACGAGTCGACGATGACTGCGCACCCTGCGACAGGCGGCCCACCCCCAGCATGCGGCGCAGGCGATGCCCATCAGGTTGCTGGCCGGCTCGGGAACCGCGTTCACCTCGTACGGGGCTCCGGCCGACGCGTTGTACGGGCCGGCATCGTACAAGCCCGTCGAGAACAGGTCGGCGGCGTCGAGAATGTCCGTGATGCCGTCATAGTTGAAATCCCCCTCGCTCCACGTCGCCGACGAACCCGCGTCGAACGTGCCGCCCGCCAGAAAGTTGGCGGCATCGAGCAAATCCACGGTCCAGTCCAGGTTGGTGTCGCCCGCTGCCGCGAAGGCGGCGGTCACCGATCCGTCGCCGTTGTCAAGCCAGCCGACCGTGCGGGGGACGCTCCGGGAGACTGCCGCAGCCGCCGCGTTGGAGGTGATGCCCCGCGCTCCGCTCCAACTCCCGTCTGCCCTGCCCATCCGAATCGCGTCGACGAGGCTCGAGGCGGAGAGGCCACCGGCAACGGTCACCATGCCGCTGCCCAGGTCGACCAGACCGCCGGAGTCGGTGACCAACCCGCCGACGATCGTCTGCAGGCCGGCGGATACCGAGACGGTGCCGCCGGCGAGCGGCACGACCCGACTCGCGCGGAGGGCCAGCGCATTCGCCAGATGCAGCCTCCCGGCCAGGACGGTGGTGGACCCCGTCAGCACATTGGCGGCGTCGAGCACCATCGTGCCGGCGCCCGTCTTCTCCAGCCTGGTCGTTCCCGACAGAAATGGGAAACCGGCCCGACCCTGCGTCAACGTGCCCGTCGTGCACATCAGGTTCACGACGCCGGGCGCGGATGGCGGAACGAGCAGTCCGGGAAGCACCGAACTGAACGCCATGCGGTCGACGTCGAACGAACCGCCGCTCGCGCCGATCGACCCGGAAATCCGCATGGTCAGATGATTGCCATTCCGATCCTGCCGCACCGCCGCGCCGCTACCGACCTCGACGAAGTCCTGGCCGAGGGGCTGGTAGAAGACGCGGTAGTAGCCGCCCGCAGCGGCGCCGGAGACCAGCGGCGTGCCGTTGAGGTTGGTCTGCTTGTTGAGCTGGAGCACGAACTGCACCGGCGTGTCCTGCACGGCACGAAACACGGCTTGGGAACCGATCGTGCCGCTGCCGGTGCCGAATCCCTGCCCGAGGATCGACACCTCGTCCAACCCCGTCCGCCTGAGCACGATGTGCGCCGTGTCCTCGGCCGTTGGAGACACGGCGTTTCGGAACCCGAAACTGATCGTCTCGCCGATCTGGGTGCTGCGAAAATCCCAGCCGTCGACCACCATCGTCGCAAACCCCTCGCCGATGTCCGTGGCGACGTTGCCAGTGTCGCCGGCACGCCGGACCCGCACCTCACCCCCCCCGAGCAGGCCGGTGGACGTTGTGGACGTGCCGCTCTGTGTGCGTTGGATCTTCAACAGGCCATCTTGGGTCCGCGTGCTGAACGGCGAGACGTCCCAGGCATTGCCATTGGGATAGGAGTTGCCGGCCTGCGTGAGCCTCGAGCCCTCGGGCTCGTCGAACGTGAACTCGTCGACGACCCCGTTCCGCAGACCGCCGAACGCGCTGCCGATCATGCCCTGGTCCATGAGAAACTGACTGACCGCCGTCCGGTGCTGATTGACCCGCAGCGAGAGCACCTGATCGGTCGAGGTGGTCTCGACGATCATGCCACGCGCCCCCAGGTGTGCCACGCTCGCGCGAGCGAAGCTCGTGTCGATGGGGCCGGTGCTGCCCAGGTCCGAGAACTTCTTGGTGGGATCGGTGATGCCCGCGTTGACGGCACTGAGCATCTTCGTGACCTGCGAGTTCGTCACCGACTCATTCATGTGAATGATGCTGGACCCGACCGACGTCGATGCTTCATCGCCGGCGATGCCGATGCCTTCGTGCATGTCGATGTGCCACCCGGGCATGACCTGGCGGGCGAAGGCCCACAGGGCCGTCGCCGTCGATCCCGTCGTGGCCGTGATCGGGGCACCGACTCCGGGGAAGTTACGGTTGAGATTGCCCTCACCCGCGATCTCCCGTGTGTTCGCGTCGAGCGCCTGGGGCGCGCAGAACGGCACGACGATCAGAGTGCCCTTGGTGATCGACCACGTGCGGATCTGGTTGGCGGCCGCGGCTCCGGCCGGTTCGTTGCCGTGCACGCCGCCGGTGACCATGACCGTCGGCCCTGGCACCGAGGTGGTCCGGATGTAGTAGGGCGTCTGCGTGCCGCCGCCGAGCGTGATCCAGCCTGACGAGAGTGCGTCCGCTGCAGCAGGCGCGGCCAGCGTCACGACGACGAGGGCGGCGAGCGACGTGCGGCGGGTCGATCGTGGGGGGAGCATCGAGGGGCTCAGGGCTGGTGTCCCGTTCTACGGCCGGTGCCGCGACCGGGTTCTCTCGGGGTCAACTGGGGCTCGGATTCGCCCGCTTTCCAGGCTGCCGGCCGGCTCGTCCCGGGCGGCCCTCGCCCGCCCAGCGAACGCCGGACGCGATGATGCCATTGGGCCCGCCCGCAGCCTCCGGATGGGGGCTGTAGCAGATCACGCGGCCCTGGCCGTACATCGACCGGATGATGGCATGGGTGCCGACCATTGACCCCGGCTGGGCGCCCTTGTCGGCCACCGCCGTCTCGAAGGTGGCCAGTACCTCGTAGCCCGGAAGGTCCGACTCGTCGTCCGGAACCAGGAGCGGTCCCTGGTTGTATCGCACGGGTACACTGCCACCTCGACCCAGCAGCTGCCACCCGGCATCGGACATCCGGATCGAGACATCTCCCCCACCCCGCGCCCAGTGGGCCCGATCCCAGACGCGGGCGTTGATCAGGCCCAGCGACCAGTCGTAGTGGGAACTCGCCAGGTAGGACCCCGCGCAGATGCCCACGTAGCCTCCACCCGCCCGCACGAAATCGCGGATCTGCTCGCAGCCCGACGCCTGGAGCCGTTCCGCCTGCTTGCTGCCTGATCCGCCCGGCATGATCAGCACGTCAAAGTCGGCCAACATGCCCTGACGGATCTCGCCAGACGAGATCCGCCGCGAAGAAAAGCCGGCATCGGGCGTCAGAATCCTCAGCAGGTTCACCGGGCCCTTGCCGGCTTCCGCCGAATCGTCGTAGATCGCGACCCGCACGACCGCACGTTCGTCGCCCGCACCGGCGATCTGGTCGGCTGCGCCGCCCAGCACGAGCCCGAGCACGCAGCAGACGACGACAGTCCGCGGAAGCATGGTGGTGGTCATGGCGCCAGCGCCGGCTCCGAGGATGATGGGGAAAACACCGGCGGCGGCGGCGCTGGAAGGCTCAGCGCCGCCTCCTTCATGTCCTCCAACTCGGCTCGCATCGCGTCGAGCGCTTGCGTGGCAAGATGCCGATGGGTCTCCGTGTAGTCGTCCGGGCCGGGCGGGGAAAGGGCCCACTGCTGCCGCACCTTCTCGACCGCGGCGATCAATCGGGCCTCCACCGGCCAGACGTCCTCCCAGACCTGGGGCAACTGCTCGGTGCGAACACCATCGCGGTCCTCGGTAAGATTCCACTCCCGAAGCGTCGTCGCAATTGAGCAAATCGCCCCGCCATTCTCACCGGCGACGGCCTCATTCAACGACTCGCACAAGACCCAGCAGGGCACGGCGATCGAGAACTTCGGGTCTCCGAGCTGCACCCACATGGTCGTCAGTCGTGGATCCTCGCCCGGCTTCACCCCGTGAAACACACCTGCCGACACGGTCGTCGTGCGGCTGATCGTGGCGGCAGTGCTCACCTCCCCCGGAAGGCTCCCAGGGGCGCCGTTGACAGTTCCCGTGAATGGCCGCCCGCTGCCGTCGGCCATGTCCCGACAGACGTGGCGCAGGAGGTAGGCAACACCGAGGCCATCCCCCAGATGCCCATCGATCAGATCGCATGCCCGCGCGTAGCGATCCCCGGAGTATGTGCCCTCCACGCTGTCGGGGTCGGGCGCCGGCGACACGCCCTGTGCGGTCGTCGAAAAGTTGGATCGCACGATGTAACCCCGCGGCGCGACCTCCGGATCGTTGGCATCGAACATCCGGAATGTCCGAGGACCAGCCTCGAAGAGCGCAGCACCGCCGACGGCGTCGATGACGCCGAAGTTGCCGTCGGTCCGGCGGCCCGTGCCGTTGGTCCGCTGAAGGAGTTCGCGGAAATCGGCCACAGTGGCGCATGTCTCCAACGCGACCTTCATGATGCCGCCATTGCCAGGCCCTCGTTTCTCGCCCTGCACGTCCAGGTCGCGACTCAGCGAGTTCTCGATGCAGAATCCAGCAGAGTTGACGCCCATCCACACCTCGTCACGATCGCCGGCGTTCACCACGGCGAGCACGCGGTACTTCCCGCCGTCGTAAACCACGACCTCGTTTCGCGGCAGGCTCTTCGTGTCGCGGCTCTTCCAGAGGAGCGGCCTGCCGTCCGCGGTCACCTTGCCGGTGATCACCGCGGTCGTGCAGGCCCGGAGCGCAGCTGGCTGGACCGCCACCAGCAGACCGAGCACGATTGCACCGAACACCTTTTCACGGGGCATCGGGCTTCTCAGGCACATCGATCGGCTCCGTGACGATGAAGGATGCACAACCCCGTGGGCAGCGACTACGACGCCCTCCGGGGACCGCGCAGCCGGCGTACGACGCCGCCGATGGCGATCGCAAGGCTCCCGCCCGCCGCGAGCAGCAAGGAAGGCTCTGGAACGATCACGAGATCCCCCGTCGCGTTGGTGAACGTGAGGGTCTGGGGGCCAAACGTCCCGCTCCACACGCCGGATGCCTCCGTCAGCGAGCCCGAGTATCCGCCGGCGGCCGAGATCGAGGCGAAGCTGCCGACCTGCGAGGCAAAGCCGCTGAACAGGTTGTACGTCCCTTCCGGCAGCGTGCCCGAGAACTGGAGCAGGAGCGAGCCTCCGTAGGTGAGTGCCCCAGCCATGTTGACGCCGTCGTACGACGTGCCCCGAGAGGTCCCCGAGAGCTCGAGGATCGTCTGGCCCGCGAGGCCGAGCCCGCCGCTTCCAAACGTGAACACGCCCGCCGTGCCGCTCACCGCCCCCGGCGAGAAGACACCGCCTGCCTGAATCAACGCCGCTCCGGCGACCGTGCCGGTGCCGAGGAGCGTTGCCGCGTTCAGCACCGAGACGGGGCTCGACGACGAGAGGTTGGCCGCCATGATGAGCGTTCCCGACTGCACGACCGTGCTCCCCGTGTGGGTGAGCGCTCCGCCGGCTCCGGTGAATCGCAGGATCCCAGCCCCGGCCTTGGTCAGGCTCCCGGTTCCGCTCGTCCCCTGGTTCCACGCCGTCGATCCGCCAGCCACGACCGTGAGAATGCTGTCACTGGCGACCGTCGTTGTGAGCGCACCGCCCGAACTGTTGATCGTGATCGAACCCGTGAAGCCACTGTCCACGGAGCCGAGCGTCGCGAAGCCGTCGAGGATCACGCTGGAGTTGATCGAGCGTCCGGACGTGGTCGTCGATCGCAGGGTTCCGCTGCGGAGCGTCAGGGCTCCGAGGCCGAAGGGCGTGCCGACTCCGGCCGTTCCGCTGAGGGCCCACTGCACGATCCCGCCGTCCATGACGAAGCCGCCGGAGTAGGTGCTCGAGCCGGAGTTGTTCGTCGTCGTGGCCGCATACCCGACACCGGCGAACGACAGCACGCCCTGCCCGACCTTGGTGATCGACCGCGACCCGCTCCCATCGCGGATCAACGGCGAGAGCGTGAGCGACGTGCTGGCGGCGACGTTGATCGCACCGGACGTATAGAGCTCATAGTCCTGGCCCTGGCTCGATTGACTGACCCCTATGTCGCCGAGTGCCGTCCGGTTGTCGAGGATCACCCTTCTCGGCACGCCGCCCACCGTCGTATCGACGCCGTAGAACCGCAGGGTACCCCTCTGGCTCGAACTGCTGTTACGAAACTCGTACGTGCTCCCGGTCGCCACGGTGAGCGTCGGCAGGAACGAGATTGCACCCACCGTGAGAGTGCCCGTCGTACCGACCGCGGAACTGCCGTAGTTGACCCGCAGTGCGGTGGCCGTGCTGGAGTTGATTTGCGGCCAGACGCCCGTGCCCGTGGGCACGGTTGAGGTGTTCCAGTTGCCGGCAGTGGTCCAGCCGGTCTGAGCCAGCTCCGTGGTGCCACTGCCACCGAGGAACGTCGAAACCGTCTGGGCCGCAGCGCGGTGGGAATGCAGGGCGACAACAGCCGCAACGGCCACCGCCCCGAACGTGATAAACAGGGAACGCTTCATGGATGGTCAACCTCGCTCGATTGGAGTCTCGTCGTTCAGGGTTCGGCCGTATCGCCGGACTCGTCGCTGCCGGCCCCAGCAGATTTCTTGAGATCGAACTGCAGCGGTCCGCCTCCGACTGCGATCGTCGCCTTGCCAACCCCGGATTCCCGATACCGGGGCGAGAGTTTGACGGGCTTGCCGGACGGGGCGACTCGCGTCCGCTCCGACCCGGCGATCATCACTCGATAGGTTCCCACCGGCAGACCTGCGCCGAACTGCCTCGTCATGACCGTGAATCTGCCCGACTCGTCGGTGGTCCCGAACCCTCGAGGCCCATCCGCGGAATCGAACATCACCTCGGCCGCAACCAGCGGGGTGCCCTCGAGGGTGATGATCCCCTCGACGGGAATCATGTCGTACTTCAACGCAGGCGGCCCGAAGCATCCGGCAAGGAAGGCAAGCGACCCCAGATGCGGCAAGAGCGCTCGTCGTGTTCGGGACAATGACATGATGAGGCCCCGCGGCAACCGGTTCAGAACGCGTCGATGACCTGGCCGTCGTCGCGGGCGGCGAGACGGTTGAGCACGGCCGCGTCGAGAGCACTGGTCAGCAAACGCACGCTGCCGTCGGCCAGAACAAACCCGGTGCCGGCCGTGTGGTGCGAACCGAATGCATTGCTGTTGGTGCCGTTGGGGATGTACTCGGTGCTCGCGGCCCCGGAAGCGAGAAGGCCCCGCAGCGTCTGGTGGGTCGCGACGTTGCTTTCGGCGGCCTGGGCGATCACGCCCGCCCAGACGGCACCCCGGTACGACACGAGGCCGCCCGACGAGTTCTCGGCGCCGTTGGGGCCGTACGGCACTTCGCCGACGAGAAGCGTCTTGCTGGCACCGTCCGTGATATCCTTCATCTTCACGCCCGTGGACCTCGTGCCGGGGCTGAAGATGCCGTTGCCCCCCTCGATGCAACTGCCGGCAAAGTTCGGGCAGTTGCCGAGGTCGCTGTACTTGGCCTGCGTGTTGCGATCGCCGAACACGCCCTTGTAGTTCGACAGCGAGAACGCCGGCGCGGTGGCCGTGCCGGGCAACGCTTCGTTGAGGTTCGACGACACGGGGCACGACGCACAGCGAAACGCCGGCACCCTCGTCTGCGCCAGCGCGACGATGTCGGCGGCCGTGGAGAGATCCCGACTGGCGGGCCGAAGTTTGTCGAAGAGCGTCGCCTCCTCGATCTGGGGCAGGATCATCGCGCCCCACCCCCATCCGGGACCATTGAAGGTGCCGACGGAGTAGTCCGCATTCCTGAGGAAGCCCCCGGGAAATCGCTTGCGGGCATCGTGATGCCCGAGCAGCGAGAGTCCGATCTGCTTGAGATTGTTCTGACACGACGACCGGCGAGCCGACTCGCGGGCCGCCTGCACGGCCGGAAGAAGAAGGCCGATGAGGACCGCGATGATCGCGATGACGACCAGCAGTTCCACGAGCGTGAAGCCTCGACGTTGCATGGAGTCACTCCTCGACGAACGATCTGGGCTTGGATAACCGACACCGGCACACAAGGATTCCAACGGCCGCCAGGCACCCCAGGCCGACCGAGGGCTCGGGCACGGCCATGACCGCCCCGCCGGCAGGAGGCGGGTTGTAGCCGCCGGCGTCGAACAGGCCGGTCGAGAAGAAATCGGCGGCGTCCAGGATGTCAACGACGCCGTCGTAGTTGAAATCGCCGTCGATCCACGACGACGGCTGGCCGGAGTCGTACTTGCCGCCGGCGAAGAAGTTGGCCGCATCGAGGATGTCGACGCTCCAGTCGAGGTTGGTGTCGCCCGATGCCGCGAAGGCGAAACTGACCGAGCCATCGCCATTGTCGAGCCAGCCGACCGTCCGCGGCAGCGACTTGGCGATGGCGTCCGCCGCTGCAGACGACGTGATCCCGGTCGTGCCGTTCCAGGAGCCATCGCCGCGACCGGCAAGCAGAGCCGCGAGCATGCCGGCGGCGGGCAGGCCCGCAGTGACCGTCACGAACCCGTTTCCGACATCGACGAGACCGCCGGCACTGGGATCCAGGCCGCCTACGGTGGTGGTGAGCCCAGGCGACAGGGTCACGGTGCCGCCGGCCAGAGGCACCACTCGGCTAGTGGCGAGCGCGGCTGCATTGGCCAACTGGAGGCGACCCGCCTGAACGGCGGTGGACCCGGTGATCGTGTTGGCCTGATCGACCACGAGCGTGCCCGTGCCCGTCTTGAACAGGGGGTAAGTGCCTGACAGCAGCGGCCAACCTGTCTGGGCCTGGGTCTGCGTACCGGACACGCCGATCGTGATGACGGGCCGGGAGGCCGTTGAGGTGAACACGAGCGCCAGCGTGTTCCCGATCTGAGCCACGCTGAATGCACCGCCGGCGAGGTCGTTGGTGAAGCCACCGGTGCCGTTGACCGCGGACGTGTCGATGACGAACTTGGCTGCCGAAAAGCCGGTGACCCCGCGGTTCGCGCTGGCCACGGGCCAGATGTAGCTGCTCGCTGCGGGATCGAAGCCCGTCGCGGTACCGGTCACGTCGGGCGTGGTGCCCGTCACCGACCAGAGGTTGAGCTTTACCGGACTGCCGATCGTCGCGGCGATGGCCAGGGTGCCGCTGGCGGAAGCAAGATCCCAGCCGCTGCCTGCCCCGCCGGTGCCCGACTGAATCTGCCAGTTGTAGTTGACGCCCGGCGACCAGGTGACGTTCCCGAACGAAAGGGCACCCACGCCGCTGCCGGGAGAAAGCGTGGCGCTGCCGGAGATCGTCGTCGGACTCGAGAGCGTGCCGGAGCCCAGCAGCGCCGCCCCGGCCAGGATCGTGGCGCCGCTCGGCGATGCCAGAACCGCGTCCATCACCAGCGTGCCCGACTGCACGACCGTGCTGCCGGAGTGCGCCAGCGTGCCGCCGGCACCGGAGAACCGCAGGGTACCACCACCGGCCTTCGTCAGCCCGCCGGAACCGGTCGTGGCCTGGTGCCACGTCGTCGACTGGCCATCCGCGATGGCTAGCACGCTATCGCGTCGCACGGATGTGGCCAGGCTGCCGCCGGCGCTGTTCACCGTGATGCCACCGGTCAGCCCGGAGGACGTGGACCCGATCTCCGCCGTGCCGTCGAGCACGACACTCACGTTGACGGAGCGGCCCGACGTGCCCGTCGACCGCAGGATGCCGTTCCGCAGCGTCAACGAACCGATTCCGAACGGGGTGCCAGAGGCCGCCGTGCCGCTCAGCGCCCACTGCACGACGCCGCCCTCGAGCACGAACCCGCCCGTGTAGGTGCTGAGGCTCGATTGATTGCCGGTGCCGGCGAAGGCGAGCACGCCGTTCCCGACCTTCGTGATCGACCGCGCCGTGCCGTCCTGCCTGACCATCGTCGAGAGCGAGAGTTGCGTGCCCGCGGCGACATTGATCACCCCCGACGTGTTGAGCTCGAACTCCTGCCCCTGGTTCGTCTGGGTGAACGCGACGTCGGAGAGCGTCGTGCTGTTGTCGATGATCACCCTTCGCGGCTGACCACCGATGGTCGTATCGACGCCGTAGAACCTCAGCGTGCCCTTGGTGCCGGCGGAGGTGCCATTATTCTGGATCGAGTAGGTCGTCGACGCGCTCACGAGCGTCTGCGGAAATGTCATCGCGCCGACGCTCAGCACGTTCGTCGTGCCCGTCAATCCCGCCAGCGACGTCGACGAGTACAGAATCCGTAGCGTCGATCCCGCCGCGCCCGCCGGATTGATCTGGGCCCAGACCGTCGGGCCGCACGGAATGGAGCCCGACGTCCAGTTTCCCGGCTGCGTCCAGCTCTGCTGGCTTGTGGTGGTCGCGCCGGTGCCGCCGACGTAGGTCACGATCTCCTGGCCGTCCGCCCGCATCTGCATCGCCGCCGAGAGGACGATAGCGCAGACGATCGCCGATCGTTGAGCCGCTCCGTCTCGCATCGCACCCGCTCCTTTCTTCGACCCCCGCAGAATCGTGCGCAACCATCGCCCCGACACCGTGCAGCCATCGGCGCCGCTCGGATTCGATAAAATATTGGCCTCACGGGGAAAAGTCTAGCCTTCGATGCACGTGGCCGCAACAAGTACGGCCGACATGGCGAACGCCCCCCGTCTGCGGGAGGCCGCTAAGGAGCCGCGGAGAACATCACGCCCAACGCTCGGCTCGCCGTGGCATCGATGTGCTTCGCCATGGCACGGGCCGACCGATCTGCGTCCTCCGCGAGCAGGGCGTCGATGATCTCGAGGTGCTCCTGGATGCCATCTTCCTTGCTGTGATACTCGTTGCCGATGGCTTCGCTGATGGTTTGCATGAGCAGCGCATGGCGATCGATCTCCCGGGCCAGCCTGGGGCTCTGGCACGCCTCGGCGATCGAGGCATGGAATCGGGCATCGAACGCCATTGCGGACCTGAGCCATGCGGCGGATTTCACACGCCGGCCGGCATGCTCGAGCATCTCGGCGTGGAACGACTCGAGCAAGTCCCGGTCGATGCGGCCGCAGGCGCAGCGGGCTGCCTCGCTCTCCAGCACGCGACGCACCTGATAGATGCCGCGAAGCTCGGCGGGGCCGAACGCCGCTGCGACGGCGCCGCGGTTGTGACTGATCTCGACCATGCCGATCGACTCGAGCTCGACGAGCGCCTCGCGGAGCGGCGTGGCACTGACACCCAGTTGCTTGGCAAGCTTCTGGGTGATCAGCCGAGTGCCGGCGGGCACGTTCCCGCGAAAAATCTCGAGCAGCAGGCAGCGGGCGACCTCATGACGCAGTGCCCGCCGCGACTCGACCGCAACGGGGGCAAACCGTGTCGCACTACCTGCCTGTGAAAATGGTTTCATGACCCTAGTCTACGTTCCATCAGCCCACCCCCGAAGGCCCAACGCCCGGCTGGGCGTTCACCCCGCGATATGTCGTTTTTTGCACGCGGATGCCGGCGACTCATGCACCTGGCGCGAAGCTCTCGCCATCCGGATGCGCAGCCGCACCGGAGACGCACGTCGCCACCACGAGGTCGCCCGTGACGTTGAGGACCGTGCGGCACATGTCGAGAATACGGTCGACGCCCATGATGATCCCGATGCCCTCGCCGGGCACGCCGACCGACCGCATCAGCACCACGATCAGCGGGAGGGATCCGCCGGGAACGCCCGCCGTGCCGATCCCCGCGAGGATCGACATCAGGACCACGGTGACCTGCTGCGCGAGCGACAGATGCACCCCGAATACCTGGGCGAGGAACAGCACCACCACCCCCTCGTAGAGGGCTGTCCCGTTCTGATTGCCGGTCGCTCCCACGGTCAACACAAAGCGGGCCTTCTCCCGGGGCAACCGTAGATTCTGTTCCGCCACCCGCAAAGCCGTGGGCAGCGTGGCGTTCGACGACGACGTGCCGAACGCCACCTGCATCGCCTCGGCAATCTCCGAGAAAAACACCCGCGGCGACACCTTGCTGAACAGCGCGAGCACGAGGGGATAGACCACGACGAGTTGGAGCAGGAGCCCCGCCATCACGGTGAGGGTGAACCAGAACAGAGATACGAGGACCTCGAATCCCAGCGTTGCCACGATGGAGAAGACCAGGCAGCCCGCCCCGAGCGGCGCGAGCGTCATCGCCCATCCGATGATCGTCATGGCGACCGAGTTCAAGCCTTCGAGCCAGGCGATCACGCCGCGGCACTCGTCGGGCTTCGCGGCGAGCGCAGCTCCAAGGAGCAGCGACGCCACCATCACGGCCAGCATGCCGTTGCCCTTCGAGCTTCCATCCACCGCTCCGACCATCTCCTGGAGCGGATTCTCCGGGACCATGTCGATCACGATGTCGCGAACCGACTTCGCCTTGCTCGCCTTCTGGGCGACGTCGGCCGATCCCGCCGCGTTGCGGTCCACGAGCGCCTGCCGCGCGTCCGCTGAGAGCGCATCGCCGGGACGGATCACGTTGACGAGCGTGAGCCCGAGCAGCACGGCACTCGCCGAGAGCATGCCGCTGAACAGCAGCGTGCGCACGCCGATGCGGCCGAGCCTTCGCAGGTCGCCGATCTCCACCACGGCCAGCGCGAGAGCCGATACCACGAGCGGAACCACCACCACGGCCATCAGCCGCAGAAACAACCGGCCGACGACCGTGGCCACGTTCTGGCAGAACCAGTCGAGCCCATCGTGCACCCCGTCGCCATTGCTGTCCCAGGCGGCCACGCCATCGACCGCCGCTCCGGGACGCAGGAGCATGTTGGCCCCCAAGCCCAGCACCGCGCCGAGCAGCAGCCCGAGGAGGATCCGTCGCGCCGATGTGTCGCCACCGGAAGCGACCGTGGGGTGCGGCGCGGCGATAGTTTGCTCAGGTGTCGACGAAACCATGCCGGCCTCGCAAGAGGTATGACAGCACCGGCACGATGACCGGCGATCGGAACGAAGATACCGTGAGCGGCCATGCCGCACGTCGTCACATGCGGCAGATCAGGAGTTCGCGTTCGTAGACAAGCTCCTTGGGCAGGTGCGAGTGGAGGTCCAGGAAGATCTCCTCGTGACTCAGCACCTCGGCCCGCCAGGCCGCACGATCGAACACCTGTAGTGCATCGAACCTCTCCTCCGGAAAATCGAGGCCCGTCCAGTCGATGTCCTTGTAGCGGGGCAGCCAGCCGATCGGCGTCTCGCGGGCCCGACCTCCCGCCCGTACGCGATCGAAAATCCAGGCGAGGACCCGCATGTTCTCGGAGAATCCGGGCCACATGAACGCGCCGTCTGCGTCCTTGCGAAACCAGTTCACGTGGAAGATCCGCGGCGTTTCGCTCAGCTTCCGCTGCATGTTCATCCAGTGGCGGAAGTAGTCGCCCATGTTGTAGCCGCAGAAAGGCAGCATCGCCATCGGGTCGCGGCGAACCGTGCCGATGGTGCCCGCGGCGGCGGCGGTCATCTCCGAGCCCATCGTGGCACCGACGTACACCCCGGCCGACCAGTTGAACGCCTGGTAGACCAGCGGCATGGTTGTCGCGCGGCGGCCGCCGAAGATGAAGGCACTGATGGGAACGCCTGCGGGATTCTCCCACCCGGAGTCGATCGTGGGGCATTGGCTCGCTGGCGCCGTGAAACGGGCGTTGGGATGGGCGGCCTTGGTGCCCTTCTCCGACGCGATCACCGGCGTCCAGTCGTTGCCCTGCCAGTCGATCGCATGCGCCGGCGGCTCGTCCGTCATGCCCTCCCACCACACGCCGCCGTCGTCAGTCAGGGCGACGTTGGTGAAGATGGTGTTCCTGGACAGCGTCTTCATCGCATTGGGATTGGTTTTCTCGCTGGTGCCCGGGGCGACGCCGAAGAATCCGGCCTCGGGGTTGATGGCCCGCAGACGGCCATGCGCATCAGGCTTGATCCACGCGATGTCGTCACCCACCGTCGTGACCTTCCAGCCTTGCTCCCGGAAATGCGGCGGCGGGATCAGCATCGCAACGTTGGTCTTGCCGCAGGCGCTGGGAAAGGCTGCGGCCGCGTAGATCTTCTTCCCCTGGGGATTCTCGATGCCGAGGATGAGCATGTGCTCGGCCATCCACCCCTCGTCACGAGCCATCGCGGAGGCGATCCGGAGCGCGAAGCACTTCTTGCCGAGGAGCGCATTGCCGCCATAGCCCGAGCCGAAGCTCCAGATCTCGCGAGTCTCGGGAAAATGGACGATGTACTTTTCCGCATTGCACGGCCAGAGGACGTCCTTCCGGCCCCTGCTGAGCGGGGCGCCGACGGAATGCACGCAGGGCACGACCCGCTTGAAATCGTGATCGATGAGCTTGAAAACCTTCCTGCCGATGCGGGCCATGATCCGCATGTTGACGACGGCGTACGGCGAGTCGGTGAGTTGCACGCCGATCTGCGACATCGGCGACCCCAGTGGGCCCATGCTGAACGGCAACACGTACATCGTGCGGCCCCTCATGCATCCCCTGAACAGGCCCTTGAGCCGCTTTCGCATCTCGAAGGGATCGACCCAGTTGTTGGTCGGGCCGGCGGCCTCCTTCGAAAGCGCGCAGATGAAGGTCCGCTCCTCGACTCGGGCGACATCGCTGGCATCCGAGCGGGCCAGGAAGCAGCCGGGCCAGGTCTTCTGGTTGAGCTTGATGAGCGTGCCGCCGGCGACCATCTGCTCGCAAAGCAGGTCGTACTCCCGCTGCGAGCCGTCGATCCAGTGAATCGCGTCGGGCTTGCAAAGCTCGGCGATCTTTCTGACCCACCGCAGCAGGGGCTTGTTGGTGCTCAGCGGGATCGAGGCGTCGCGGCGTTTCGTGGACATGGGGTCGGCGACACACGGGCTGAATGGTGCGATGCACACGCCGCATGACAGGCGGCGAACAAATATAATATACAAGTTGCGATCGCACACGACCAATCAGCCGCACGCGTTCCCGCCGGAAGACGACTATGGACCTGTCGAGTTTTCCCCGACGCCGCTACACGCCGTTCGTCACCCCGATCGAGCCGCTACCGCGATTCTCGGCGGCCTTGGCAGCGGGTTGCCCGGGTGGCTCGGGCCCTCGGGTGTGGGTCAAGCGCGACGACATGTTGGGTCTGTTCCCGGGCGGCAACAAGACCCGCAAGCTCGAGTTCCTCGTGGCCGATGCCCTGGCCCGTGGCGCTGACACGCTGATCACGGCGGGAGCACCGCAGTCCAACCACTGCCGCCTCACGCTGGCGGCGGCCGTCAAGGAGGGCCTGAAGTGCCGATTCGTCATCGAAGAACGGATCCCGGGCAGCTATCGCATCGACGCCAGCGGGAATCAGTTCCTTTTCCGCCTCATGGGCGTGGAAGCGGTCACCGTCGTGCCAGGCGGCAGCTGCCTGTCGCAGGCCATGCAGGAGGTGGCCGATGAACTCGCCGCGGAGGGCCGCGCGGGCTACATCATCCCCACCGGAGGATCGAACGCGCTCGGCGGTCTCGGCTACGCGGCCTGCGCGCTGGAGATGCAGCAGCAGTGGTTCGAGATGGGCCTGGCGTTCGACGCGGTGGTAGTGGGCTCGGGCAGCTCAGGCACGCATGGCGGCCTGCTCGCCGGCTTCCTGGGGAATCGCATCGACGTGCCCTTGCTCGGCATCGGCGTGAGCCGGGATCCGCACGATCAGATACCCATCGTCCGCGCCGAGGCTCAGGCCGTGGCCGACCTGCTCGAACTTGGCATCGAGATTCCGCCGGAGGCGGTCCGCTGCATCGGCGGCTACTGGCAGCCGAAGTATTCCCTGCCGAACGACGGCATGGTGGAAGCCGTCCGGATGCTTGCCCGCACCGAGGGCATCCTGCTCGACCCGATCTACACGGGGAAGATCATGGCAGGGCTCATCGGCCTGGCCCGCGAAGGCCTGTGGACGGCCGACCAGAATGTGCTGTTTCTGCACACCGGCGGCCTGCCGTCGCTGCACGCCTACGAGTCTGTCGTACTGGGCGTCGAAACGGCCGGACCACCGCTCACGGCTGTCCGGCCGCCCGTAACACCCGCAGCACGTTGCGGCTCATGATGCTGTCGACCTGATCCGGACGGTAGCCTCGATTGAGCAGTTCCTGCGTGATGGCGGGATACGCCGACACGTCTTCAAGCTGCCGCGGCAGCAGCGTCACCCCGTCGAAGTCGGACCCGATGCCGACGTGGTCGATGCCGGCGACCTTCACGACGTGGTCGATGTGGTCGACCACGTCGTGCACCGAGCCCCGGTCGATCGGATGCTCGGCCTCCCAGCGACGCTTCGCCGCCTTGTAGTCGCCCTCGTCGGGAAACTCCGCCCGCAGCCGGCGACTGACGTCGAACATGTCGGCCCGCTTCCGTGCCGACTCCGGATGCACGAAGCCGGAGTAGAAGGTCACCATCACCACGCCGCCATTCGCGGCGGTGAGCGTGAGCACGTCGTCGGGCACGTTGCGGGGATGATCGGCGATCGCCCGCGCCGAGGAATGGGAAAAGATCACCGGGGCGGTCGTCACCCGCAGCGCATGCCGCATCGTGTCGGGCGAGACGTGGGACAGATCCACGAGCATGCCCAGCCGATTCATCTCGCGAATCACCTCCTCGCCGAACGGAGTGAGCCCGCCGTGCCGCGGCTCGTCGGTCGCCGCGTCGGCCCAGCCGACGGAGTCGGCGTGCGTCAGCGCCATGGAACGGGCTCCGAGGTCGTGGAGCCGCCGCAGGTTGGCCAGCGAGTCCTCGATGCAGTGCCCTCCCTCGATCCCGATCAGCGACGCGATCCGACCCGACTGACGGCAGCGGTCGACGTCGTCCGCGGAGAGGGCCAGTTCAAACGTCTCGGGATGGCGGCGAATCAGCTCGTGGACGAGTTCGATCTGCTCGATCGTGGTCTGCAGCGCCGTGCCCTTCCGAGCCGTCTCGGACGGCGCATAGACCGACCAGATCTGCGCGCCGACGTTGCCCCGCCGTAGCCGCGGAATGTCGGTGGCGTAGGCGGGCACTCCCGCCACCAAGTCGACGCGATCGAGGCTGCCCCCGACGGTGGTCCGCAGCTTCCACGGCAGGTCGTTGTGACCGTCGAACACGAAGGTCTCGGCGTGCACCCGCAGCGCCTCGTCGCCGACGACCACCGCGGGCCGAGCGTCGTCGGCGACCGCGGGCCCCGTCGCGACGCCGCACACCCCGGACACGATCACGCAGACGGCCGACCATCGCGTTCGGCGGAGCGCCATGCACCCTCCTACGGACTGCTGCCCGCAGCCAGCCCCGGCACCCGCGGATCGCTTGCGCCTTCGAACGACGCCCCCTGGGGCCGCCGAATGATCTGGCAGGCGCCGAACGCCTTCTCCACGGCCACCTCGTGCCCACGGGAGCGAAGGTCGTCGGCCAGCTGCCCGCCGGCCGCCTCCTCGAGCCGCACCCGGTCGGGGCTCCACTGGTGATGGAAGCGCGGCTGTGCGAGAGCCTCGCCGGGCGGCATGCCGTGGTCGAGCGAGTGGATCAGCCCGAGGAGCACCTGTGTGATGATCGTCGGCCCACCCGCCGCACCGATACTCATCACCGGCTCACCGGTGGCGTCAAGCACGATCGTGGGCGACATGCTCGACAGGGGCCGCTTGCCCGGGGCGACGGCGTTGAACTCGCCCCCCACCAGCCCGAAGTGGTTGGGCACGCCCGGTGCCACGGTGAAGTCGTCCATCTCGTTGTTGAGCAGCACGCCCGTGCCGGGCACCACCACCTTCGACCCGAAGGCGGTGTTGATCGTGGCGGTGATGCTCACCCAGTTGCCTTCCTCGTCGGCCGCCGCGAAATGGGTGGTGTGCTTGTCGAAGTGCACGTTCTGCCAGTCGGGAGGCTCGCCGTGCCGGGCAACGGGCGTGGCCCGCTCGGGGTCGATGCGCGCCGCGAGCTGGCGGGCATACTCCATCGACACGAGCCCCGTCGGCACGTCGACAAAGGCCGGGTCGCCGAGCCAGTAGGCGCGGTCGGCGAACGCCAGCTTCATCGTCTCGACCACGCGGTGCACGAAGCCGGCCGTGCCGGGTTTCAGGTCGTCCTCCGAGACGCCCGACAGCACGTTGAGCATCTGCGCGACGTGGATGCCGCCGGAGCTCGGCGGCGGAAAGCCGACGATGGTCCAGTGGCGATAGGTGGACACCAGCGGCTTCCGCTCCAGCGGCTTGTAGTCGCGGAGATCCTCGGCGGTGAGCACACCTCCTTCGCTCATCATCAACGCGGCCGTGGCCTCGGCGAACGGGCCGCGATAGAACCACTCCGGACCGTCCGCGGCCAGCGCACGATACGTGCCGGCGAGATCCTTCTGCACGAGCACATGCCCCTCCGGCCACGGACTGCCGTCGTCCTGGAGAAACACGCTCCGCGAGGCGGGAAACGCCGCCAGATCGCCCGCTGTGGCCTTCAGTTTGCGGGCGTAGACGGCGTCGATCGAAAACCCGTCCTCGGCATGGCGGATGCCGGCCTCGAGGGCGGCGGCCAGCGGGAGCCGTCCGAACCGCTCCACCGCCACCGCGTAGGCCGCGAGCGCCCCGGGAACGCCGCTGGCGAGAACACCGTTGCGACTCAGCGCGTCGACCGCGCGGCCGTCGCGAAGGAACATGTCACGGGTCGCCGCCGCTGGGGCGGTCTCGCGGCCATCCAGACACACCAGCCTGCCGTCGGCGAGCCGCAGCAGAATGAAGCACCCGCCGCCGATGCCGGAGTTGTGCCCGTCGACGACGCCGAGCGTCAGCCCGGCAGCGACCGCGGCATCGATGGCATTGCCCCCGCGGGCGAAGGCGTCGAGGGCCGCGCGGGTGGCCAGAGGCTGCACCGTGGCGGCGTAGCCCCTGACGGGCTTCGGCACGGGTGGATCGGCGGCCAGTCCCATGGAACACACCGCAAGCACCGCAGCCACTGCCGCCAGAATGGCGAGGGGACGGTGTCGCGGCCTCACCCGCGGTCGTCGCGGGACGGTGCCCTTCTCCGTCGCCCTGATGGACGCGACGCGGGTCGTGTCACTCATGCATGTGCCTGCCACAAGGAAGCCGCTTAGTCTGGGGCAACCTCTCCACGTAGTCAAACGGGGAGGCCCATGATGAACCGACCTCCGCATCAGCGGCCGAGGCTGCGCCACACGGTCGGCAGCCGCGAGCGAATCAGGTTGAGGCTCGGTTCCGGCAGGAGATCGACCGTCATCGGGACGACGCGGGTGTCTTCGACGTCGAGCTTCCCCGGAGACCGCGCAAACCTGGCGCTGGCCCACGCGGCGTCGTCGCCGGGATGCGGCCGTGGAACCGAGATGAAAAACAGGTTCGGGCCTGCTGCCGCACCGTCCGCGGCGTCTGGAGCCCGAAGCCGCTCGAGGGCCAGCGTTCGAAAGAGTTCCCGTGCCGTGAGGCCCGCCGGATCGATCACGTCGACATCCTCGGCAATCAGGGTCTCAAACGGCCGCGTGCCATCGACGTCGGCCTGCCGGAGCCGGCCGAGCTCGGCGAGGATCTGTTCCCGCACCAATGGAAAGTGGGTGCAGCCAAGCACGACGCTGCCCACCGGCCGCGTGCCGCCGGAGGCGCGATACTCGTCCATCATTGCCCGCAGGTCGGCGGCGATCGCCTGCGCCACGCTCGTGCGGGCCGTGACCGCGGGATCGCCCTCGATCGCCGCGGCAAGGTCGGCGAATCCACGCTGCACGACCTCTGGCACCCGGCGGCCAGCCCGGCCGAAGGTGGCGTTGATCGCCTTTGGGTACGCCCGACTGTTGCAGGTGCCGATGGTCGCGAGCACGGCGATCGCCTCGTCACGGGCGACAAGGTCTCGTTTCGACTCGAGCACCCCCCGCGCGCCCGCCTCCACCACGCCGACCACGAACACCGGAATGCCCCACGCATGAATGGCAGCGCGAATCTCCGCGAGGCCGTAGGCCGTGGCGGTGTTGCAGCCGATCACGATCGCCTTGACCGGCGGCTTCTCCAGCGACGGCCGCGGTGCGTCGGCCGCCGGCCAGAAGCGTCGCCCCAGCAGAAACACCGCATCCTTGAGGATCAGCTCCTTGAGATACGCTTCGTTGCCCTCACGCGGATAGTTGCCATATGGCATGTTCGCCTGGTCACCGAGGTAGACGAACCGCTCGCCTGCAAAGTCGGGGCGACCATCGGCGCCGGGCTTGAGCGTGCGGTTGTCGAAGGCGTCGAGCGAGAGGATCGCTTCGAGCACGGTCAGGCCGCCGATCCCCGAGTCGAACACGCCCACCGGCAGGTCGTTCGTCGGCGCTGCAAAGTCCTGCGGCACAAACGTGAACGCTGCGGAGCCGTCGGGCGAACCGGTCGCATGCCGTACCACCGCCTCGGTGACCGGCGTGAGCAGCTCCTCGGCCGACCACACCGAGCCGGCGAAGCCCGCCCAGCAGGCCCATGCACACCAGAGTCCACGTGGCCCACCGACGGCCACCCTCGCCGTGTGATTCGAGCGAGCGCTACCCAGTGCCATTGCTGTCCTCCTCGCGGCCGGCAGGTGCCACCCGCCGCCGTCAGCCTCCGCTCACAGCCAGATGTTCAGCCGTCCGTCGAGCATGTCGGGAATCTTCTTGGCGAGGATCCGGCGGATGCGGTCGTCGGTGTACCGCGTCGAGAAGTGCGTGGCGATCACCATCTCGTTGCGAAACCTGTCGCGACGGGCCAGAAGGTCGTCGAGGTGCATGTGGCCGAACTTGTGGATCTTCTCCTTGCGATGCGAGTGGGCCACGAACGTGAGCTCCGTGATCAGCACCATGGCCTCGAACATCGCCGGGCAGCGGTCGAGGCCCTCCGGCGAGCTGTCGCCGAGATAGGCCACCAGCGGCGCGCGGATCTCGTGCGTCACGTCCACACCCGAGAGGCGGAGATCCCGGATCTTGTCGCCCGGGAGACCCTGGTACTCGTGCTTGAGCTTGCGGCGGCGGTCCCAGACCACGTAGCCAACGCTCGGGATCGTATGGCAGGTCGAGGAGACCGTAACGACGTGCTCCCGGGAGAGCTCGATCTCGTCGCCCGGCCGCGCGGGCAGCAGCTGACACGGAAGCCGGCCCCGGTCGAGCCGGCTGACGGCCTTGAGCAGCCGCTCGATCGGCTCGATCGCGGTCTCGGGGAGGTAGATCGTGGGCGGCTCCATCTTCATCATCCGCCGCCGGGCCACGTACACCGGCAGCGCCGCGATGTGGTCGAGATGCGTGTGGGTCACGAACCAGGTGGCCGTGGCCATGAAGCCCCACGGCTGCGAGCCGAGGTCGAAGCCGAGCTTGAGCTCGGGAATCCGCCAGCAGCTCTGCACGGCCGCCCGCGAGTAGCCCTCGATGGTGAGTCCCTTGTGGACGAGGGTGCGGTACGGGGCGTTGTCGATCATGCGGCGTCGGGCGGCGGGGTGGTGGAAGAGGAGGAGGCGGGCGATCGTGGCGGGGCGGGCTCGAGCCAGATCTCGTCGAAGAGTTGTTCCTGCCGGGTCGAGAGCCTGCCCCGACGCACGAGCTCCAGCGCCGCCAGGAAGATGCCGACGATCCGGGATCGCGGCATATCGTCATCGAACAGGCTCGTGAATGCCACCCTCCCCTGCTCCGCCACGAGCGTCTCGATCCGGGCGGCGTGCGTCTCGATCGGCGTGTCGTCGTGGACGATCTGCCGGGGCCGCCGCTTCTCCCGCTTGGCCATCACGCGGGTCATGGCCCCCACCAGATCCCAGGCATGGGCGTCGGCGATCGCCACCTCGGCGGGTCCCGGCCGTCCGGCGGGCTGCTCGGCCACCTGGCGGGCGAACCGCAGCTCCCACTGGCGGGCGCGGTCCTCGAGCATCGTGGCGGCGTCGCGATACTGCTTGTATTCGAGGAGCCGCCGCACGAGGTCCTCGCGAACGAGTTCCACCGGCTCCTCGGTCTCCTCCGGCCGTGGCACCAGCGCCCGCGCCTTGATCTCGAGCAGCACGCTCGCCAGGTCGACGAACTCGCCCACCTGGTCGATCGCCAGGTTCTCGAGCACGTCGAGGTAGGCGACGAACTCGGCGGCGATCGTGGCGATCGGCACCTCGGTGACGTCCACCTCGTGCTTCTTGACGAGGTACAGCAGCAGGTCCATCGGCCCCGAGAACACGTCGATCGCGACCTTGAACTCCACGACCGCCTCGCCGCCTGGCCTGACCACCGGGTCCGCGCCGCTGAGGATCCACGATCCGCACCCGACGCCCGCAATCATAGGGAACCCCCGCCCTCCGCTGAACGCCGGATTCGCAGGTAGACTCGCACGCATGGACCAGACTCGTTTGTGGGCCCCCTGGCGACTCGGCTACGTGCAGGGCGACACCGTGGCGGAGCCCGTGGCCGGCGAGCTTGCATGGCGGCCGGGCGCCGACCACGACTGCTTCCTCTGCCGGGCGGCGGCCGTCGAGCCATGCCGCTTTCGCGGCCTCGGCGTGGTCGAGCGGACACCGCTGTCGCTCGTGATCACCAACCGCTATCCCTATTCCAACGGTCACCTCCTCGTGGCTCCGCTCGACCATCACGCGAGCCTCGGCGACCTCGCCGACGACGTGCTGCTCGACCTGCAGCGGCGCATCGCGGCGTGGTGCGGGCGGATGACGCGGGCGATGCAGGCGCACGGCTTCAACGTGGGGCTGAACCTCGGCGCGGTGGCGGGCGCGGGCGTGCCCGGCCACCTCCACTGGCACGTAGTGCCGAGATGGCCGGGAGACGTCAACTTCATGCCGGCGATCGCCGGCGTGCGGGTGCTGCCGCAGTCGCTCGACGCGCTCTGGGAGCAGCTCACCCGCGCCGCCGCGGAGGACGCGGCATGACCGCCGACGATCCCGGCTGGAGCCAGCCCGACTGGCGAACCCGCGAGAGCCTGCTCCTCGCCCCCTGGGCGATGCACGCCGTCGACTCCGCGGGCCGCGTGCATCCCGAGCCCCCGCACCAGTTCCGCAGCCCCTACCAGCGGGACCGCGACCGGATCGTGCACTCGGCGGCGTTTCGCCGGCTGGCGCACAAGACGCAGGTGTTCACCGGCTACCACGGCGACTACCACCGCAGCCGGCTCACGCACACGCTCGAGGTGACGAGCATCGCCCGCACACTCGCACGGGCGCTGTGCCTCAACGAGGATCTCGTCGAGACGCTCGCCCTCGGCCACGACATCGGCCACCCGCCGCTCGGCCACGCCGGCGAAGACACGCTCGCCGAGCTCCTCCGCGACGACGGCGGCTTCAACCACAACGCTCAGGCGCTGCGGATCATGGAGCTGCTCGAGACCCGCTACCCGAACTTCCCCGGCCTCAACCTCTCGCGGGAGGTGCTCGACGCCCAGGCGACGCGGAAGAAGGACGGCACCGCGCCGGCACCGGTCCTCGAGGCGCAGGTGGTGGATGCCGCCGACTCGATCGCCTACGACACCCACGACGCCGACGACGCGATCGAGCTCGGCCTGGTCACGCTCGACGAGCTCCGCGAGCTGCCGCTGGTGGCCGACGCGGCCGCCCGGGTTGCCAAGCGGCACGGCCCGCTCGCGGGCATCGAGGCCCGCCGGGCCATCCTCCACGAGCTCGTCGATTTCCAGGTGGCGGAACTGATTCACGAAACGCGAGCGGCGATCCACGCCCTCGGCGTCGACTCCGCCGCCCGGGTCCGGCAGGTCTACCGCGGCGGCGAGGGCCAGCCCGGTCGCCGCATCGTGGCCCACGCCCCGGGCATCGCCGCCGGCAAGCGGGAGCTCGAGCGGTTCCTCTTCGAGAGGGTCTACCGCAGCCCGCGGGTGCTCGACATGCGGATCCCCGCCCAGCAGAAGCTCACGGAGCTCTTTGAGTGGTATGCCGCCCATCCGGAGGCGCTGCCGGCCGGCTTCCGGCAGCGGGCGGAGACGTGCGGCCTGCGGCGGAGCGTGGCCGACTACATCGCGGGCATGACCGACCGCTTTCTCGAGGTCGATCACCGCCGGCGGATCGCGGCGGGGTGAGCCGGCCGCCGATGGGCCGGCGGTGGCGGCGGTGGTAGAATCAGAGCCTCGTCCGTCCGCTCCTCGTCGTGCGATTCGACCATGGCCCTGCTCGTCCTCCGCGCGCTGTTCGTGATGGTGTCGGTGGGCATCGCCGTGCTCATCTTCCGCTCGCAGGTGGCGCAGGCTTCGTCGGCCTGGGAGCCGTGGGCCGTGCTCGCTGGCATGGTGGCGCTCACGCTCGCGGTGATCGGCATCGACACCTCGATCCGCCACAAGGACCTCACGGTGATCACGGCGGTCTACTTCGGCCTCGTGATCGGCGCCTTCCTGACCTACGTCTCGATGCTCGCGCTCACGCCGATCCTGCCGGTCGACCCCGACAGTCCATTCCGCACCTGGCTGCCGCTGATCCTCGGCAGCATCCTCTGCTACATCTGCACCAGCCTCCTGCTGCAGACCCGCGACGAGTTCCGCTTCATCCTGCCCTACGTCGAGTTCGCCCGCGACGTCCGCGGACTGCGGCCCAACGTGCTCGACACCACCGCCATCGTCGACGGGAGGATCGCCGATCTCGCCGAGGCCGGCGTCTTCGAGAGCCGCTTCGTGGTGCCGTCGTTCGTGCTCGACGACCTGCAGACGTCTGCGGAGTCGGCCGATCGCCAGCGGCGGACCCGTGGCCGCCGCGGCCTCGACGTGCTGGCCCGGCTCCGGGCCAACGAGGCGATCGACATCGACGTCATCTCCCCGCGCGAGGAGTCACACGACGACGTCTCGCTCGAGACCCGCGTGATCGACCTGGCCCGCGAACTCGGCGGCCGCGTGATCACGATCGACGGCAGCGCCGCGAAGCTCGCCGGCGTCCGCTCCGTGCCCGCGATCAACGTCAACGACGTGGCCGTCGCGCTCAAGCCGACGTTCGTGCCCGGCGACGCCCTGAGCGTGCGGCTGGTGAAGCAGGGGGAGGAGCCGGACCAGGGCGTCGGCTACCTCGAGGACGGCACGATGGTGGTGGTGGAGAACGGCCGCGACCGGATCGGCAGCACCGTGCGGGCGAGCGTCACGAGCACGCTCCAGACCTCGGCCGGCCGGCTCGTGTTCGCCCGGCCGGCGTGACGCTCACCGCGCCGCCGGCAGGGCCCGCGTGGCACCGGTCGTGATCCCGCCATCGACGAGCAGCGTCTGGCCGGTGATGTAGCCGCTGGCATCCGACGCGAGAAACACGATCGCCCCGTCGAGGTCGTCGGGCCGGCCGGGCCGCCGCAGGGGGATCCGATCCACGAGGTAGGCGAGCCAGGCCTCGTCGCGATAGAGCACGTCGTTCTGCGCCGTGCGAAACCAGCCGGGGGCCAGGCAGTTGACCGTGATGCCGTGCGGTCCGAACTCGTCGGCGAGGCTCATCGTCAGCTGCTTCACGCCGCCCCGGCTCGCGGTGTAGGGAGCGAGCCCGGCATACCCGAACACGCTCGTCACGCTGCCCACGTTCACGATCCGACCGCAGCCGCGGGGCAGCATCTGCCGGGCGACGGCCTGCGCCATGAAGAACGTGCCGCGGAGGTTCGTGTCAAGCACGGTGTTCCAGTCGTCCCACGTCACGTCGAGGGCCGGCTTGCGGACATTGCAGCCGGCGTTGTTGACGAGCACGTCGATCGGGCCGGCGGCCAGGGCGGCGGCCGCGGCGGCACGGATGCTCGCCTCGTCGCGGAGGTCGAGCGCGACGGGAGTCACGGTGCGGCCGAGGTCTCTCAGCTCGCGGCAGGGGCCGGCGAGCGAGTCGACCGAGCGGGCGGTGACCACGAGGTTCGCGCCGGCCCGCGCGAGGGCCCGCGCCATCTGCAGGCCGAGACCGCGGCTTGCGCCCGTCACCAGGGCGGTGCGGCCGGTGAGGTCGAAGAGCGACACGTCGGTCATGCGAATCCTCCCTCGGGACAGAGCACCACCTTCACCACGCCCGGCTCCCCGCGGCGAAGCCGCCCGAACCACGCCGGCCCCTCGACGAGCGGCGCCACAGCCGAGACGAAGCCCGTGAGGTCGACCGCGCCGCTCGCCGCCAGCCGGATCGCCTCCGGATACGAGCCGGCCGAGGCACACGACCCCTGCAGCCGAACTTGCCGCGTGACGACGGCCTGCAGCGGCAGCTCGATCGTCGGCGACACGTTGCCGACGAGCACGACCGTGCCGCCCCGGCCCGCCGCGGCCACCGCCGTCGCCACGGAGTCGCTCGTGCCCACGGCTTCGATCACGAGGTCGGCGCCGTCGTCGTCGGGCGTCGCGCTGGCCCAGGCCGCGGCCAGCCGCCCCACGTCCGGCCGGTCGGCCACGAACACCTCCGCGGCGCCCATCCTACGGGCGCGGTCGAGCCGCGCGGTCACGACGTCGATCGCCGCCACCCGCCTCACGCCCCGAGCCACGAGCGCCGCCACCGCCGCCAGGCCGATCGTGCCCGCCCCCACGACCACCGCCGACCGCGTCGCCGGGCCGGCGGCGCCGAGCGTGGCGGCTTGCAACGCGATCGTGAGCGGCTCGAGCAGCGCCGCCGTCACGAAGTCGAGCCCGGGAGGAAGCGGATGCAGGCAGCGGCGGGGCACGGCCACGAACTCGGCGAAGCAGCCATGACGCCGGTAGTCGCCGCACGACACGCCGAGCACCTGCCGCCGGGAGCAGAGGTTTTCACGGCCGGCCGCGCAGCGGGCACACGCGCCGCAGAACACGGTGGAGTCGATCGCCACCCGCGCGCCGACCTCGAGCCCGCACACGCCCGCGCCCACCGCCACGACCGTGCCGGCCGCCTCGTGCCCCATCACGAGCGGTGGGATCCGTCGGCCGGTCGCGCCGGTGAAGCCGTGCACGTCGCTGCCGCAGATCCCGCAGGCCGCCACCCGCACGAGGGCCTCGTCGGGGGCGGGCACGGGATCGTCCACCTCGGCGATCGACAGCTCGCCCGGCGAGGTGAGGAGAAGGGCCTTCATGGCCCGCGTAGGCTACGCTACAGGCCGGCTCGCAGGGAGCGCCTCGCGGCGTCGCCGATGGAATCGCTGAACCTCGTGCTCGTCGCCGCCGCCGGTGTCGTGGCGCTCGTCGCCGCGGTCGTATGGGCGAAGGTCCATCCCTTCGTGGCCCTGCTCGCGGCGGCGATCGGCGTCGGCCTCGCGGCGGGCATGCCGCCCGACAAGGTGATCGCCTCGATCAGCGGCGGCATGGGATCCACACTCGGCTTCGTGGCCGTGGTGGTCGGCCTGGGCTCGATGTTCGGCGCGATGCTCGAGGAGTCGGGCGGGGCGGAGCGACTCGCCGGTGGCCTGATCGCCGTGGTCGGGCCGGCCCGCACCTGGATCGCCCTGGCGGCGGTCGGGTTTCTCGTCTGCATCCCGGTGTTCCTCGACGTGGCGCTCGTGATGCTCCTCCCGCTGGCCGCGGCCGCCGCCCGCCGCACCGGCACCGGGATCACGACGTTCGCCTTCCCGATGCTCGCCGGCATGGCCGTGACCCACGCCTTCGTGCCGCCCACGCCCGGCCCCACCGCCGTGGCCCAGCTGCTCGACGCCGATCTCGGCTGGGTGATCGCGATGGGAATCGCCGCCGGCGTGCCCACGCTCGCTGTGGCGGCGGTGATCGGCGTGCGGGTGCTCGCGCCCCTGGCGCCGGGAAGGCTGATCGCGGAGCAGCCCGCGGCGGCGGCGGCTCCGCGGACGGCCGGCCGGCGGCCGCCGCACCTCGGCGTCGTGATCGCGCTGCTCGCGCTGCCGCTGGTGCTGATCGTGGGCGACACGGCCGCCCGCACGTCCTTCGGCGACGGCCCGGCAACCCGCTGGCTCGCGCTCGTGGGGCATCCCTTCACCGCGCTCCTGCTGGCCACGCTCGCGGCGTTCTGGTTCCTCGGCATCCGTCTCGGCATGCCCGCCGCCGAGGTGCAGCGGATCGCGGAGCGGTCGCTCGAGCCGGCCGGCACGATCCTGCTCGTGACCGGCGCGGGGGGCGTGTTCAAGCAGGTGCTCGTCGACTCCGGCGCCGGCAAGGCCGTGGCCGAGTCGCTCGTCGGGGCCGCGCTGCCGCCGCTGGTGATCGCGTGGCTCGTGGCCGCGGTCATCCGTCTGCTGCAGGGTTCGGCGACCGTGGCCATGATCACCGCCGCCGGGCTCGTCGCGCCGCTCGTGACGGCCGCCGGCCGCCCGGAGCCGTTTCCCGCGCTGATGACCATCGCCATCGCGGCCGGCGGCACGATCGCGTCGCACGTCAACGACTCGGGCTTCTGGCTGGTGTGCCGGTTCCTCGGGCTCTCGGTCCGCGACGCGCTGCGGACATGGACGGTGCTCGAGACGGTGATCGCGGTGGCCGGGCTCGTGTTCGTGCTCCTGATCGCCGGCGTCGCCGGGGCCGCGCCGCCCGACGAATCGCCCGGGCTCGTCATCTATCGCGAGCACTGCGTTCGCTGCCACGGCGACGGGGGCGTCGGCACGCCAGACGTGCCGGCCCCGCTGGTCGGCGACCGCTCCGTGAACCAGCTCGCCGCCTACATCGACGAGACCATGCCCGAGGACGATCCCACGCTGGTCACCGGCGAGGCCGCGCGGCAGGTCGCAGCCTTCGTTCACGAGTCCTTCTATTCCGCGGTGGCCCGCGATCGCAATCGGCCCGCCCGTGCCGAGCTGCAGCGGCTCACGGTCCGCCAGCATCAGCGCGTGCTCGCCGACGTGGTCGGCAGCTTCCGAGGGCCGCAGCCCCCCATCGACGACGCCCGCGGCCTGACCGGGGCGTACTTCAAGACCCGCGAGTTCAGCCGCCGGCGGGGCTTCGTCTTCGAGCGGATCGACCCGGGCGTCGCCTTCGACTTCGGGCTCGCGGGACCGGCCCCCGACAGGATCGAGCCCGATCGCTTCGCCATCCGCTGGACCGGGTCGATCGTGCCCGCCGAGACAGGCTGGCACGACGTCGTGATCCACACGGACCACTCCGCCCGACTCTGGGTCAACGCCGACGAGGGCCAGCCGGCGACCATCGATGCGTATGTGCAATCGGGGGACGGCACCGAGCATCGCGGCCGCGTGTTCCTGCTCGGCGGACGGGCCCATCCGCTGCGGCTGGAGTTCTCGAAGGCCAACCAGGGCGTGGACAACAAGGAGAACGAGAAGGAGTCGCCCGCGTCGATCCGCCTGCTCTGGAAACCGCCGTTCGGCTGTCTCGAGACGATTCCCGAGCGGGTGCTCGTGCCGACGGAGTCGCCGCCGGTGTTCGCGGTCACGACGCCCTTCCCGCCGGACGACCGCTCGCTGGGCTACGACCGCGGCACGGGGGTGTCGGCCGAGTGGTTCTCCGCCGCCACGGCCGCGGCCATCGAGACGGCCGACCACGTGCTCGAACGTCTCGAGCGGCTGTCGCACGTCGGCCGCGACGCCCCCGATCGCGAAGCCCGGCTAAGGGCGTTCGCCGCCGCGTTCGCCGAGCGGGCCTTCCGCCGGCCGCTCACCGCGGAGCAGCGGTCGCTCGTGGTCGACCGGCCGTTCGCCGACGCGCCCGACCTCGACACGGCGCTGCGCCGCTCGCTGCTCGTCACGCTCGGCTCGCCGCGATTCCTGTTCCGCGAGCCGCCGGCCGATGCCGACCCGTTCGCCACGGCCGCCCGGCTGTCGTTCGGGCTCTGGGACTCGATTCCCGACCAGCCGCTCCTCGAGGCGGCGGCCCGCGGGCAGCTCGTCACCCCCGCCGACGTCCGCGGGCAGGCGGAACGGATGCTGGCCGATCGCCGCACGACGGCCAAGCTCCGCGAGTTCCTGCTCGCGTGGCTCCGCGTCGACCTCGGGCCCGAGCTCGCCAAGGATCCGGCCGTGCACCCCGAGTTCACGCCCGACGTGGCCGCCGACCTGCGGACGAGCCTCGGGCTCATGCTCGACGACGTGCTGCGGCGCGGGGGCGACTACCGCCGGCTGTTCACCGCGGACGACGTGCATCTCAACGGCCGGCTCGCGCCGCTGTACGGCGTCGCCCTGCCCCCCGACGCGGCCTTCACCGCCGTGCGGCTCGACGAGGGCCGGCGCGGCGGGGTGCTCTCGCATCCGTATCTCATGAGCGTGCTCTCCTACCCGGCCTCCTCGTCGCCGATCCACCGCGGCGTGTTTCTCGCGCGGAGCATCCTCGGCAACGTGCTCAAGCCGCCGAAGCAGGCGATCGCGCCGCTCGCGGCCGACCAGGCGGCCGACCTCACCACCCGCGAGCGGGTCGCGGCCCAGACGGCCGCGGTCGCCTGCCAGTCGTGCCACACCATGATCAATCCGCTCGGCTTCGCCCTCGAGGAGTTCGATGCCATCGGCCGGCACCGCACCGTGGAGCGGGCCGGGGGCATGGAGAAGCCGATCAACGCATCGGGGTCGTACCTTCCGCGAATCGGTCCGGCGGGGGCGTTCCGGGGGGCACACGAACTGGGCGCCTGGTGCGCGACGAGCCGCGATGCCCAGGAGGCGTTCGTGCAGGCCCTGTTCCACGCGCTGGTCAGGCAGCCCGTCAGGGCCTGGGGCGTCGACACGCTCGATCGGCTTCGCGAGTCGTTCGTGGCCGATGGATTCGACATCCGCCGGCTGATGGTCGATATCATGGAGGTGGCGGCTTTTCCACCGGAGGCCTCGCGATGACGCGCCCGTCGCTCTCCCGCCGCGACCTGCTCCGCCGACTCGGCGTGGGTTCGGCAGTGCTCCCGTTTCTCGGCAACCTCCCCAGCCTGGCGGCAGCCCCGGCCCTCCCGAAGCGCCGGCTGGTGATCGTGTTCAGTCCCGACGGCGTGGTGAAGAAGACCTTCTGGCCGGAGGCGGGGCCGCTGGCCGACCGCGAGCTGCCGCGGATCCTCGCCCCCTTCGAGCCGTTCTGGGATCGCCTGCTCACGCTCAAGGGCGTGAACAACAGCGTCCGCGGCGACGGCGACGACCACATGCGGGGCATGGGCTGCCTGCTCACGGGCATCGAACTGTTTCCGGGCAACGTCCAGGGCGGCAGTGCCTCGCCCGCGGGCTGGGCCAGCGGCATCTCGATCGACCAGGAGATCCGGCAGCACCTCCAGGCGTCGCCCGACACGCACACCCGCTTCGGATCGCTGGAGTTCGGCGTGCTCGTGCCCAACAAGGCCGACACCTGGACGCGGATGGTCTACGCCGGCCCGAACAAGCCCGTGGCGCCGATCGACGATCCCTACCAGATGTTCGCCAGGCTCTACGGCGAGACGAAGGACCGCGAGAGCATGCGGAGCATCCTCGACAAGGTCCACGAGGATCTCGCGAAGGTGGCGGCCACACTGCCGGCCGAGGACCGGCGGATCCTGGAGGAGCACACAGCGCTCGTTCGCGGCTTCGAACGCGACCTCGCGGCGGAACCGGCCGCGGCGCAGCACGCCGTGCCGGTCCTCGAGCAGGGCGTCGTCGAGCAGAACGACCAGATGCCGCGGATCAGCCGGATGCAGATCGAGCTCGTGGTGTCGGCGCTGGCAGCCGACTTCACCCGCGTGGCCACCCTGCAATACACCAACTCCGTCGGCCAGCCGCACATGAAGTGGATCGGCGTCGACGAGGCCCAGCACGAGCTCTCCCACGAGCCCAACTCCAACGCGTCAGCGCAGGAGAAGCTCACGAAGATCAACGCCTGGTACGCCGGCGAGATCGCCTGGCTCGCGAAGCGGCTCGCCGAGACGCCCGAGCCGGGCGGAACCGGCTCGCTGCTCGACCACACCACGATCCTCTGGACCAACGAGCTCGGCGAGGGCAACTCGCACTCCCAGGACGACATCCCCTGGGTGCTCGTGGGCGGCGGGCTCGGGTTCACGACCGGCCGGGCCCTGGAGTTTCCCGGTGTGCCGCACAACCGGCTGCTGCTCACGCTCGCCCACGCGCTGGGCCACACGGGCCTCGAGCGGTTCGGCAATCCCGACTACTGCAACGCCGGCCCGCTCACGGGCCTTGCCTGACGCCGCCCCAGCGATCATGCTCCGCTCCGCATGACCGCCGCCGCATCCGCCGCCGACCTCGACCGTGCCGCGGCCATGCTCGCAGCCGCCCGGCGGGTGCTCGTCACGGGCCTCGTCGGAGCCCTGCCAGAGGCGGCGGCGGCCGCCTGCGACGTGGCCGAGGCCGTGGCCGCGGCAGTCGACCCGGGAAGCCCCGAGACATCGCGGACGATCGGTCCGCTGCTCGCCCGCATCGGGTCGGTGACAGCGGACACCGGCGAGCTTCGCGACCGGGCTGATCTCGTCGTGTTCTGGTTCTGCGATCCCGGGCCGTCGGCAGGCGAGCTCGTCGCCGCGGGCGCCGCCCCAGGGCCGGCCGACGCGGCCCGCCGCACGATCGCGGTGGGCCCGCGCGACGTCGCCGTGCCGAGAGCGGACCACCGGCATCTCGCACTCGCAACCGACGCCGCGGTCGATCTGGCCCGCGTCGTCGAGGCCGCGATCCGCGACCTCCCGATCGACGAACTCGCCGCCGATTCTCACGTGCTCGCCGCCGCCCGCGAGCTCGCGTCCGCGGCCATGACCGCCACGACCGTGGCGCTCGTCACCGACTGGCGGCACGACGGCGTGGGCCTCGCGGCGTGGAGCACCGCGTCGCTCGTGCGGGCGCTCGCCCATCGCAAGCCGGCCTTCGAGGTTCCACTCGGCGAGCGCGGCGATGCCGCGATCGACGTCTGCACGTGGCGGTTCGGCGCCGCGGGAGCGATCGCGCGGGCCGACCGGGACGGCGGGCGGTTTCTGCCGGCCGAGGCTGACGCCGTCCGCCTGCTCGACCGCCGCGAGGTCGACTGCGTGATGGTGGCGGGCGTGGCCACGCCCGAGGTGGAGGCGGCGGTCACCCGGGCCGCAGGCGACGTCGCCGTCGTGCGGCTGCCCGCCGACGCGACCGCGCTGCGGCAGGTCGCGGCGCGGATCGGGGCGCGCCGGGAGCCGCCCGCATGACGACCGCCTCCCACGACCGCCTCGTGCTCACCGGCGGCAGGATCCACGATCCCGCCACCGGCCGCGACGGCGTGATCGACGACCTCTGGATCGAGAGCGGCCGGATCGTGCCGCGGCCGGCCGACGCGGCGGCGTTTCGGCGAATCGACTGCACGGGCCTCGTCGTGATGCCCGGCGGCGTCGATCTCCACAGCCACGTGGCGGGACCGAAGGTGGGCCTCGGCCGACGGATCGCCCCGCACCTCGCCCGCCGCGCGGCCGCTCCGGCCGCCGTGCCCACGATCCACGCCACGGGCGCCGCCTACGCCGCCCTCGGCTACACCACCGTGTTCGACGCCGCGATCGCCACGTCGGCGGCGGCACGGGCCCACCTCGAGCTCGCCGAGCTACCGATTCTCGACAAGGGGATCTACCTGCTCGCCGCCGACGACGCCGCGGTGCTCGAGGCGCTCGATCGCGGCACCCCCCGCGAGATCGCGCGGCTCGTGGGCGACGCGATCCGCGCGGGCGGGGGCTGGGCGGTGAAGGTGGCCAATCCGGGCGGCGCGGCATTCTGGCGGCAGGCCCGCGGCGATCACCACGACCTCGACACGCCCCTGCCGGGGCGGACCCTCACGCCCCGCATCCTGCTGCAGCGGCTCGCGGAGACGGTGGAGACGATCGGCCTGCCGCATCCGCTCCACGTGCACACCGCCAACCTCGGCCTGCCCGGCAACTGGCAGACCCTGCTCGAGACGATGAAGGCGTTCGGCGGCCGCCGGGCCCACCTCGCGCACGTGCAGTTCCACAGCTATGCCGGCGGCGATCTCGACGAGGGCTCGTTCGGCTCCGGCGTGGCCCCGCTGGTCGACTATTTCAACCGGCACGAGTCGCTCACGCTCGACGTCGGGCAGGTGCTGTTTGGCGAGACGGTCGCGATGACCGGCGACTCCGCGGCCGCCGAGCATCTCGCGCACGCCACGGGCGTGCCCTGGGTGTCGCACGACCTTCACCTCTCGGGCGGCTGCGGCATCCTGCCGATCGCCTACAAGGAGAAGAGCCTGATCCACGCCTGGCAGTGGGCGATCGGGCTGGAATGGTTCCTCACGGCGAGCGACCCGTGGCGGCTGGCGCTCACCACCGACCATCCCAATGGCGCCCACTTCACGGCCTACCCGCACCTCATGGCCCTGCTCGGCGACGCCGCCTTCCGCCGCGCGGCCTTCGAGCGGATCCATCCCGCGGTGCGGAAGCGGAGCCCGCTGAAGGACCTGGACCGCGAATACTCGCTCCAGGAACTGTGCATCGTCACGCGGGCGGCCCCGGCGCGGATCGCGGGGCTCACGACCAAGGGCCACCTCGGGCCGGGCGCCGACGCCGATCTCGCGATCTACCGGCCGGACCGCGACCTGGCGCGGATGTTCGCGCTGCCGGCGAAGGTGTTCAAGGCGGGCGTGCTCGTGGCGGAAGACGGCCACGTGCGTCGCGCGGCCGCCGGCCGAGCCCTCACAGCCTCGGGCAGCGACGCTCCCGTGGAAGCCGACCGGCCGTAAGGCCGCGGGCGCGGGCACCCGTAGCCATGCCCATCCGCAGTACACTCCGCGAACTCCACCACGAGGCCACCTCATGTTCGCCCTCTCCACGCCGCCGGGCGGGTCGCGATCCACACCCCGCTCGACGGGCCTCGTCGCGCTGGCCGCCACCATGCTGCTCGCCGGCAGCGCGGCCGACGCCCACGCCGCCGGCTCGGTCGTCCGGGTGGAGGGCGACGCCGAGACCGGGTATCGCCTCGTGCGCGACGGCACGCCCTTTCGGATCCGCGGTGCTGCCGGCATCGACCATCTCGAGGTGCTCGCCGCCTGCGGCGGCAACGCGATCCGCACCTGGGACGCCGAGAGCGCCGCCCGCGAGACCGACGGCGAGTCGCTCCTCGATCGGGCCCAGCGACTGGGCATCGCGGTCACGATCGGCCTCTGGCTGGGCCACGAACGGCATGGCTTCCGCTACGACGACCCGGTGCAGGTCGAGCGGCAGCGGCGCGACGTGGAGGCGGCCGTCCGCCGCTTCAAGGATCACCCGGCGCTCCTCTCGTGGGGCCTGGGCAACGAGATGGAAGGGCCCACGAGCAACGGCGCCAATGAACAGATCTGGCGGGAGGTGAACCACCTCGCGGAGCTGATCGCGTCGATCGATCCCAACCATCCGGTGATGACGGTCGTGGCCAACGTCAACGACGACAAGGTCGCGGCGATCGTCCGGCACGCCCCCGCGGTCGACATCCTGGGCATCAACGCCTACGCGGGCGCCGGCGGCGTGGGGGAGGCAGCGCGGCGGATGGGCTGGCACAAGCCCTACTGCGTCACCGAGTACGGGCTCCCGGGCCCCTGGGAGACGGCCCAGACCGAGTGGAAGGCGCCGATCGAGCCCACCAGCCGGCAGAAGGCGGCCACCTACGCCACGACCACGGCCGACATCCTGGCCGACGAGAAGCAATGCCTCGGCAGCTATGCCTTCCTGTGGGGCAGCAAGCAGGAGGCCACCGCGAGCTGGTTCGGGATGTTCCTGCCGACGGGCGAGAAGACGATCACGGTCGACGCGGTCACGAAGGCGTGGACGGGCGCGTGGCCGGCGAACCGGGCGCCGGTGCTCGAGGAGGCCGATGTCCCGCTGGCGAATCGCACCCTCGCGGGCGGGGCCACGATGACCGCCACGGCCCGCTATCGCGACCCCGAGGGCCGCGACCTCCGCTACGAGTGGGAGGTCCGCCGCGAGAGCAACGACCGGCGGGAGGGGGGCGATCGGGAACGCGAGCCCGCGCTCGTGGCGGGCTGCATCGCGGAGGCCACGACCGATGGTCGCGTCGTCGTGCAGGCCCCGCGCGAGCCCGGCGGCTACCGGCTGTTCGTCACCGTGCGCGACGGCGAGGGATCGGGCTGCATCGACAACTGGCCCTTCGCGGTCGGCCCGGAGGCGTCCGTCCCCGCAGGCCCTCGCTGATCGCTCCGGCCTCGGTCTGGAAGCGTCACGGCGTGAGCCGTACGGCTGCTCGGCGTCGCGCTGCGGCCCGGGCCGACCTCAGGCCACGGCGTCGATCGCGGCGGCGAATCCCGCCACCATCCGGTCGGCGGGAAACACCTCGACGGCGCGACGGCGGGCCGCGGCCCCGACGGCCGCGAGCGTGTCCGGCGCCTCAAGCATCGTGAAGGCCCGCCGCGGAAACTCACTCTCCGGCTCGGCGGGCACGATCCAGCCGATTTCGCCGCTGGCCACCAGCTGCCGCGCCGGGCCGCTCGCCACGGCCACCGCCGGCACGCCGCGGGCCATCGCATCGAGAATCGCGCCACCGAAAGCGGTGTCGCCCGACTGCCACACGTAGGTGATCTGCCCGAGGAGGTCGGGCAGCAGCGGGCAGTGCGGCACCACGAACAGCCGCTCCGCGAGCTCCTGCACCCGGGCCCGGCGCAGGATCCTGCGGAGCTGCGGCCCGCTCCCCACGAGCACGTGCTGCATGCCCCGGCGGACCACGCCGAGCTGGTCGATGCCCCAGATGAGTCGCTCGAGCCGCGATTCGGCCACCAGCGGCGCCACCGAGAGCGTCCACTGGCAGGCCGGATCGAGTCCGAGCCGCCTGGCCACCTCATCCCGCGAGCGTGCGTCAGTCGCGTCGGCCGAGATCCCCGGTGGCACGGTCGCGATCCTGTGATCCGCCACACCACATCGCCTGCACGCCGCCGCCACGTCGTCCGCCGCCGCCACCACGGCATCGGCGGCGCGGAGCGAGCGGCGGTGGCGGATCGTGGTCGCGGCGTGCGCCGCATGCACGACCGTGCGCAGGCCGGGCACGATGAGACGGGCCGTGGCGGCCATCGCCCCCTGCCGACGGCCGAACGAGACGAGCACACCGGCCCGCAGCCGGCGGGCGAGGGCGGCAAGCCGCACCGCCGCGGCGACGTCGGGCTGCGGCCTGCGGCCCACCTCGTGCACCTGGATGCCCCCGGCGCGGAGTCGCGCCGCGATGCTGCCTCCGGTCGACGTGATCGCCACGTGCACGTCGCGGCCCTCCGCCCGGAGCCCCAGCGCGAGGAGTTCGGCCTGCCGCCCCGTGCCGACGGGATCGAGTCCGCGGACGGCGATCAGGAGCGGTCGGCGGGCGCTGTGCATCGTGCCTGGGCGGAGCGGGCGGCGGCGATGTCGTCGTCGTCGAGCGCCGCGAGGTGCGGCAGGTGCCGCAGGTCACCGTCGAAGTCGAGGCCGTAGCCCACCACGAACTTGTCGGGGATCTCGAAGCCCACGAAGTCGGGCTCGATGTCGACCTCCGACCGGCCGGTCTTGCGGAGCAGCACGAGCGACCGCACGCTCGCGGCCCCCCGCTGCCGCAGCTCCGCGAGCAGCGCCTTGAGCGTGTGGCCGGTGTCGAAGATGTCGTCCACGAGGAGCACGTCCTGTCCGGCGAGGTCGGGCAGCAGGTCGAGCCGGAGCTCGAGTTCGCCCGGTCGCGTGGCCGTGCCGCGGTAGCTGCTCGCCCAGACCATGCTCACGATCACCGGGCCCTCGAGCCTGCGGATCAGGTCGGCCACGAGCACGATGCTGCCCGTCAGCACGCCGACCACCGTGAGCGGCCGGCGGCCGACCTCGCGCTTGACCTCGTCCGACAGGCGGCCGATGCCGGCGGCGAGCTGTTCGGGAGAGAGAAGGATTTCCATGGTGTGGCTGCCCTGCGGGACATGCCGCGACGATCGCGAGGCGCGGCGGGAAGCGAGCAGGATAGCGGGCGGGGCTGCGGCTAGAATAGGGCCGGTCTTTCCCGCCCCCCGGCTTCACCGATGCCGCCGCCGCGAGCCCACTGGTCCGTCATCGAGGTCGGCGGGCATCCGTGCGAACTCCACACGCCTCCCGACCCCCTGCCCGGCCGGGCCGTCATCTACCTGCACGGCGTCCGGGAACGCTGGCTGCAGGACATGCCCGCGCTCACGAGGCTCGTGGAGGAGCACCGCCTGCCGGTGATCGCGCCGCGGACCGGCCGCTCCTGGTGGCTCGACCAGATCGTGCCCTCCTTCGATCGCGTGGTCACGCCGGAGCGATTCGTGGTCGAGGCGGTGCGGGGCGAGGTGGCCCGACGGTTCGGCGTGTCACCCCCCGGGATCGCGCTGGTCGGCACGAGCATGGGCGGTCAGGGCGCCCTGCGGATTGCCTACCGGCACCCGGCCGTGTTTCCGGTGGCGGCCGCAATCGCGCCGGCCGTCGACTTCCATCAGGCGATGCGCGAGGCGGGTGATCGCGACGACGGCGAACTCTACGACACGCTCTGGCAGCTGTTCGGCGACATCGAGCGGGCCCGGCAGGAGACGGCGATCCTCCACGTGCATCCGCTCAACTGGCCGCGGCACCAGTTCTTCGCGAGCGACCCCGCCGACGTGCACTGGCACGACGGCGCCGCACGGCTGCACGGCAAGCTCGCGGCGCTCGGCATCCCGCACACCGCGAAGCTCGAGCCGCACGGCGGCGGCCACAGCGTGGCCTTCTACGACGCGGTGGCCCCGGACGTGATCCGGTTCGTGCTCGATGCGCTCGAGCAGGAGTCGCGGCGGATCGCCTGACGTCAGGTGCCGGGGACCCGCGGCGGTGTGAGCGGGCGCGGGCCGCCGCCACCGCCGGGCAGGCCAGGGAGGCCGCCGCCACCACCCGCGCCGCGGAGCTGGTCGAGGTCGAGGAAGCGGGCGTCCTCCACGTCCACCCGATTTGCGCTCGGCCAGAAGAGGATCTTGCCGGCCGATGCGCTCGAGGGCTGCGCGCCCGCCTTGAGCTGGCGGAAGAGCTGCGCGTCGCTGCGGCCGTCTCCCTCGAACACGAGCAGGTCCTTCGCCTCGCTCCACGTCAGCCGCGCGCTGCGGGCCGTGAACGACTCCCCCTCCACGAGCACGTTGCCGCCGGCGCCGAGTTCGATCGTCGACCGCTGCCGGCCGGGAATCGGCGGCGACTGCCCCACGCCGAGCACGTCGCAGTTCACCGTCACGGCCCCCTCGGGCAGGCCGCCGGCGGCGTGGGCGTCGAGCGTGTCGCCGCGGCTGGCGATCGGACCCCAGATCGCCTCGACCCGCTGGTGGAACTCCATCGTCCGCCGGTGGAGGTTGCCCCGCAGACCTCGCTGGAAATCGACGCCGAGGTAGGTGAGGCCGTCGGGCTTCCGCGACGCCGAGACCGGCTGCACGGCGGGGCCGCCGGCACCGGGCGGGCCGGCGGGGAGCGCCATCGCGGGGGCCTGGCCGGTGCGGGTGCTGGTCAGCCGGCCCGGTCCCGTGCCCGTGACATCGCCGGTGAGGCGATCGATCACGAGGTCGCGGACGAAGAGCTCTTCGACGGTCGGCTGGCCGGTCTCGTCGGCCGACTCGCTGTGGATCCGCACGCCGGCGCCACAGGCGATCCGCGCCACCTCGGGCTGCGCGGCCCCGCGCTGCGGCGCTCCGGCCGTGAACTCGAACGGCCGATCGAACACCACGTCGAGCGACCCCGAGTGCACGTCGGCGGCGCCCCCCTTCGCGACGACCCCGTCGATGAATCGCGCCGTGCGGCCATCGAAGTCGAGCCGTCCCTTCCAGGTGACGTCGAGCCGGCCGGGAGGTCCCTGCGGGGCCGCCGGGGCCGCGGGCATGCCGGCGGTGACGGCGAGCGCGTCGAACCCTCCCGCACCCGCGGCCATCGGCAGCGACAGCCGCCCCGCGCCGTCCACAGCGAGCCGGTTGCGGCCGCGGTCAAACTCCACCATCGGGCCCTCGAGATCGACGCCCCGGCCGGACACGACCGCCGGCCGCCCCGACACGATCGCCTTCGCATCCGGTCCCGCGGGCCGCGACACCTGCATCTGGTCACCGCGGATCTCGATGCCCGGCTCGGGTGGAGCCGCGCCCGGCGGCTGCGGCCCGGCATCGGTGGGCTGCTCGACGAGGTGCACCTGCCCCTCCATCGACATCTCGTCGACCTGGTTGCCCTGCGGCGCGAGCGTCACCTGGCCGCGGACGAGCGCGGCGGTCGCGATCATCTTGCCGCGGCCCTTCGCCGCTGGCGGCGGAGGCGGCTGCACCGGCCGCGGCAGCGCGGGAGGTGCTGGCGGCGCCACGGCCGCGACGGACGCTGCCGGCGCCGGCGCCGGGGCCGCAGGCGCTGCGACCGCCGGCCCTGGCGGCGGGGGGGGCGGCGGATCGATCGTGCGGAACCAGAGTTCGAGCCGCTCGGTCCGTGCGGCCACCTCCTCGGCGTCGGCCTCGACCATGCCGCGGGCAAGCAACCGCGACGGACGCACGCCCGAGAGGTCGGGCCCGGCCATCGGCCGCGCCGCCGCGGCCTGCGGCCGCTTGGCAACCTCGAGCCAGAGGTGCATCTCGGCGGCCGAGAGGCGTCCCTGCCCGTCCACGGTCACGTCGGAGTCGCCGGCCAGCGACACCACGTGGCCGTCGCCGTCGGGCCGCATCCGCAGCCACTGCTGCCAGCGGACCCGCGCCGGCGGCGCGGTGCCGGAGGCGACGCGGAGCCATCCCGGGCCGACGGCCATCAGCGACCCCGGATCGCCGGGCGGACCGGGGCAGTAGTCGATCTTCCGCGCCTCCATCTCGGTGCCATCGGCCGCGAACGACACGGGATCCTCGCCGTCGAGGAGGATCCGCCGCGTGGCGATTTCGTAGCCGAGGCGGGCCGCCCGCGCCTCCAGCCGCGCCCCGGTCGAGCGGGCGACCACCGGTGCCCCCTTCGCCTGGATCTCCACCGGCTCGAGCCCGCCGCGGCCGCCGGTGGCGCCGGCCTCGCCGCTGCGCTGCTTCCGCGCGAGCACGATCGCGAGCAGATCGCACGCGAGCTGCTCGGTCTGACCCTCCGCCGGCGCGCGGACCACGTCGACGTCGTCCTCGAGCGTGATCACGTTGGCCGACACGTTCATGCACATCGCACCCCGGCAGCTGACGAGCACGGGCGGGTCCGCCGGCGGCGGTTCCCCCGGCGCCGCCGGCGCAGGATGGGGGCGGGCCGCCTTGCCGGCGCCCGGGAGCATGCCGCCGGCGAGCCCCTCGATCCGCATCCGCACGTCGCGGTCGAGCCGGATCGAGTCGACGCCGCCGATGTTGGGTCCCTTGTCGCCGGGGCCGTTGCCCGTCGGCTTCGGGTCGCCGCTGCCGGCGCGGGGCTTGAGGCGGGCGACGAGACCGCGGCCGCTGCCGCTCGACCGGCCGTAGCGAAACTGCACCATCTCGCCGGTGCGGACCTCGAGCTCGTCGAGTTCGATGTCGCGGGTCACGATCTCGACGTCGTCCTCGGCCTCGGGCGTCGTCGGGGTGCCGCGGATCGTCACCTGGCCGCGGAGGCTGCCGCCCACCAGCTTGGCAAGCCGCACCTGCCGCAGGTCGAGCGGCTCGTCGAACTCGAGCACGGCCCCCTGCGGCGCGCGGAGCACGAGCGTGCGGCCCGGCGGACCGTCGCCCGCCACCCGGTTGCGGTCGGGCAGGACGACGAGCGTGCAGGGCACGATGTTGACGCGGCCGTCGGGCAGCGAGTGGTAGTCCTTGAAGAGCAGCCGCATCTGGCGGCTCTCCAGCATGATCGGGTTCTCCCGCTCCCACGAGCCGGGCGGAAAGATGTCGCCGAGCGCCGCCAGCCGCTGATCGGCACGGGCGCGGATCGCGGCGGCCTCCTCCGGCGTCATCTCGTGGTCGGTGGCGGGATCGCGCACCCGCGGCTCCACGACCGGCACGACGGCGAGCCGGTAGAAGCCCGCCGCCGCGAGCACGACGAGAAACACCCGCAGCGTGCGTCCGAATCGATGTTCCATCGCCGTCTCGCTCGCGGGGCCGGTCAGGAACGCGGGGCCACGTAGTGCGACACCACGGCCTCCCAGCCGCCTCGCGCGTCGAGCAGCCGCTCGATCAGTTCGCGGACCGCGCCGCGGCCACCGGGGAGGCTGGTCACCACGTCCGCCGCCCGCCGCAGCTCGGCGCAGGCGTCGGCCACCGCCGCCCCCACGCCGCACCGCATCACGACCGGCAGGTCGGGCAGGTCGTCGCCCAGGAAGGCGGTCTGCTCCCAGCTCAGGCCGCACGACGCCACCACCTCGGTCGCGGCGGCGAGCTTGTCGTCGATGCCCTGCCGCACGATCCCGATGCCGAGCTCGGCGGCCCGCCGTTCGACCACGCGGCTCGTCCGGCCGGTGACGATGCCGGCGCGGAGCCCGGCCCGCTGCCAGGCGCGGAGGGCGAGGCCGTCGCGGATGTGAAATGTCTTCGACTCGCCCCCCTGGTCGTCGTACGTCACACCCCCGTCGGTGAGCACGCCGTCCACGTCGAGCAGCAGCAGCTGCACGCCGGCGAGACGACGCTGAAGGTCCGGGGTGTCGGGCATGCGAAGCGGGATGGGAGCGCGAGGGGTCAGGCGGCCGCCGCCTGCCGGGGGGCGGCGAGCAGTTCGGGCGGCACGAGGCCGACGAGGTCGACGATGTCGACGAGGCCGACGGGCCGGCCGTCGTGGCCGAGGATGGGCAGCTCGCTGAGCCGCCGCGATTCGAGGATCGCGACGGCGTCGCGGAGCCGCGTGCCCGCCGGCAGCGTGGTGGGGCGGCTGGTCATCACGCCGCCGATCGGGGCATCGAGCGCGGTGTCGTGCCGACGCTCGAAGAGCCGGGCGAGGTCGCTGTCGGTGAAGATGCCGGCGAGCGTGCCCGCGTCGTCGAGGATCATCACGGCACCGGTGCGACGCGCGGGCAGCGGCCGCGCGAACACGTCGCGGACGGTGTCGTGCGGGCCGGCGATCCGGCACTCCGCGAGCGGTCGCATCACGTCCTCGACGAGCATCAACTGGCGACCAAGGCTGCCGCCCGGATGGCGGGCCGCGAAGTCCTCGGCGGTGAACCGCCGCAGGCTGCTGGTGACCAGCGCCAGCGCGTCGCCGAGCGCGAGCATCAGCGAGGTGCTCGTGCTCGGGGCGAGGCCGAGGGTGCAGGCCTCGCGGAGTATGCCCGTGGCCACGACCACGTCGGCGGCCCGGCCCAGCGAGCTGTCGGGCCGCCCGGTGAGGGCCACGATCGCCACGCGTCGCGCGGCGAGGTGCGGCAGCAGGCGGGTGATCTCCTCCGTCTCGCCCGACTGCGACAGCGCGAGCACGACATCGTCGCCGCGGATCGCGCCGAGGTCGCCGTGCATCGCCTCGGCCGGATGGAGGAAGTGGCTCGGGGTGCCGGTGGAGGCGAGCGTGGCGGAGATCTTCCGGGCCACGAGGCCGGCCTTGCCGATCCCGGTCACCACCACGCTCCCTGTGCACCCCAGCAGCAGCCGCACGCCGCGGCAGAAGGAGGCGTCGAGCATGTCGGCGGCGCGGAGCACCGCCTCCCCCTCGGCGCGGAGAATGTCGCGACCGTGGTCGAGGATCCGATCGTCTGGCGCGTCGTCCATGGCACACCGCGGGCGGGGACTCCGCGCGGAGTCCCCGCGCGGGGGCGGGATGGTAGGACGGCCGCGCGCGGCCCGCAACGCGGGTTTTGCCCGGGCCCCGGGGCTGCCAGTGCCCCGTCGCCGGACGTTCAAGGATGCCATCGTGGCATCCTCTCGCTCGGAT